>NZ_CP040818.1:3462500-3762500 GCF_005887635.2 Paroceanicella profunda | reverse complement strand
TCCAGCACTGCTCACCGAAGGCAGGAAGGCCCAAGGGCAGCATCCGCTTTGACGGCAAGCGGTAATCAAGGGTTGGCAAGCGTCAGGTATTCACGCGCAGCTTATAGCGTGTAATCGGCGGCTATTTGTATACTGGCTGCACATGCATCCGAAAGTCCTCGCCGAGAGGGTCGCCGTCCTCGAATGCCATAGGCGCTGTTATGGGAGCACGTCACCGGCTTCATGGTTCTCGGGTTCGTCCGATAACAGTACAACAGGATTCCTGAGGCCAATCGCTCCTCGAAGCCGCTCATATTTGACGGATAATCGTAGCTTATCCGTCAAATATGACCTAAATACTGCGCGCTGTTTCCATCTCATCGCCGGCGAAAGCAGCCTCATAGTCACGCGCCAGCGCGCCAGAAACGCCAGCCTGTCTGAAGGCTTCCCGCCATCCGTCCGAAATGCGCTGCGCCGTTGTTCGGATGATCTCCCGTGCCTCGGCCTCGGCAATCTCGAAAAATTCGCAGGCTTCCAGTGCGAGGATGATCGACCGATCATGCGCCCCGCCCTCAAGGATTGCAGTCTCGAGATGCGGGTTGCGATCCGGCGCCGGATTCACGTCGAATACCGGCGACAAGCGCCACTGCCCCGCCCCCACATAGAGGAAGCCATGGTTCTTCAGATGATCGTCCTTGTTGGAGACGAGGATCGTGAAGACAAGACGCCGGTAAAGTTCACGGAAATCGTCAGAAGGATCGGGTGAATAAGCCCGCATGAAATCGACGATCTCCGTATAGGAGCCCAGCTCCACCCCCGTCTTGCCGAGTGCGGTGCGCGCGGAGATGTAGGGAATCCGTGCGGCCCCACGCCGGTCGAACCGCTGGATCAGCGCGACCGGGAACGGCGTGTCGGCCAACTCCAACCGTGTCTCGGGCGTGCGGATACCGCAGGCTGCCGCCAGGCGGAGGGTCGCGACCTCGACGCGCTCGATCGGCTGTTGATCGTGGACCGAGGTGAACTTCGCCAGCCACAGCGCATCGCCGTCCCTGACATTGGCTTTGGGACGAGCGCCGCCGGAGCCGCCGGCGCCGGCGAGCGTCTGCATATCCTCGGGCGAGATTTCCTTGCCTTGCTCATAGGCGCGCGCGATCGCCGTGATGGTTTCGAGATCTACCAGACGCGGGATGGCGTCCGCTGCCTTGCCGCGAATGACCTCGCCCTTTTCATCCAGAAAGCGCAATGCACCTTGCCGGCAGGCATCGTCGGAAAGCGTCAGATACTCGAATTCGTTGAGACCATTGCCATAGGCGCGTTCGAGCAGCCTGCGTCCCCAACTGTCCGGAGCCGCATCGGCGAAAACGCCCGCCAAGGCGTCGCGCATATTGCCGGGCTGTCCCGAAGTGTGGAATGGACCGGCCTCAAGAGGGAAATCGGGCTGTATGGCGAAGGCACGCGGGTTTTCGATCCATTCGGGACTATAAGCGAAAGTCGAGAATTGACGCGGCCCGGCATGGGTGAAACGCAACTGGCCCACCGATGTCCGGCCTTCGCCAAGCGCGACATGGGCGACGAAATCGGCCATCAGAAGGAAGCCCCGTCAGGGTCCACAACGTCCTGCCGATCCTGCGTCTCCTCCGCCTGAGCCTTCTGCTTTTTCAGCCTTGCCGCGAAGGAGCGGCCCCTGCGCGGTCCGTGCTCCGCTGCCAGCGCCAGCCCCAGATCGTCCTTGCGGATATCGATCAGGTCAGCGAGCCGCTCCAGAAGGCCCAGCACAACGAGAATGTCGGCAAGCGTTCCAATGGCGACACCGGGATCACCCCGTTCGAGGCGGGCGATGGAACTCGGCGAGGTTCCTGCGCGCACGGCGAGATCCGCCACGGCGATACCACGCCGCAGACGCGCGTTGCGGATATCCTGGCCCAGTCGTTCCAGTGCTGGCTTCGCCTTGGGGGAACCCATCTCAATCATCCATATTTGACGTAGTAAAACCTGTTAATCGTCATATATGATGAATTACGTCCACGGTCAAGAATTCCAGTCCGTGCTCGCCCGTCTCATCATCGCCTCGCTTTGGCGACCTGCGACAGGCGGATGTAATCTGAGGCGCCGATAGTCTCGATCTCCTTAGCCATTGGCCGTCAGTGCCTCGAGATAGGGCCGAATGACCGTGGCGACCGTTCCTCGCTCGGCTTGCCTGGCGATCTCGCCCGGCGTCGTCCTGCGCTGGCGAAGCGCTTCCTGAAGGCCTTCGATCGCCACCGACAGGCCAATCTTGTTCCGATACCGGAAGCAATCGGCGATCGTCTTTGCGACGCCGAAGACCTTCACGGTTACCCCCTCGACAGGACGGGTTTCAACACCCTCCGTCAGCAGACGATTTGTGAAACGCACCAGCCGAATGGGCGTGCCTTCGGGCTTCGGAGACCAGTCTTTCTGACCCACGGCGAGCCAAACCTGCCTCGGCAGTTGATCGGTCAGCCCGTGGAACGCCAGCGCGGAAACGAGGCAAACGACGCCCTTGGGAATCCGTTTGGCGGTCTCTGCGAGACTATGGTGGACATCGAGGGGCGCGTCGGAAAGCTGATAAATTCCGCGCGCGAGCCGAAGCACCTCGCCATCACGTTCCATGCGGCTCATGGTAGCCGCTGTTACGCCCGCCTCGCGCAGCTCTGCCAGGCGCGAAATTCCGCGCACGGTCAGCACGGTATAGGCGATCTGGCGTTGGGAGATGGATATTGGCACGATACAGAAGCTCGGAGTATAGGATCTATTATCCGAGGATTTGTATCATTCTTCCTGGATAAAGAAAGGTGCGTGCCAGATCGAAGAGGCAGCCGTTCCACGAAACCCGTTCGCCTCAAACGGACCTGAGCAGACAGCGACGACTGCTCTTCGGATCACCTTCTACATCCTCACCGGGAGGGGAAGGCCTTCCCCTGCGTCCGAGCCCATGGGTCTCTGCCGACCCCTTCTGCGGAGCGGCCGCCCCGCAACGCCCCCCTAAGAGCGAGAGAGTGGACCGGTTTTCCGTGACGGGTTGAAAGTTGGAGAAGAGGTCTCCGACGCCCGTCATGGAGTTTGGTCCCATGAACATGCAGGTCCTCGATGCGCGCCGTGACACCAGTGGCGGTTACAAGGTCAATGTCGGCCGTGGCGAACGGGTCGGGCGCGTCTCGTCGGAATGGTTTTCCCGCCCGGCCGATGAGCGCTACCTCTCCTTGTCTGAGTTGGCCCACGCGGTCCGAGACCGCACCGACCGCAGCCGGACGCGGGTGGTGGAAAGCGCGCTCATCCATGTCGAGGCGAACCGCAACGACCCGGAGCGGCTGGCGCTGATCCTGCCAGGCACGGATTCGCCCATTGCACCGACACACTGGTCCTTCGGCCAGCTTGCCAGTCTGGTCGGCGCCCCCGCCGCCTATTTGCGGCAGCTCCCTGCCGCACTCGCCGGCATCAACCTGCAATACGGCCTGACCTCCAATCGGGCCGAGCAGATCAAGACGCTCGAAACCGACAACGGCCGGGTCGAGCTGCGCGCCGTCACCGGGCCGGACTACGGTCGCATCTTCGACCATGAGCTGGTTGAGGCCGTGCAGCGCATCGCCGGCAACGGCACGGGCGACACCCGCTGGAAGGTGCCGGGCGTGCTCGACTGGTCGACCGGCATCTACAATCCGCGCGTCGACATCACCAAGGATACGACCACGCTCTATGCCTCCGACCGCGACGTCTTTCTGTTCCTGGTCGACGACCTGAATCCGATCGAGGCCGGCCGACTGCCGGATGGTTCGCCGGACTTATATTTCCGCGGCTTCTACTGCTGGAATTCCGAGGTCGGCGCCAAGACGCTCGGCATGGCGAGTTTCTATCTCCGGGCGGTCTGCCAGAACCGCAATTTGTGGGGCGTGGAGGATTTCGAGGAAATCACCATCCGCCACTCCAAATACGCCGCCAATCGCTTCGCGCACGAAGCGGCCCCGGCGCTGGCGAACTTCGCCAACTCCTCGCCCCTACCGTTCGTCAACGGCATCAAGGCGTCCCGTGAGCGGATCGTCGCCAGAACCGACGAGGACCGCACCGAATTCCTGCGTCGGCGCGGCTTCTCCAAGGCCGAGACCGGCAAGATCATCGACAGGGTGCTGGCGGAGGAAGGCCGCCCGCCGGAGTCCATCTTCGACTTCGTCCAGGGCATTACTGCCGTCGCGCGCGACAAGCCGCATCAGGACGCCCGCCTCGACATGGAGGGTAAGGCCAAGAAGCTGCTCGATCGAGCTGCCTGATTTCCGCGAAGCCGGGGATGCGGTTTTCCGTGTCTCCGGCTTTGCGCTTCCGTGCCTTTCAGGTTTGCCGGTCCGTGGCGCTGCCCCCTTCAGAGGAAGAGGGCGGCGCTTCGCTTCGTGACGGGTTGGAGGTTGAGAGAAAGTCTCTCGACCGCCCGTCGCGGAGTAAATCCCGATGGCTACTGCCGTTCAGAAGATCATCCTGTCGTCCTCGCGCGACATCCCCTTCAACAAACTGGTGCTCAGCCAGTCCAACGTCCGGCGCGTGAAGGCCGGCGTCTCTATCGAGGACCTGGCGGCCTCGATCGCCCGGCGCGGCCTGATCCAGAGCCTCAGCGTCTTCCCCGTCGTTGACGCCGAAGGCGTTGAGACCGGCATGTTCGAGGTGCCGGCCGGCGGCCGCCGCTTCCGCGCGCTCGAACTGCTGGTGAAGCAGAAGCGTCTCGCCAAGATCGCTCCCGTGCCCTGCGTGGTCCGCGATCGCGACGGCGCCATCCTCCCGGAGGAAGTGTCGCTGGCCGAGAATATCGAGCGCGCCCCGCTCCATCCCCTCGATCAGTTCCGCGCCTTCCATGACATGCTGACCAAAGGCATGACCGAAGAAGAGATTGCGGCGGCATTCTTCGTGCCCGTCAACGTCGTCAAGCAGCGGCTGCGCCTCGCAACCGTCTCGCCCACGCTGCACGACGTCTATGCCGACGACGGCATGACGCTGGAACAGCTCATGGCCTTCACCGTCTCCGAAGACCACGAGCGTCAGACCCAGGTCTGGGACGCGATCAAGGATGCTTGGTCGAAAGAGCCGTATCAGATCCGGCGCATGCTGACCGAGACCACGGTGCGCGCCTCCGACAAGCGTGCCGTCTTCCTCGGCACCGAAGCCTATGAGGCGGCCGGCGGCATCGTCATGCGCGACCTCTTCCAGGCCGACGATGGCGGCTGGCTGCAGGACGTCGGTCTTCTCGATCGCCTCGTCGCCGACAAGCTGAAGGCCGAGGCTGAGGTGATCGCCGCCGAGGGCTGGAAGTGGATCGAGGTCGCGGTCAGCTTCCCCTACGACGCCGTTCGCGGCCTCCACAAGGTCTCCGGCACGCCGATCGATCTATCGGCGGAGGAACAGGCGACCATCAAGGCGCTCACCGCCGAGCAGGTCAGGCTCGAAGCGGAATATCAGGACGCCGACGAACTGCCCGACGAGGTCGACGAGCGTATGGGCGAGATCGAGACGGCTTTGGCGGCGTTCGACGATCGCCCGGAGCACTTCGACCCGACCGACATCGCCATCGCCGGCGTGTTCGTCAGCATCGACGCCAACGGGTCGCTTTCGGTCGATCGCGGCTTCGTCCGGCCCGAGGATGTGCCTCAGGTCCGGACCGATGGCGGGAATGGATCGGAGACGGACACCGAATCCGTCGACGCCGATCACCCGTCGGCGCAACGCGCCGTCATCACCATCGGCAGCCAACCTGCCGAGTCCGATGACGACGATGAAGACGACGGAATCAAGCCGCTGCCCGAACGCCTCGTCATCGAGCTGACCGCCTACCGCACCCTCGCGCTGCGCAACGCTGTGGCGGAAAACCCGCACATCGCCATGACGGCGCTTCTCCACAAGCTGGTCTCGGACACCTTCATGACCCGCATGTACACGGGCGCCATGGAAGCGGGGGTGAAACACATCTTCTTCCCGGTTCAGGACGAGACGCTGAAGGACAGCCCCTCCGCGCGGGCCGTGCAGGAGCGTCACGACGCCTGGGCCGCCGACATCCCGAAGAACGACGACGCCCTCTGGGACTGGCTCGCTGGTCTCGACGATGCCAGCCGCATGGCGCTACTGGCGCATTGCGTCAGCTATGGGGTCAACGCGCTCTATGAGCGGCCGAACCCGCACAGCGCGGGCGGCGTGTCGCAGCATACGCTCGATATGAGGCTCGCGCAGGCCGACCGGCTGACGCGGGCGACCGGGCTCGACTTGGTCGAAGCCGGCTGGCGTCCGACCTTCGGCAACTACCTCAACCGTGTTACCAAGCCGCGCATCCTCGAAGCCGTCCGCGAAGGCGCCGGCGAACGGGCGGCCGAGCTTATCGGTCATCTGAAAAAGGGCGACATGGCCAAGGAGGCCGAGCGTCTCCTGGCCGACAGCGGCTGGCTGCCCGAACCGCTTCGACTTGCCAGTATCGACGGCGATCCGGCACCGGACGCGGACGGCGATGGCAAAACCGAGGATGCCGCGCTGCCCGACTTCCTCAGCGCCGACGACGAGTCGGAACCGCCGGCCGATGGCGAGGACGACGAACGTCACCTCATCGCCGCCGAATGATCGGCTCGCGGGGCAGCTTCGGCCGCTCCGCACCTTCCGATCCCATCCACTCAGAGCCCGGCCCAGCGCCGGGCTCTTTTCGTTTCAGGAGCCTGACATGACCGATTTTCTCACCCGCTTCTCCTGCCTGCTCGACGTCGGCTCGCTCGCGAATGTCGCGCGGGCCTTCGAGATCTACACCGCGCTGATGGCCGAGAATGGTCGTGAGGACCCGCCTGCCGAGCCGTTCCTGCTCTCGCTGACGCCCGAGCACGGCGCGACGCGCCTTTGGCTTCGCGACCCCGGCACCGCCGATCCGCAGTTGCTGATCACCTTCGTCACGCGCTGCGCGGAGACATTCGCGCTCACCGGCACCTGGGGGTTTCAGTGGGCCGTCATCGCCTCGGCCCCTGTCGTCGACGGCTTCTCCGGCGGCGCCCATCTGCTCGACCTCGGCACAGGCCGCACGATGGAATGGATCAGTACCAGTCGGTGGCTGGCTGAAAGGGGAACGCGCTGATCCCCGACCATGCGCGCGCCCGGCCTCACGGTCGGGCGCTTTTTTCATGTCAGCGGACGAGAGGAAGAGGACGGCCGGGACGGGTCGAGTCCGGGCGGTCGAGAGAGAGCGCTGACCGAGCTTGTCCCTTCCGCTCTCCCGAGGTCCTCCCATGAACATTCCGTCTCCCGTGGCCCTTCCGGCCGCGCTCGCCACCCGTGCGTCCTCGATCCTCGACGTGGCGCACCAGCTTCTCGAACATCTCGAACGCGGCCAGCGCATCGATTCCGCGATCCTCCGTGCAGCGATGGAATCAGCCTTCGGCGCATCCGACACCAGCGGCGCCTGGGACTGGAAGGCGGCCTATGAGGCATGCGAGGTCGCGACAGTCCTTTTCCTGCGCAAATACGGAAAGGCGCTTTTCCGCAAGGCCGCATCTCCGGCTTCACGGCTTTCCGCTGTCACGAAGATCGCCGGGCTCCTACCGACGCATACGCGGCGCTCAGAAGAATCGCAGGCGCTCCAGCAGTTCTCGACGCCGGCGCCGCTTGGCCTCGCCGCCGTGGCGGCCGCCTCCATTGCTGCTGGCGACATCGTGCTGGAGCCGTCGGCTGGCACCGGCATGCTCGCCATCCTGGCCGAGATATCAGGCGGAGCACTCCTCCTCAACGAACTGGCCGAGACTCGCGCCGACCTGCTCGCCGCGCTGTTCCCGGCCGTTGCGGTCACCCGCTTCGACGCCGCCCAGATCGACGATCATCTCGCGCCGGGAGCCGTCCCGTCTGTCGTGCTGATGAACCCGCCGTTCTCGGTGATAGCCAACGTAACGGGCCGGATGGCCGACGCCGCCTATCGCCATGTCGCTTCAGCACTGGCCCGGCTCGCCGATGGCGGGCGGCTGGTGGCGATCACCGGCGCCAACTTCGGCCCCGACCTGTCAGCGTGGCGCGACGCCTTCGTCCGCCTTCAGGAACATGGCCGTGTGGTGTTTACTGCCGCGATCGACGGCTCGGTCTATGCCAAGCACGGCACGACCATCGACACACGGCTGACGGTCATCGACAAGCTGCCGGCCGATGATCGGGCGGCGTTTCCTCCTTCACCGGGCACCGCGCCCGACCTCGCCACAATGCTCGGCTGGATCGAGGCGCAGGTTCCACCCCACCAGACTGCGGCCCTCCCGCCAGCGGCAGCCTCGGCGTCCGCCGCGACGCCTCGCACCGTTAGCGGATTCCTCCCGCGCACCGCTGCCGCACGTCCCGCCACCCCCGCGTCCATCGAGCCCGAAGGCGTCGAACTCGCCTATGAAACCGTGGACTGGACGCCCGCAGAAGACGGCCGGATCACCGACGCGATCTATGAAGAATACGGATTGCAGGCGATCCGCATTCCCGGTTCCCAGGCCCATCCGACCAAGCTGGTGCAATCCGTGGCGATGGCGTCGGTCGCGCCGCCCAGGCCGAGCTACCGGCCCCGGCTGCCCGCCAACATCGTCTCGGATGGACTCCTCTCCGACGCCCAGCTCGAGACCGTCATCTACGCCGGCGAGGCGCACTCCGACTTCCTCGCCGGTTCGTGGACGCTCGACGAGACCTTCGACGTCGTCTCGGCCGCGCCCGACGATGCGCCGAACGCCGTGCGGTTCCGCCGGGGCTTCATGCTTGGCGACGGCACCGGCGCCGGCAAGGGCCGCCAGTCGGCCGGCATCATCCTCGACAACTGGATGCAGGGCCGCCGCAAGGCGGTGTGGATCTCCAAATCCGACAAGCTGCTGGAGGACGCCCAGCGTGACTGGTCGGCCTTGGGCATGGAGCGCCTCCTGGTCACGCCGCTGTCGCGCTTCCCGCAGGGCAAGGGCATCACGCTCTCAGAAGCCGTCCTATTCACCACCTATGCCACGCTACGGTCCGACGACCGGGGTGAGAAGCTTTCCCGCGTCAAGCAGATCGTCGAATGGTTGGGCTCCGACTTCGATGGAGTGATCATTTTCGACGAGAGCCACGCCATGCAGAACGCCGCTGGCGGCAAGGGTGAACGGGGCGATGTCGCTGCCTCGCAGCAGGGTCGTGCGGGCCTCCGGCTCCAGCACGCCCTGCCGAATGCGCGCGTCGTCTATGTCTCGGCAACCGGCGCGACCACCGTCCACAATCTCGCCTATGCCCAGCGCCTCGGTCTCTGGGGCGGCGAGGACTTTCCCTTCTCGACCCGCGCTGAATTCGTCGAGGCGATCGAGGACGGCGGCGTCGCGGCGATGGAGGTGCTGGCCCGCGACCTGCGATCGCTCGGCCTCTACACGGCCCGGTCGCTCTCCTATGACGGCGTCGAATACGAGCTGATCGAGCATCAGCTCACCCCCGAGCAGACCGGCATCTACGACGCCTATGCCGGGGCCTTCGCCGTCATCCATAACAATCTCGACGCGGCGATGCAGGCCGCCAATATCACCGGCGACGGCGGCACGCTGAACCGGCAGGCCAAGTCCGCCGCCCGCTCGGCCTTCGAATCCGCCAAGCAGCGCTTCTTCGGCCATCTGCTGACCTCGATGAAGACGCCGACGCTGATCCGTTCGATCGAGCAGGATCTGATCGACGACCATGCCGCCGTGATCCAGATCGTGTCGACTGGCGAAGCCCTGATGGAACGCCGCCTGGCGGAGATTCCCACCGAGGAATGGAACGACGTGCGCGTCGACATCACGCCGCGCGAGTACGTTCTGGATTACCTCGCCCATTCCTTCCCGGTGCAGCTCTATGAACCCTTCACCGACAGCGAGGGCAACCTGTCGTCGCGGCCGGTGTTTCGCGACGGCCAGCCGGTCGAAAGCCGTGACGCCGTCGCACGTCGCGACCGCCTGATCGAGAGGCTCGCTTCGCTGCCCCCGGTTCCCGGCGCGCTCGATCAGATCGTCCAGCGCTTCGGCACCGATATCGTGGCGGAGGTGACGGGACGCTCGCGCCGCATCGTCCGCAAGACCAGCCCCGGCGGCATCGACCGCCTGGCCGTGGAGAACCGCGCCGGATCGGCCAATCTCGCCGAGACCCAAGCGTTCATGGACGATCAGAAGCGTATCCTGATCTTCTCCGACGCCGGCGGCACCGGGCGCAGCTATCACGCCGAGCTGTCGGCGCGGAACCAGCGCCTGCGCGTCCACTATCTGCTGGAGCCGGGCTGGAAGGCCGATGCCGCCATTCAGGGCCTGGGCCGCACCAACCGGACCAACCAGGCGCAGCCACCGCTGTTCCGGCCGATCTCGACGGACGTGAAGGGGGAAAAGCGCTTTCTCTCGACGATCGCTCGCCGCCTCGACACGCTGGGCGCGATCACGCGCGGCCAGCGCCAGACCGGCGGCCAGGGCCTGTTCCGGCCCGAGGACAATCTCGAAAGCCAATATGCCCGCGACGCGCTGCGGCAGCTCTACCTGCTGCTCGTGCGCGGCAAGGTCGAGGGTTGCTCGCTCCAGATGTTCGAGGAGGCCACCGGCCTTTCGCTGATGGACTCCACCGGCATGAAGGACGAGCTGCCGCCGATCACGACGTTCCTGAACAGGTTACTGGCCCTGACGATCGAACTACAGGGCATCCTGTTCACGGCGTTCGAACGCCTGCTGAACGCCAAGATCGAAGGCGCCATGGCCTCCGGCAGCTACGATGTCGGCTTGGAGACGCTGCAGGCCGAGAGCTTCATCGTCACCGACCGCCGCACGATCCACGTCCATCCGGGCACCGGGGCCGAAGCCCGGCTGCTGACCATCACCCAGCGCCAGCGCAATCGGCCATTGACGCTCGCTGATGCTTTCGACCACCTCGACGATCTGCGCGCGAGGCTGCTGATCAACGAGCGCTCGGGCCGCGCCGCCGTGCAGATCCCGACCACCAGCATCATGCTCGACGATGGCGAGATCGAACGCCGGGTGCGGCTGATCCGGCCGATGGAGGCGCACAACATCCCGATCAAGATGATGGACGAGACCCATTGGGTGCAGGCGGAGCGGATCGCCTTCACTGCGGCATGGAATGCCGAGGCCGCCGAGGTGCCGGAATATGCCGATAGCACCATCCATATCGTCAGCGGGCTGTTGCTGCCGATCTGGAAGCGGCTGCCGAACGAATCGACACGGGTCTATCGGCTCCAGACCGACGACGGCGAACGCATCATCGGCCGCCGCGTCTCCCCCGCATGGGTAGCCGGCGCGCTCGCGACCGGCGCCTCGACACTGACGCCCGACGACGCCTTCATGGCGCTGATGGACGGCAAGTCCATCCTCGACTTGGCCGAGGGTCTTCAGCTTCGCCGCGTCCGGGTCATGGGCGCCAACCGCATCGAGCTGTCCGGTTTCACCGACGCCATGCGCGACCGTCTGCGCGCCTACGGCCTCTTTCACGAAATCATCTCGTGGAAGCTGCGGATGTTCGTGCCGACCGATACGACCGGGGCGGCCATCCTCGCCAAGGTGCTGGAGCGCCACCCGGTCGAACGCATCGGCGAGCGGGAGGCGGCGTGATGGCACGGCAGGACGCTTCCGAACTGGCGATCCGTCTCGGCCGACAAGCCGAGGCGGTGTGCCGTCATTATCTCAAGGCCGGTCATCGCGAGGGCCGCTACTGGTTGGTCGGCGATGTCCGCAATACGCCGGGCCGCTCGATGTTCGTGCGGCTGAAGGGCGGTGAAACCGGCAAGGGCGCGGCCGGAAAATGGACCGACGCCGCCACCGGCGAGCATGGCGATCTTCTCGACGTCATTCGCGAGAGCTGCGGACTGGTCGACTTCAAGGACGTCGCCGATGAGGCGCGCGCCTTCCTGTCGATGCCGCATCCCGAGCCGGACCGCCGGCATGATGGCGAACGCAAAGCACCAGCGCCGATCGGATCGCCGGAAGCAGCGCGGCGGCTCGTCGGGATGTCGCAGCCGATTTTGGGCACTGTCGTGGAAACGTATCTACGGAACCGTGCGATTACGGCTTTGCACGGAACCGGAAGCCTGCGTTTTCATCCCAGGTGCTATTACCGTCCCGACGAGTATTCCCCGACCGAGACCTGGCCGGCGATGATCGCATCGGTCACCGATCTCGCCGGACATCAGACCGGCGCGCACCGCACCTGGCTCGCACCTGACGGCTCGGACAAGGCCCCGATCGACACCCCGAGACGGGCGATGGGTGACCTCCTCGGACATGCCGTTCGCTTCGGTGTGGCGGGCGAAGTGATGGCGGCGGGCGAAGGGATCGAGACGATGCTGTCGCTCAGGATGGCGCTGCCCAACATGCCGATGGCGGCGGCGCTCTCGGCGGCGCATCTCTCTGCCATCCTGTTCCCCGACACGCTGCGCCGGCTCTACATCGCCCGCGACAATGATCCGGCCGGCGACGGTGCGATGGCGGCATTGATCGAACGGGCGAACGCGGCCGGGATCGAGGCTGTCGTGGTGTCTCCAACATTGGGCGACTTCAACGAGGATCTCCGCTTGGCAGGTCTGGATAGACTCCGGGCAGCGGCCCGGGTGCAGATCGCGCCCCAGGACGTCGCACGCTTCATGGCGCTGGCGGCATAGGCCGCACGGAAAATGCAGACGGCGGGAGCGCCGTCGTCGGCATCGCTCGGATGATCCCCAGGTCGGAGAGAACCGCGCCCCGGCCTTCGAGAGGGCGATCGGCCAGCAAACGGCCCGGACCCGCAATGTCTGCGGCGGACTATTTTCCGGCGCGGCCGAGAGCCGCTTTCCATCGCGAAGCAAAATAGCCCGCCTTCGCCATCCTCCGCTGTGCTCCGGCCCTCCGCTTCGCTGCGGATGCAGGTCCGGCCCGCCCGCCGGCTTCCGTCGCCATGAAGGCCGCGAGGGTCGCGGTCGAACCGACGGAGCATCCCATGAGCGAGCACGACGACTACGAACCGCACCACGCCTCTTCACCCACCGACCATGTTCTCAGCGAACTCCAGCTTTACGGCTACCGTCCCTTCACGGATGAACCCGATCCCCGACCGCTTCCGGAAGGCGACCATGTCGCCGGCGCCATCGCCGACATCTTCGACGCCCTGATCGTCACCTTGGAGGACACCCGCCTCGAGCCCGACCTCGACGATCTCCTCTGGTCGACCGTCAACCTCTTCCACCGGGCCAACAAACGGATCGAGCGCGAGCTGGACGACAACGAGCAGGCGCAGCGTCAAGGCCAGCGCGAACAGGACGGCAGCGAAGTGAAGGCCGTCGAGTTGGAACGCCTGACGGCCGAGGGTCAGACCATGATCGAACGCCGCAACGCCTTCGAGCTGATGCGCGACCAGGCCGCCGAACACTATGAGCGCCACACCGGATCAAACTGGCGACCGCGCAGTGGGTCGATGGTCAACCATCGCAACATGATCTCGGCGATGATCGACAGCCGCGACTTCCTCGCCGCCAGGAAGCGGGCCGACAATCAGGTGCTGCTGCCCGCAGGCCCAAAGATCGCCTTCACCGGCGGGCTCGACTTCAACGACCACCGCCTGATCTGGGCCAAGCTCGATCAGGTCCACGCCAAGCACCCCGACATGGTCCTGCTGCACGGCAAGTCGCCGAAGGGCGCCGAGAAGATCGCGGCGAAATGGGCCGACGCCCGCAAGGTTCCGCAGGTCGGCTTCGCCCCCGACTGGACGAAACATGCCAAGGCCGCACCGTTCAAGCGCAACGATCAGATGCTCGACGTTCTGCCGATCGGGGTCATCGTCTTCCCCGGCACCGGCATTCAGGACAATCTCGCCGACAAGGCGAGGAAGCTCGGCATCCCACTCTACGATTTCCGGCAGAAAGGAGGCGGCGCGTAAGCGCCGCTTCTCACAGCATCTCGGGACGAAACAGCGATCTGCGGCTGATGACCTTGCCGGACACCACGAACACGCCATCGCCGGTATAATGCAGCGTCTCAGGATGCTTTGGCGATGCGGCGACATGCGCCTTCACCACCTCGAAGATGAAGAAGTTATATTTTTCTACCAGCGCGTCGTCGTGAAGGCGGCATTCGAAGCTGGCATGGCATTCGCCGATCAGCGGCGCATCGACCTCGCTCGCGTCTTCCGCCGTGAGGTCGAACTTGGCGAACTTGTCGATGTCGGCTCCCGACGTGTTGCCGATCCCGACCACGGTATCGGTCAGCGCCGTCGTCGGCAGGTTGACCACGCATTCCCTGCTTTCGCGGATCATGCGGTGGCTGTGATTGCCGCCGGAGATCATCAGGCCAACCAGAGACGGCGAGAACTCCAGGATCGTGTGCCAGCCGAGCGTCATGATGTTGGTCGCGTCCCGCCACTTCGACGACACCAGCACGATCGGACCGGGCTCCAGATAGCGCCGTACCTGGCTCACCGGGAAATCGCCTTTCTTGGGAAGCTTCGGCATAGG
The DNA here is from genome assembly GCF_005887635.2 of Paroceanicella profunda. Lineage (GTDB taxonomy): Bacteria > Pseudomonadota > Alphaproteobacteria > Rhodobacterales > Rhodobacteraceae > Paroceanicella > Paroceanicella profunda. Next base: position 3,748,069 of record NZ_CP040818.1, on the reverse strand, counting down.
CGTCCTCTTCGACAGTTGCGCTCTGACCATACCCGGCCATGTCGGCAGCATCACGACCGACAGCATGGCGGCGATGCTTTGGCGCGAAAGCATTGAACGGGCGTTTCCATGGTGGCCCCGGTCATGGCGGAAAACCATCACCCGCTTCCAATGCGCTGATCCTTGGTCCTGCCGCTGGCCTGACGCCATCAACCCGTAAAGGGTCGGACTACGCAAAGCGTGCCGCCGCTCCGGCTTCGCCTGCGCGGTGATTGCGGCCATCGGCCGGACACATCGGGCGCCTGTCGCGCGGGAGATGGTCTCCCGCCTCCAAGACAGGAGCCGGTCAGATGTCCCTCAATCAAGCTCACGCCTTCGCCTTCAGCCTCGCTACCACCCTCATGGTCTCGATCGTCATCTTCCAGGCCGGCGACGGCACCATGGGCGTCATGCCGGCCGGCGAATATGACGGCGAACTCGCCGCCATCGTTCACGAGATCGATCCCTTCGCCCGCTGACCGCGGGCAAGGCGTCGCGGCCGCAAGCGGAAGTCCGGCAGGATTTCCGCTCCCGTCCCGGCTTCTCTTTCGCTATACTTCAGGCGCGCCGTGGTGGTGGTGGAGGCGCGATCGTCAGCCATGAACGATTGGAGACCACTGCCATGATCATCCTTGCCATACTCGCATCCCTCTTCGCCGTCGGCCTGCTCTGCTGGCTGGTGTTCACTCTTGCCGTCTTCGCTCTGCCCGCCTTCGTCGGTGTGACGACGGGCGCCTGGGCCAACGAAAGCGGTGCTGGCATAGCCGGCGCTGTGGTCGTCGGCGCGCTCGCGGCGGCGATGACGCTCGCCATCGGGCACCTTCTGATCGCCTTCGTCCGCCCGATGTGGCTGAAACTCTTCGTGGCCATCGCCTTCGTCGCCCCGGCGGCGATCGCAGGTTTTCATGCCACCCATGGCATCGTGAAACACCTGATGCCGTCCGACGGGTGGCAGATGGCGTTCTCGATCGTGGGAGCCGTCGCGGTCGGGATCACCGCCTTCGTCCGGGTCGCTGGACTGGCGGCGCCCCCTAGCCCGTCCAGCAGGGATCTTGCTCGGGCATGATCTTCGTCGACGTCGTTGCGGCGGACCTAAACAGCACCGGACAAAACACGTCCTCTTAGCCTCCGAGGTTGCGGATGAAGCGGTCGGTGCTGATCGACGACCGTCCCGGGAATCAACCCGCGCGGGAGCGCTTGGGGCAACACCGGCAGCGCATCCGTTCGTGCCCCGAAGGCAGAGGCGTTCCCGGTGGCATTGGACGGAGATGCTGGAGCAATGCCCTGTCGATCGGAGACGAAGCAGCCGAAGCCCGCCGCGGGGCCGGCTTTTCGGTGCGGAGGGGCCGCCATTTTCTCCGGTTTTTGACCGTGCCTCGACCGCTCCAAACGGCCTCTTCAATGGCCTGATCTGGCCGAAGGTCGGCTGCGCCTTGATCGCCTATGACGCAACAGCCGCGTCAAACTTTCTTCCCCTGCCGGCTGCGCCGTCATTCCGCGCGGAACAAGAAAGCCCTCCTTAGCTGTCCAGCCCCTTCGGGGTGCGCCGTCGATCGCCTCCGGCCTGTCGATCGCCATCGAGGCCGCAATGGTGCGGGCTCGGGAACGGAAAACGGAGACTTACCATGGCGACCATCGGCACCTTCAAGAAGACCGGCTCGAACGAGTTCACCGGCGACATCGTCACTCTCAGCGTCCAGGCCAAGGGCGTGCGCATCGTCCCCGACCAGCGCGCCACCGGCGAGAACGCCCCCAGCCACCGGGTCCTGGTCGGCCGCGCCGAAATCGGCGCCGCCTGGTCCAAGCGCTCGAACGAGGGCCGCGACTATCTGGGCCTCAAGCTCGACGATCCGAGCTTCAACGCCCCTATCTACGCCAACCTCTTCGACGACGAGGACGCGGACACCTTCTCGCTGATCTGGTCCCGCCCCAACGGTCGGCGCGGAGACTGAGGCCCGAACAAGGCCCCGGCCAAAAGGCCGGGGCCTTAGCCCGTGGCTGCGACCCGACGGGACTCTTACTCGCACCCGGCTTGGGCTGCCGCAGAAGCCCCACGCCGCCAACGGTGCAGTGCGATGCGACCGAATCAGTCGGCCCCCAAATTCTAGAAATGGCCCTAGTGTCTGTGGCGACAGGGGTAGTTTGGCTTCCTTCTCTCGCCAAGGACGACTATAATAGCCGGTCTGGTGACGGGCGAAGAGCTTCATGCCCAGACTGCGCTCGAACTCGGAAATGCGTCGGCTGACGGTTGATTGACTGACACGCAGATCGGCTGAGGTGCGGGTGAGGCTCCCGCTTCGCGCCACTGCTAGAAAGAAGCGGAGGTCATTCCAATCCACGATGTGTTTTCCGCCTTTGTCTCGAGTTTCTGGATTATCCCCGACCTGATTGCGTCATCGCAGCGGCCCTCTTTTTATCTTCTTCCGTCGTTGCGCGCCGCCAGGCGCCCGGACCAACGCCTTCTATGCGGTTGAAGGCGTGGTTCAGGGCCGCGTCGGTTTCATATCCTACACAGCGGGCCACATCCGAGATTGCAGTTCCTTGCTTGAGCAAGACCTTCGCACGATGAATGCGCCAGCGCGTCAGATACTCAACCGGCGTCTCTCCAAGCACGACTTTGAACGTCGCGGCGAAGCTCGAACGGGACATTCCTGCATGCCCGGCCAGTCCAGCGATCGTCCAAGAGAACGCTATGTCTGCATGCAGTGCCTTGAGCGCGCGGGAAATACGCGCATCGCGTAAGCCTGCTAACCATCCGGGTGTACGGCCGCCTTCGGCCTCACACCATGCGCGGAGTGCCTGCACGAAAAGCGCGTTGATCAGATGCTTGACGACAATACCGGCGCCCAACCCGTCGAGTTCTGTTTCGAGACCAACGAGTTCTAGCGTTGTCCGCATCAACGGACCGCGCACATCCGCGCGTCTTACCAACGAAATATTCGGCAGCAGTGACAGCAGCGGCTCGGCGGCCGCAGCATCGAAATAGAACCGACCAGAGACGAGTTCTGTGACCGCGCCGTGGCCGCCATACTCGTGCATGACACCAGAAATTTTTGAGAAGATCGTCGCGCAGGGGACGATCTCGACACCGACTTCGCTCACCATCGTGAAGCCGGCGTCGCCTTTAATGATCAGGCAATCGCCGGCTTCCACCCAAACCGGTTCCGAGAAGCAATCGGCCAAGACCCAAGAACCGCCGCGAGTTAGAACGACGAGCCGTGCCTGATCGCCTGTCGTGAATGCTACACCCCAAGGCGCGCGAAAGCTCAGATGCGCGAAGAGCGCACTCTCAACGCGCATTGATGTCAGCATGTCTCCTAAGACGTCCATGAAAGTTTCGTACTGGACGAAGCAATAGCGAGCAAGGTCGCGTCATATAATATCATCCACATGGATGGATATTCTTCTCGCCACTAGCCGACTAGATCCGCGTAGAGGACCTTGGGATCCAGTGCGAGGGCACTTTTGATCTGTCGCGTCATGTCGTCGGCGAGCACTTCCCACTCGCGCTTTTCAATCGCATCAAGCGCCGCGCTGGCAACAACGGCCGGATCATTCTTGGGCATATCGATTCCCTTCATCATGTCGGTGTCCGTCGCGCCGAGCTGCACGCCCACGACAAGGGTATTTTGCTTTCTTAGCTCAAGGCGGATGCTGTTCGTGAGGCTCCACGCGGCCGCTTTCGCAGCAGAATATGCCTCCGCCCCAGGATAGCTAAACCAAGACGTCAGCGAGAGCATGTTGACGATGGCACCCCCACCGTTGCGCTCAAGGATCGGCGCAAACGCCCGCACCATCCCGAGAAGCCCAAAGAAGTGCGTCTCCATCTCCAATCGGATCAAGTTCAAGTCCCCGGCCACCAAACTCTGGTTTGTGGCGATGCCCGCGTTGTTGATCAGAATGGTCGTGTCGCCTGCAATCGCTGCTGCAGCCGCGATCTGTGCGGGATCCGTTATATCGAGCGCGATACGCTCTACGCCGTCGATGTCGAGAGCCTCAAGATTGCGGCCGGTCGCATAGACTTTGCGGGCTCCCCGTTCGAGTAGGGAGCTAACATACGCCCTACCAATTCCACGATTTGCACCTGTGACTAGCGCGACGCTTCCTTCAATCTTCACTGGCGTAATCCCTATTCAGACTCTTTGCCCTTTCGGACGGTGCTGGCCCCCTTTGCTAGCCGAATCCACCGATACGCGTCAGAAGCTATCGTCCGTAGCCTTTATTGAATCGTCCGAGTTTATGGTCGATCTCACAAAAAATAAGTCGGAAGAGTATTGCCGGTAGGTCTCGCTGGGCGGGATTTTAGATCATGAGCGAGTACGAAAGGCGCTCGAACTCCTCCAGATCCCGCATCACGTAGCCGTCCAGGAAGGGCACCACCTGAGTCATGAATACGCCCGCTAAGTCAGCCGTCGGATCAAGCCAGAAATGAGTGTTCATCACTCCGCCCCAAAAGGCGCTACCAACAGCACGACGCCCCGGCATTTGCCGTTCCGTTCTCGCCGCAACCAGGCTGTGGGAGAGTTCGACTCCAGGCATGGGATCAAGGTCGGATGTCGCGGGGGCAAAGACAGTAGATCTCGGTTCGATCCGAAGTGTCCCGATCTGGTTCCTCAGCGCATCGCGTGCTGTCGCTTCGCTCAGAATGCGAACGCCATCGAGGCTCCCCATGCCTAGCCACATTCGCAAGAAGCGGAGATAATCCGGAGCGGTCGAGTAAAGGGCGTGACCCATGCCATAGAATTCCGGAGAAGCAGGCGGATCAAGGTTCAGTACGCTGGATCCTAGTTCGCCATTCTCCTTTCGCGCCAAGACATCACCCAGCAGGGCGGCGCTTGTCGCATTCAGTTCGAAACTCGTACTCGTTAGCCCGAGCGGCTCGAAAATCTCCTCAATGCAAAATCGGTCGATGCTGCGGCCATCGATGGCAGAGACGGCCAAGCCTAGCCAATCGGCACCGCCCCCATATTGCCAAGCGGTGCCGGGATCGAAAGCGAGTGGATAAAGCAGACCGGCTCTTTGCCCCGAGACGATCGATGGCATGCCGCTCTCGGCGAGATACCGTCCCACCGCTCCGTCCCAAAACTCGTATGCGAGACCAGACGTGTGAGTCGCGAGATTTCTCAGCGTGGCCTTTGTGCGCGCAGGGCGACGCAGTTGCGTCTCCACGTCGTTTTCGATGACCACGAGCCGCGCGAAATCAGGGAGGATTTCCTCCACGGGCGTTTCCCAATTGAGCCGACCCCGATCAGCAAGGATCAAAGCGGCCGTTGCGCCGACCGCCTTGCTCATCGAGACAATGCGGAAAATCGTGTCTCCGCCGGCCGCCATACCGCTTGCCCGTTCGCCCGCCGCGCCAGACCAAATTTGTCCCGCCGAGTTACCGAGAGCAGCGACGACATAGGGAATGCTGCCATTGGACACCATCGCATCCAAGGCGGCATCCAAGGATTTCAGGTTTCTGGGCCTAGTGGGATCGGCCGCATTCGCTTCTGCATTCGACATACTCGATGACTTTTTCGTTGAGGACGGAATTTCCCGTTACGCTTTAACGCGCAGAGTGGGCTAAATACAGCTCATGCAAACTCATCCGAACATGAATTCAGCTCAACATAGGACGCGAGCGGAGTTGGACGTCGTTCCATCCGCTTTGCGAAAATGCATATGAGTGCCGATAGCCCTACCGATATCGACCTTCGGCTTCTGCGAGTGCTTGACGCCCTTCTCGAAACCAACAGCGTCAAGCAGGCGGCCGCCCTTTTGGATGTCACGCCGTCAGCAGTCAGCCATTCTCTGGCAGAGCTGCGCCAGCGCACGTCTGATCCCCTTCTCGTTCGAAACGGACCTCGGCTACGGCCGACGCCGCGCGCGGAGGCGATGAGACCACTGCTGCGAGCAGGCCTCACCGATCTATATCGCTTGATTGCGGATCCAGTCGAATTCACGCCGGCTACCTCCACCCGCCGTTTCTCTTTGGCCGCTCCCGAACATATTGTTGTAGGTCAGCTACCGGATGTGCTTCCTGACCTAATCGCGGAGGCACCGAAGGCGAGATTTGAGATCTCCTCGGTATTGGCTCCGCTACCAGAGTTGCTTGATTCCGGTTCTCTCGATCTGGCACTGACGACGCTTTATGCCGACGAGACCCTGAAACTTGAAAGCGCGATGATGCGGTCGCAGCTCTTCGCTGAGCGTTTCGTGTGCATCGGCCGACGCGGTCATCCACTACTGGCACGCGGCTGTATTGAACTCGCAGCCTTTCTTGGCGCCCCGCAGATTTCGATCCGAATGCCGGGCGCACGCACCAGCCCCACTGACACGGCGTTGGAGAATGAAGGCCTGGCGCGACATGTCGCCCTCACGCTGGGAAGCGCGCACGCGGCCGCACAGTATGTCGGAAACTCAGATCTGTTGGCGATGGTGCCTTACAGTGTAGCGGCGCGGGGTGAAGCTCTTGGCAGGCTCACGTGCGTCGCCCCACCAATCAAGCTCCCGCCCGTCACCGGCATGCTGTGGTGGAGTAACAGGCTCCATAGTGATCCGGCGCACCGATGGTGGAGGGAAAAATTGGGCCGGCTATTGCAGCCGATCAATTACGGCGATCGATCAAACTAGTTATCATTCAAGCGGCACGGCAATCCCGCCGGCTGGAGTTTCGTGAACATCGCTCTCTTTGAACACCGCGCTGATCCAGTCGATGAATGCGCGCACCTGTGGCGCAAGATACCGGCGGTTTGGATACATGACGGAAACGGCGCGCTGGACAGTCTGAACCTGCGGCAAGATCTCCACGAGTTGGCCATTTTCAAGTTGCTCGGCAACCGTAGCACGGAGGGCTTGAATTAGACCGAGCCCCGCGAGCGCGCATGCAACGAACGCTTCGGAATCGTTCACGAGGATCGCTGACCGCATCCGGATAGATTGTTCTTCACCGTTTGCGATAAGCTGCCAGTCAATCGTGCTCCGGCCACGCCCGGTGAAGTATGTCACCGCCCGGTGCGCCGACAAATCTTCCATCGTCTTAGGCACGCCGTGCGCCGCTAGGTATACGGGGGCAGCACATGACACCATCGGAACACGCGCCACGACGCGACTGATCATGCTGCTAGCAGCGAGCTCGCCCAACCTGACTACGCAATCGACACCCTCGGCGACGAGGTCGACCGGCTGGTCACTGACACCTAGGATGATCTCGATATCCGGGTATCGCTCTGTAAACTCTGGGAGCCGCGGGATGATGAGTGGCTTGGCGAGCGCGACAGGAATGTCGACGCGGAGACGGCCTCTCGGCACCTGCCCTGAGCCACCAAACAGGTTCTGCGCCCCAGCAACGTCAGTTAGAATCTGCGTCGCGCGCTCGTAGAATAGCTCGCCTTCAGCCGTCAGGCTCGATCGCCGGGTAGTTCGCTGGAGCAGGCGCGCCCCGATTGATGCTTCGAGTGCCGAAACCGCGTTGGTGACACTTGGGCGGGCCATTCGCAACGCCGCGGCCGCGCGGGCGAAGCCACCGTTGTCGGCGACCGCAACGAAGATGCGAAGCTGTTGAACAAAATCCAAAACGTTGCTCCCCTGACACGATGATTATGCCAGAAAGCGCGCAGGATTGTTATCGATTTAGATAACAAATACGTTCGTTTTGATGTCCTTCTGCCATCGGTGGTCGAGCTCTACGTTCCGTGACGAATGCTACCGTCAAGGAAGGATTGACCTCATGGACCTCCAACTCAGTGGAAAGAAAGCACTCGTCACCGGCGCGAGCCAGGGCCTCGGCCGGGCAATAGTGAAAACTCTCGCGGCGGAGGGCGTTACCGTGTTCGCGACGGCACGCAATCCAGAGCTCCTCGCCAGCCTCGTCGCCGAGATTTCAGCAGACGGGGGCGTCACGCCGATTGTGTTTGAACAGGATTTCGTTGCCGTCGATGGCCCGCAGAAGATCGCAGACGCCGCCCTCGCGGCCCTCGGTCACGTCGACATCCTGGTCAACAATGCCGGAGGGAGCCGACCCATGGATATCGATGCCCCCGAAGAGCAGTGGGTGGAGGGCATGACCCTGAATTTCGATCGACACCGTCAACTCACTCAGAATCTGTTGCCCAATTTCCTAAGCCGCAAACAAGGTGCGATCATCAGCCTCTCCGGAAATCTAGAGCCTGAGGTGGTCAACGCTGCGATGGTCGCCAAGGCCGGCCTCGTTGTATGGTCGAAGGGGCTCTCCGAGCAGATCGGTCAGCATGGCATCACCGTGAATTGCGTCCAGCCAGGCCTCATCGACACCGCCCAGATCCGCCGCCTCTATCCAGGCGAGGAGCGTCAGAAATTCGCCCAGCGCGAAATCGCCTTGCGTGACTTCGGTCAGCCACAGGATGTTGCTAACGCGGTCACCTTCCTTGCGTCGCCTCGCGCTCGCTACATTACGGGCACCGTGATGCTGGTCGATGGCGGAATGCGCCGTCACTCATTCTGAGATGATCCGGATCGCGCCATTCTCGCGGGCCTGTTAGGGGGACAGGCCGGCGCGATGCAGCATCAGCGCAGGCAATTGATGAGGGCGAAGCCTGCGTTCGCTCCATCCTCCGGTGGCACGGGACACCACGATCGACAGCCGTGTTCGGCCGATCAACCTCCCGCCAATCCTCTGTCCGGCGAGGATCAGGTAGCCGCGGCTCCTCCTTCACTTAATGTCGAGCCGCGCAATCTTATCGCCACGGAGCTGGAAGTGCATGTGCCCTGTGCCGTTGAAGCCGTTGCCACTTACTTTAACGGTCACAACCACGGTGTCTCCCTCCGCCTTGGAACTGACCGCCTGTATATGAGCTTGGACGCCGGTATTGTCGGTGCGGTCCCACGAGGCGATTCCCTCACGGCCCTCGAAATGGCGACCCCAATCGTCAAGGACTGCCGTGGGGGTGAAGGCGGCGACCATGCCAGCCGCGTCACCGCGATTGCTGGCGTCGAAGAATTCGGTGATCGCTTGCGGTAGGCTTGTCATGGTCTGACTTTCCCTATTCGAGTTTGAGGACAACACGCCGGAGACAGCCAGCGGCGCCGCCAGCAGGGCCGCGCCGCCAAGCAGCGCGACGAGCAAGGGGCGAACGACGCGAATTGCGCGCCGTTCGCCTAGAAGCCTTCCCGTCATCATGCCGCCGACGGCCGGGGCAGAAGCCGATGAGGCAGATTGTGCGACACCCAGCCGGCGACCGAGCCGACCGCGCTGGCGCCGAAGAGCTGCACCACGCTTTCGAGCGACGGATCGAGATGCGCGGCGAACCACGCAACGAGACCCAGGAAGTAGCCGAGCAGGTTGTTCAGCACCGGCAAGCCGCGCAGAGCGACGACCACGAGCGCCACGAAGAACACCACGATCGGCAGGCCGACACCCAGACCGAAAGTTCCGGCCAGTTGGGGGATGGCCAGCGAAGCGAGCAATCCGATCACCAGTCCAAGGCCGACACAGCCCAGGTTCTCGAAAGCGGTACGGGTGCTCTGGACACGCGTGAAGAACGTGATCCAACCGACGAACATGGCCCAGACGGGCAGCGAGAGCGTCAGGCTTGCGGAGGCCGCGAGCGCGGCAGTCGCAGCGGCGACGACCGTGGTCACGACGAAGGCCTGACGCGAGGGGGCGACAGTGGACATGTCTTTCCTTCTTTTAGGGGGGTGCGTGAAAATCCGCCGATCGCGGACGGTCCAGCCGCCCGCGATCGGCTGGATGATTCAGACCTTCTTCGCGGGCTTCAGCAGGTCGGACAGGCCGACGCGGTGGAGCATCTCGGCGCGCAGGCGGTCGAGGACCGCAAAGCCGACGCTCGCGCCGTCCTCGGTCGGATCGTAGTGGATCCGGAACGGACGCTCGCCGAACGGCGTGTCGACGACCTCGGCGATCATCTCGGCGACCGGCGCCGGATCGGCGTCGTCGGGAACGATCTCGGCGAAGGCCTTCTGGACCTGCTCGCCGAACCCGGCATAGGGGCCGGCTTCATACTCGGCGAGACGCGCCTGGTCGGCGGGGCGGCCGGAGTTCGGGAAGTGGTTCGTGCCCTTGGTGAAGGCGCCGGGGACGACGATCGTCGTCTCGATGCCCCAGCGGGCAAGTTCGCGGGCGTAGAGGACCGCGAGCGAGTCCATTGCCGCCTTGGCCGCGAAATAGGGCGACAGATAGGGCGGCGTGCCGCCGGCCGAGCTGGAGCTGGAAACCCAGACCAGCAGGCCTTCGCGGCGGCCGCGCATGTGGGGCAGCGCCGCGCGGTTGACCCGCTGGGTGCCGAGCACATTGACGTCGTATTGCTGCGCGAACTGCTCGGGCGTGAAGGCCTCGGCGGGGCCGAACATCATGTGACCGGCATTGTGGACGACGACATCGATCTGACCGCTCTCGGCGATGATCTTCTCGATCGCGGCGTTGACCGATGGTTCGGCCTGCACGTCGAGTTCGATCGGGCGGATGTCGCTGCCGGCGATGGCCGACAGTTCGGCGGCGTTGTTGGCGTTGCGACCGGCGACGTCGCGCATCGAGGCGTAGACGGTGTGGCCGGCGCGGCCCAGGGCTTCGGCGGTCAGCCGGCCGAAGCCGCTCGACGAACCCGTGACGAGGATGATCTTCTTGGACATGGTGAAATTCCTTTCGGGTTTGTCCGCGTCAGGGCGGACGAAGGGGATGCAGAGGGATGTTGATGGTCAGACCATGCCGCCGTTGGCGCGCAGGACCTGGCCGTTGATCCAGCCGCCGTCGGGACCGGCGAGGAAGGCCACGGCATTGGCGATGTCCTCGGGCGTGCCGAGCCGCTCCAGCGGGTTCATCTTCGACATGCGGTCGATGAGCTCGGGCGACTTGCCGTCGAGGAACAGCGCGGTCGCGGTCGGTCCCGGCGCCACGGCGTTGACGGTGATGCTGCGGCCGCGCAGCTCCTTCGAGAGGACGCCGGTGAGCAGTTCGATCGCGGCCTTGGTGGCGGCGTAGACGCCGTAGGTCTCAAGCTTGAGGCCGACCACGCTGGTCGAGAAGTTGATGATCCGGCCGCCGTCACGAAGCCGCTTGGCTGCCTCGCGCATGGTGTAGAGGCTGCCCTTCAGGTTGATGGCGATCTGGCTGTCGATCAACGCGTCGTCGCCCTCGGCGATCTTCGCCAGCTTCATGATGCCGGCATTGTTCACCAGTACATCGATGCCACCGAAGGCCGCTTCAGCCGCGTCCCACATGCGGGCGACCGCATTTGGATCGCTAACATCGGCTTGGGCCGTCAGCGCTTTGCCCCCGGCCTTTTCAATAGTCTCGGCCAGCTTTTCGGCTTCGGTGAAATTGCCAGCGTAGTTGATAACGACGGTGAAGCCGTCCTTGGCAAGGCGCTGCGCGGTCGCCGCGCCAATGCCCCGCGAGGCGCCCGTCACGAGCGCAACCTTTGAAATCCCGGTCATGATGTATCTCCTTTTCAACCGCCACGTTGGCGACGAACGAGATGTGCCATCTGGAACCGGGAAGATAATCAGCCTATGTTCGCCATATCTGTTCCGCGAGGACGAACAATGGAACGCGATGGATAAGCTCGATTCAATGCGACTCTTCACCAGAATCGTGGAACGCCGCAGCTTCACGGGAGCTGCACATGACCTCGGGGTGCCTCGCTCCACCGTAACCACCATCATCAAGCAGATGGAGGAACGGCTCGGTGTCAGGTTGCTTCAGCGGACCACGCGCACCGTTCGGCCAACGCTCGATGGCGAGGCCTGGTATCGGCGATGCCTAGCCATTCTCGAAGATCTAGAGGATGCAGAAGGAGCGTTCAGCGGAGCCGAACCGAAGGGAATGCTTCGGGTGGAAGTTCAAGGCACCATCGCGCGGCATTTCCTGATGCCTGCTCTCCCTGAATTTTTCGCGCGTTATCCCGGAATCGAGTTGTCGATGAGCGAACGTGATCGCTGGATCGATCCGGTCCAGGAGGGCGTCGATTGCGTGCTTCGCTATGGTGAGTTGCCCGACAGCGATCTGATCGCTCGACGGGTCGCGGTCCTCGACCGCGTCACGTGTGCAGCACCAGCCTATCTCGAACGATACGGCGTCCCTCAAACGATCGAGGACCTTGCCGCACATCGAATCGTGGGGATACGCCTCGTGAGCACCGGCAACCTAACCCCAGTCGAGTTTCATGTCGGAGGAGAACTTCGGCGCATCGACATGACTGCGCCCTTCTCCGTTACGGGGCCGGAGAGCTATCTGCTTGGGGTGCGTCTCGGGCTGGGACTTGCACAGGTCCCCCGCTTCCATATTGAGCGCGACCTCGCGAGCGGCGCGCTGGTCGAACTACTCAATCACATGCCCGCGCCATCGGCTCAGGTCGCGCTACTTTACCCTCGGAGCCGTCAACTCTCGCCCCGGGTCCGCGTCTTTCTCGATTGGGCGGCAGGCGAGTTCGAGAAGCGCAACCGGCGGATGAACGGCGCGTCCGTGTAAGACCGTGGGTCCATGTCAGTGCCCGGCTGCTCTCAAATTGGAGCCTCGTGCAGAGCAATGCAGCGCTTCTTATGACACGCGCACTTTGATGAGCAGACAAACCACGGCCGACAGGAAGCCAATGTCGAGGTTTCAGTGCGGTGGTCGGAACCGAATCAACCCATACGCACCTGTTGCACCGTAAGCGGCACAGCAGTCAGGAAGAACCCGCCGATGTGTACGCTATAGCCCGAAAATACCGCACGTAATTCCGAAAGGGCTTCTAGTATCAGTAGATATCAGTCTCAATCGCCTCAGCAACGCAGGAGATTGAGCATGGCAAAAGTCGAACCCACGCAAATTCGGAAAACAATCCGGCGGCAACAGTTAAGGGAGATCGTGCCGATGGCCGACAGCACGATTTATGAGATGGAGCAGCGTGGCGAGTTTCCCCGTCGATTTGCGCTCTCGCCACGTTGTATCGTTTGGGACTTGGCCGAGGTCGAAGCTTGGCTCATGGCACGGCGGGCTGCCCCGATCCGTCGGGCACAGCACCCTGACGTCACCAAGCGTAAAACCCGCCCCGTCAAAGGGCGGGATCAAGCTCCATTAGGGGCATAGCTTGCGGCAAAAGCGTGGGGGCATATTTGCGGCCGTCGATCCAGGCGTCCACAGTATCTGCCCATTGCTGCATCATATGCCGCCGTTGCACCTCATACTCGGCTTTGTTGTAAACGCCGCGGGACGAACGCCCGTCCTCGTGCGCAAGGCACTTTTCGATCCAGTCGCTGTTAAAGCCCAGCTCATTTAGCAGCGTCGAGCCCGTCCGCCGCAGATCATGGACGGTGAAAGGCTCCAGCGGCAGCCCCTCCTTCTTGGCTAGCTCGACGACGGCATAGGTGATGCGATTGAACGTCGCACGAGACATGGGCGCGTCCGCGTCGTACCGGGACGGCAGCAGATATCGGGAGTTGCCGGAACAGGTCTTGAGCGCGATCATGATGTCGAGGGTCTGCCGGCACAGGTAGACGTTGTGCGGCTTCGATCGCTTCATGCGCTCCTTCGGGATGGTCCAGACAGCGTTGTCGAAATCGATCTCGTCCCAAACTGCATCCTGCAACTCGCTCTTCCGCACCATTGTGAGAAGGTAGAGCTTCATACCGAGACGGATCGTCGGCAGCGTCGCAACATGCTCGAGCTGCTTGAACATGATGCGGATCTCTGCGGGCGAAAGCGCGCGGTCCTTCGGCGTAAAGGTAGCGATCGAGGCCGGACCGACGTCATCTGCCGGATTGGCGACCTTCTCGCCATGCAGAATGGCAAAGCCGTAGATCTGCTTCAGGATATCCCGCACATGGATCGCCGTCGCGGGCGCACCCCGTTCGACGATCTTGCCGCAGTGAGCGCGTAGATCATCCGGGGTGATTTCCGTCAGGAGACGATTTCGCCAGACGGGCATGAGTTCGCGTTCGAAGATGGAGCGACGCATCGCGCGCGTGCTGTCGGCCATGGTCGCGTTGGTCAGCCATTTCTCGCCGAATTCGCCGAAGCTCTTTGCTTCCTTGATCCGGCGCTTCTCGCGCTGCTTCTCAATGGCGGGGGACCGCCCCTCGGCGATCGCACGCCGCGCGTCGATGCATAGCTCGCGAGCCCTGGCGAGCGATATTCCGTCACGGGCATATCTGCCGAGATAGACGGTCTCCCGCCTGCCGTTCAGCCGATAGTCGAGCCTGAACGAGATGGCGCCCGACGGCGCGACGCGCACGTACATGCCGTCACGATCGGAAACCTTGTACATTTTGGCTTTTGGTTTCAAGCACTTGAGTGCTGCATCGGTCAACATTTCGGCCTCCTTGCGGAAAAGTACCGTCACGCGGTTTTTGGAGGCCAGTGGCGCTGAAAACGATTATATTTCAGCGCGTTAGTTCGAAAAAAGTACCGTCATTGGCCTCATGTGACCTGACGGTACTTTCGTTTTTCCGGTTGATCAATGGGGGCAAGGCCCGTCAGCGAGGCCGCCGAACGCCATCTATGCCCACCGATAGATGTCGATAGGCACAGGATGATTTTATTTTTGTTTTCAGTAGCTTATATCGTACCGGAGCGTAAAATCGGCGGCGTTCGGATGGGCCTGAATCATTCCCACTCGATCGTTCCCGGCGGCTTCGACGTGTAGTCGTAGACGACGCGGTTGATGCCGTTCACCTCGTTGATGATGCGGCCTGCGGTCTCGCCCAGGAATTCGGAGGAGAAGGGATAGAAATCCGCCGTCATGCCGTCGACCGAGGTGACCGCGCGCAGGGCGCAGACGTATTCGTAGGTGCGCCCGTCACCCATCACGCCCACGGTGCGGACCGGCAGCAGCACGGCGAAGGCCTGCCAAATCTCGTCGTAGAGCCCGTGCTTGCGGATCTGGTCGAGGTAGACCGCGTCCGCCTTGCGCAGGATGTCGAGCTTCTCGCGGGTGATGCCGCCGGGGCAGCGGATCGCGAGGCCGGGGCCGGGGAAGGGGTGGCGGCCGACGAAGCTCTCGGGCAGGCCGAGCTCGCGGCCAAGCGCGCGGACCTCGTCCTTGAAGAGCTCGCGCAAGGGCTCGACCAGCTTCATGTCCATCCGCTCGGGCAGGCCGCCCACGTTGTGATGCGACTTGATGGTGACGGAGGGGCCGCCGGAGAAGCTCACGCTCTCGATCACGTCCGGGTAGAGCGTGCCCTGGGCGAGGAACTTCGCGCCGCCCACCGATTTCGCGTGTTTCTCGAACACCTCGATGAACAGCCGGCCGATGGTCTTGCGCTTGGTCTCCGGGTCCGATTCGCCCTCGAGCGCGTCGATGAAGAGATCGGCCTCGTCGGCGTGGATCAGCGGGATGTTGTAATGGTCGCGGAACAGGGTGACGACCTCTTCGGCCTCGCCCATGCGCATCATTCCGGTGTCGACGAAGACGCAGGTGAGCTGGTCGCCGATCGCCTCGTGGATCAGCACCGCGGCGACCGAGCTGTCGACCCCGCCGGAAAGCCCGCAGATCACCTTCGCGTCGCCGACCTGCGCGCGGATCGCCTCGATGGCCTGGTCCTTGTAGGCGGACATGGTCCAGTCACCGGTGAAGCCGGCGATGCGGCAGAAGTTCCGGTAGAGCTGGGCGCCGTTCGGGGTGTGGTGCACTTCCGGGTGGAACTGCACGGCGTAGAAGTGGCGCGAGGGGTCTGCGGTGATGGCGAAGGGCGCGTTCGGCGAGGTGCCGTAGACGTCGAAGCCCGGGGCGAGGGCGGTCACCCGGTCGCCGTGGCTCATCCACACCTGCTCGCGCCCGGTGGCGTACCAGCCTTCGGTGAGGTCGAGGTTGCGCTCGTTCGGGCTGACGAAGGCACGGCCGAACTCACGGTGATGGCCGGCTTCGACGCGACCGCCGAGCTGCTCCATCATCACCTGCTGGCCATAGCAGACCCCGAGGATGGGCAGGCCCATCTCGAACAGGGCCTGGGGCGCGCGGGGCGAATTCTCGTCCAGCACCGAGGCCGGGCCGCCCGAGAGGATGACGGCTTTGGGGGCGAAGGCGCGGATGCTCGCCTCCGTCACGTTCTGATAGGGATGGATCTCGCAGTAGATGTTCGCCTCGCGCAGGCGGCGGGCGATCAACTGCGTGACCTGTGATCCGAAGTCGATGATCAGGAGGTGTTGGTGCTCTGACGTGTTCATGGCCAGCACATAATGGAAGGCGCGGGCGCGCGCAACTGTGTGCAATGCACCCGGCGTCACCGCGGCCGGCAATGTCGTTTCCGGGCCGCGCGGTGGCGGTTTCGGCCCTCTGCGGACCGCCGTGCCCGGCATACTCAAGGCCCTTTCCCGCCGCGTGCGGCACCAGACCTCAGGAGGCCGCGATGGCTCAGACACCCCCGGCCCGGAGCGGCCGGCGCGGCGGCGGCGGAGCGGCCCGCCGGGCAGAGCGGACGGCGGTGCGCTTCGACTGCGCGCCGGCGATCCGGCGCAGGATCGGCACCTTCGACATTCTCGACGAGGAGGGGCTCAGCCTGATCGAGGCCAATGCCGAGACGGTGCTGGAGGAGATCGGGGTGCGCTTCGCCGACAATCCCGGCGCGCTGGCGCGCTGGCGCGAGGCCGGTGCCGAGGTGCGCGGCGAGATGGTGCACATCCCGCGCGGCCTCGCGCGCCGGCTCTGCGCCACGGCACCGGGGCGGTTCACCCAGCACGCCCGCAACCCGGAGCGGTCGGTGGAGATCGGCGGCACGTCGCTGGTGCTGGCGCCGGTCTACGGGCCGCCCTTCGTGCGCGACCTCGACGGCGGACGGCGCTATGCCACGATGGAGGACTTCCGGAATTTCGTCCGGCTCGGCTACATGTCGAAATGGTTGCACCATTCGGGCGGCACGGTGTGCGAGCCCACGGATGTGCCGGTCAACAAGCGCCATCTCGACATGATCGAGGCGCACATGACCCTCTCGGACAAGCCTTTCATGGGATCGGTGACCGACCCGACCCGCGCGGTCGATTCGGTTCGCATGTGCGAAATTCTCTTCGGTAAAGGCTTTGTGAGCGAAAACACCGTGATGACCTCGCTCATCAACATCAATTCGCCGCTCACCTTCGACAGCGTGATGATGGGGGCGCTCGAGGTCTATGCGCAGGCGAATCAGGCCTGCATCATTTCCCCCTTCATCGTGGGTGGCGCGATGGCGCCGGTCACGGTGGCCGGAACGCTCACCCAGGTGCTGGCCGAGGTGCTGGCGGGGGTGGCCTATGCGCAGTTGGTCCGGCCGGGCGCGCCGGTGATCTTCGGCACCTTCGTGACCTCGATCGACATGAATTCCGGCGCGCCCACCTTCGGGACGCCGGAGGCCTCGAAGATCCTCTACGGCGCGGGGCAACTGGCCCGCCGGCTGGGGCTGCCCTACCGCTCCGGCGGGGCGCTGTGCGGTGCGAAGCTGCCTGACGCGCAAGCGGGCTACGAATCCGCCAACACCCTGAACGCGGCGCTGCTGGGCGGGGTGAACTTCATGCTCCATGCCTGCGGCTGGCTGGAGGGCGGGCTGGTGGCCTCCTTCGAGAAATTCGTGCTCGACGCGGACCAGCTCGGGCCGCTGCACGCGCTCGCATCCGGGGTGGATCTCTCGGAGAACGGACAGGGAATGGAGGCGCTGCGCGAGGTTGGCCCGGGGGGCCATTTCCTCGGCTGTGCCCATACGCAGGCCAATTACCGCGAGGCGTTCTGGCGCAGCGAAGTGCTTGACTACAAACCCTTTGAGACCTGGGCGGAGGAGGGCGGGCGCGACAGTGCCACGCTCGGGCAGGCCCGGGTGAAGCGGATGCTGGAGAGCTACCAGCGCCCGCCGCTCGACCCGGCGATCGAGGAGGCGCTCGCCGCCTTCATCGCCGAACGCAAGGCCGCGGAGCCGGACGCCTTCGCATAGGGCCCCGGCGCGGCCCGCCCCTCAGGCCGTTCGCCCCTGCACCCGGCGCAGTTCCGCCAGCAGCGCCACCAGCACCGACACATGCGAACTCGGCGAATAGCCGGTTTCCCGCGCGCGGCGCGCCGCGTCGCAGGCGGCCTCCATCTCACGGAGCCGGCGCAGCGTCGCCTTCGGGTCACGCGCCGGGTCCGTGCCGGGCAGGATCCGGGCCAGGTGGATGTCGCGGGCATAGGCGCCGAGCCCGGCACGCGCGGCACGCAGCAGCAGGCCGGGGCGGCGCAGGGCGGTGTTCAGGGCTTGAGTATCGGTCATCGAAACCTCCGTTTGTATCAGTCGAGGCCCATGCTGGGGCCCAAACGGGAGGCGTTGCGGAAGTTTTCAGGGAAGCGTGCGCTGTCTCTGCAAATCCTGAATCCCAGAGATAGTTAAGGTTTATTTACAATTTTAGGTTAAGTGAATTTTCACGATTCAATTATAGGTAGAATTTTAATCGAATTGGCACGGATTTCTCACGTGACACATCCCGCCACATCCTGCGCCCGGACGACCGGGCCTGTGCATCCGGCAGACTGGCCGGGTGACTGCTCCGCGGCCGGGGAGCCGCCGGCCGCGGTTCTCGTCTATCTCGCCCACACCGTTTCCGGCCTGTCGATGCGCGAGCTGTCGCGTCGGCTCGGCGTTCACCCCTCTACCGTCCACCGGCAGGTTCGCCGCATCGAGGAGAAGCGGGACGACCCGCTCTTCGATGAGGCGCTCGCCGGTCTCGATCTGCGATTCAAGGCCGGCGAAGAGCCTGGCACCATCCTGAAGGAGCACCCAGCTATGCTGCAGCGCAAGCACGTTGATCTTCCCGAGTCCGATGCCGAGATCCAGCGTGAAGCCCGCAGGATCCTGCGACGGCTCGGAGAATCCGGCGCCTTCCTTGCCGTGGCTCCCGAGGCGGAGCTCGCGGTCGTCTTCCGCGAGACGGTTCCCGGCTGCCACCGGCAGACCGCCACCGTGCGCCGCGAGGTGGCCCGGCAGTTCGCCCTGCGCGACTGGGTGGCCTGCCGACGCAGTGGCAAGCTGGCCTGCTACGAGATCACCGCCGCCGGGCGCGCGGCGCTGGAGCGCATGCTGGCGCAGGACACCATCCGCCGCCGTGAGACCGCCGGCTTCGCCGAAGCCCGGACGCCTTTCGCGATGCAGCATCAGGAGGATGCGCTGCGCCTGGTCTCCGGCGAGGGCAGGGAGGGGCCGCGGGAGGTGGTGGTGAATGCCGCCGAGTCGCCCCTCGCCTGGCTGGCGCGCCGGTCCGGGCCGAAGGGCGAGGCCTTCCTGTCGCGCCGGGAACTGGAAGCCGGCGAGCGCCTGCGCGAGGATTTCGAGCGCGCCAACCTCGGCCCGCGCGTCACCCAGGACTGGGAGCGCTTCCTCACCGCCGGCACTCAGGGAGGCGAGGCGGGAGGGCGCGGCCCGTCCGGCGGCCCGGCAGCGGCGCGCGAGCGGGTGTCCGCGGCGCTGAAGGCGCTCGGCCCGGGCCTGTCGGACATCGCCTTCCGCTGCTGCTGTTTCCTCGAGGGTCTGGAGACGGCGGAGAAGCGGCTGGGCTGGTCGAAGCGCTCCGGCAAGGTGGTTCTGCGCATCGCGCTGCAGAGGCTGGCCGATCACTACGGGCTGCGGGAGGGCGGTATTCTCTGACGCAGCGGCAAAACTGTGTCAAAGTTGCAAAAACGCCGTGGTGTGGTAGATTGTGCACTGCAGCATTTGCCTGGGAGGATGCCCGAATGACCCTTCTGCCCCTCTTCGAACCTGGCCGCTGGGCCCCCAAGAAGGACGAGAGCCCGCTGGAATACTGGACCAGCCTGTCTCCCGCCGCACCGTTCTTCGGCGTCGCCTGGCGCTTCGCGGCGGATCCGAAGGCCGCCGGGCCGGCGGACGCCGGCGTGGCCGAGATGTCCCGCGCCTTCACCGAGCAGCTTTCGAAATCGGTGAAGGCCGTCGCGGAGATGACCGAGAGCCTTACCGCCGTGGCGCAGACGCGGATGCAGACCGCGGCGAAGGCTGCCGACGCGGCCGAGGTGGTGACCGCGAAGTCCATGCAGAAGAGCGTGGAATCCGCCGCGGAGATCGGCGGGGCGGTGTCGGACATGGCCTTCAAGTCCGTCCGCGCGGCGGCGGAGGTGTCGGACACGGTGAACACCTCCACCCGCCGTCAGGTGAAACAGGCCACGGACGCTTCCGAGGCCATGGGCGAGCGGGCGCAGAAATCCGCCGGGGTTGCCGCCGACTACGCGGATGAAATGGTGAAAATGGCCAAGCCGTCCAACCTGTTCTCCAAGGCGCCGGCGATGTTCGACGACCTGAAGATGATCCGGGGCGTGGGGCCGAAGCTGGAGCGCGAACTGAACCAGATGGGCATCTATTCCTTCGACCAGATCTCGAAGTTCACCGAGGCGAATCTCGCCTGGGTGGATGCCAATCTCTCCGCCTTCAAGGGCCGGCCGTTCCGCGACAACTGGATCGAGCAGGCCATGAGCCTGATGAAGCACTAGCGCGCAGGGCCGGGCGCGGGGCTCCTCCGGAGCGCCGCGCCCCGCGCATCAGCCTTCCGCGGCGCGGATGATCCCGGCGAAGTCCGAGGCTTTCAGCGAGGCGCCGCCCACCAGCCCGCCATCCACGTCGCGCAGCGCGAAGATCTCCGCCGCGTTGCCCGGCTTCACCGAGCCGCCGTAGAGGATGCGGATGCCTTCCGCGACATCCGTGCTGAAGCGGCTGGCCAGGGCGCCGCGGATGGCGGTGTGAACTTCCTCGATCTCGGCATTGGTGGGCGTGCGCCCGGTGCCGATGGCCCAGACCGGCTCGTAGGCCACCACCGTGGTGAGGGCGATCGCGCCGTCGGGAACTGATTCGATCACCTGCGTGGTGACGATGTCGAGCGTACGGCCCGCGTCCCGCTCGGCCTCGGTTTCCCCGACGCAGATGATGGCGGTGAGGCCCGCGGCCCAGGCGGCCTCCGTCTTGCGGGCCACCAGGGCCGAGCTTTCGCCATGGTCGGCACGCCGCTCCGAATGGCCGAGGATCACGTGGGTGGCCCCGCTGTCGGAGAGCATGGCCGCGGAGATGTCGCCGGTGTGCGCGCCCGAGGCGGCCACGTGGCAATCCTGCCCGCCGAGGCGGATGGAAGAGCCTGCCGCGGCCAGCGCGGACTGGGCGAGAAGCGTGGCAGGGGGGCAGATCAGCACGTCGCAGCCCGGATCGGGGAAGGCGTCACGCAGGGCCTCGATCTCGGCGAGCGCGGTCCTGAGCCCGTTCATCTTCCAGTTTCCGGCGGCGAGCTTGCGTCGGGTCATCCCTGTCCTCCTGAAATCGTTGACGCATCATGAGATAGCGCAGCGGGAGGGCGCCTTCCAGTCCGCAGGCGGAGGCGGGAGATGCGGGCGATCGCCGCGCCGGGGCTCAGGCCCCCGCGGCGGCGTCGAACTTCACGGATTCGCCGCAGCCGCAGGCTTCCGTGACATTGGGGTTGTTGAAGGCGAAGCCGCTTTCGAGCAGCGACACCTTGTAGTCGATCTCGGTGCCGAACAGGAACATCTGCGCCATGGGGGCGATGAGCACCCGTGCGCCGTCCTGCTCCACCACCACGTCCGCCGCCTCTGCGGCGTCGACGTATTCCATGGTGTATTCCATGCCCGCGCAGCCGCCCTTCTTCAGGCCGATGCGCAGGCCGTACTTGCCGCCCTGCATCAGCTTGCCGATCTGCTTCGCGGCAGCGTCCGTGATGGTGACGGGCGATTTTCCGGGGATGCCGAACATTGTGGCGCTCCTTCATGGCATGGTCCCGCCGCCCGGAGATCCGGACAGGGGCATCACTTCGAAAATAGGAGGAAGACGGCGCCGGCGCAAGGGCGCCCGCTCACATCGCGCGAGGGCGGCCGGAGGATGTCCGGCCCGGCCGCGGCGCGGGGGCCGCGCCCGGCGCTGTCTGCCTGCGAAGCCTGCCGCGCGCGGCGGGCAGGCTCACATGAAGCCCAGTTCCAGCCGTGCCTCGTCCGACAGCATTTCCATGCCCCAGGGCGGATCCCAGACCAGCTCCACGTCCACCGATTTCACCCCCGCGACGGGTTCCACCGCGTCCACCACCCAGCCCGGCATCTCGCCGGCCACCGGGCAGCCGGGCGCGGTCAGCGTCATGCGGATCGCGACATTGTTCTCCGGGTCGATCGCCACGGTGTACACCAGACCGAGGTCGTAGATGTTCACCGGGATCTCGGGGTCGTGCACGGTGCGGCACGCCTCGACCACTGCGTCGTAGAGCGGGTGGTCGGTGGTCGAGGGGCGAATGATCGGCGCGCCCTCCATCATCTCGTTTCCGTCCATGGCTCAGATCCTGCCTTTCATTTCCCGACCAATCATATAAGGAAACCGCGCCCCCGCGTCCAGAGAGGCCCCCGAGATGACCGCTTCATTCCGCTTCACGATGTCCGCGACCGACGGTGCGGCGCGCACCGGCACCGTCCACACCCCGCGCGGCGACATCCGCACCCCCGCCTTCATGCCGGTGGGCACGGCCGCCACGGTGAAGGCGATGATGCCCGAAAGCGTGCGCGCCACGGGGGCCGACATCCTGCTGGGCAACACCTATCACCTGATGCTGCGCCCCGGCGCGGAGCGCGTGGCGCGGCTGGGGGGCCTGCACCGCTTCATGAACTGGGAGCGCCCGATCCTCACGGATTCCGGCGGCTTCCAGGTGATGAGCCTCGCCGGCCTGCGCAAGCTCACCGAGGAGGGCGTGCGCTTCAAGAGCCACATCGACGGCTCCGTCCACCATCTCTCGCCGGAAAGCTCGATGGAGATCCAGCGGCTGCTGGGCTCCGACATCGTGATGTGCTTCGACGAATGTACCCCCCATCCGGCCACGGAGCCGGTGGCCGCCGAGAGCATGCGCCTGTCGATGCGCTGGGCGCTGCGCTCGCGCGAGGCCTTCGGCGACCGGCCGGGCCACGCGCTCTTCGGAATCCAGCAGGGATCCGTCTTTCGTGATCTGCGCGAGGAGAGCGCGGAAAAGCTGCGCGCCATCGGCTTCGAGGGCTATGCCATCGGCGGCCTGGCGGTGGGCGAGGGGCAGGAGGCGATGTTCGGCGTGCTGGACTATGCGCCCGGCATGCTGCCCGAGGACCGTCCGCGCTACCTGATGGGCGTGGGCAAGCCGGACGACATCGTGGGCGCCGTGCAGCGCGGGGTGGACATGTTCGACTGCGTTCTGCCCTCGCGCTCCGGGCGCACGGGGCAGGCGCTCACCCGTTTCGGCGCGGTTAATATCAAGAATGCGCGACATCTCGACGACCCGCGCCCGCTGGACCCGGAATGCTCCTGCCCCGCGTGCAGCCAGTATTCGCGCGCCTATCTCCACCACGTGTTCAAGGCGGGGGAGATCCTCTCCTCCATGCTGCTCACCTGGCATAACCTGCATTACTATCAGGAGCTTATGCAGGGGCTGCGCGATGCGATCTCCGCCGGAACGCTGGAGGATTTCGCCCGCGCCTTCCACGCGCGGCGCGCGGAAGGCGACGTGGAGCCGCTCTGAGCGCGCGCGCCGGCGAACTTCCCGGCCGCGTCGCTTCGCGCTTGCGGGCGCCGGCGTGGCAGCGCACACTTCCTTGAAAGATCAGTGACACACTGACTCGGGGCCGGCTTCACATCAGGCACCCGACAGCCGGTCCAAGCTTGAACCCGGCGGGGGGTCACCCCAAATGTGAAGCCCGAATTGGGGGTGTCATGCCGCTGGATGCGCCGGGGCAGGGCGCCTTGCAGAAAGGACAAGTACATGAGCAGTTCAGGCAGTGTTTCCTATCCGGTCCTTCCGCTGCGCGACATCGTCGTGTTTCCGCACATGGTGGTTCCGCTTTTCGTGGGACGCGAAAAATCCGTGCGGGCGCTGGAAGACGTGATGAAGGAAGACAAGCAGATCCTTCTGTCCAGTCAGAGGGATCCGTCCATCGATGAGCCTGCGGACTCGGATATCTACGAGGTCGGGGTCATCGCCAACGTTCTGCAGCTGCTGAAATTGCCCGACGGCACCGTGAAGGTGCTGGTCGAGGGCAAGTCGCGCGTGCACATCGACCGTTTCATCGAGAACGACTCCTATTTCGAGGCCGAGGCCACGCTGATCGAGGAGACCGCCAACGATCCGTCCACGATCGAGGCGCTCACCCGCACCATCGCCGCCGAGTTCGAGAAATACGCCAAGCTCAACAAGAACGTGCCGGACGAGACCGTGGCCTCCGTCGCCGATCTCACCGAGCCTGCCAAGCTGGCCGACACCATCGCCGGCCATCTGGGCGTGCGGCTCGACGAGAAGCAGGGGCTGCTGGAGGTCTTCGACGTCGGTGAGCGGCTGGAGCGGATCTACGGCCTGATGCAGGGCGAGATGTCGGTGCTGCAGGTCGAGAAGAAGATCAAGAGCCGCGTCAAGACGCAGATGGAGCGCACCCAGCGCGAGTACTATCTGAACGAGCAGATGAAGGCCATCCAGCGCGAGCTGGGCGATGGCGAGGACGGTCGTGACGATGCCTCCGAGTACGAGGAGAAGATCAACGCGACCAGGTTCACCAAGGAAGCCAAGGACAAGGCGCTGGCCGAGCTGAAGAAGCTGCGCCAGATGTCGCCGATGTCGGCCGAGGCGACCGTGGTGCGCAACTACCTCGACTGGATGCTGGCCATTCCCTGGGGCGTGAAGAGCCGGGTGAAGAAGGACCTCGCCCGCGCCGAGAAGATCCTCAACGACGACCACTACGGCCTGGAGAAGGTCAAGGAGCGGATCGTCGAGTATCTCGCCGTGCAGTCGCGCTCCGACAAGCTGCGCGGGCCGATCCTGTGCCTCGTCGGCCCTCCGGGCGTCGGCAAGACCTCGCTTGGCAAGTCGGTGGCGAAGGCCACGGGGCGCGAGTTCATCCGCATCTCGCTCGGCGGTGTCCGGGACGAGGCGGAGATCCGCGGCCACCGGCGGACCTACATCGGCTCCATGCCCGGCAAGATCGTGCAGTCGATGAAGAAGGCCAAGACCACGAACCCGCTCATCCTGCTCGACGAGATCGACAAGATGGGCCAGGACTTCCGCGGCGACCCCGCGAGCGCGATGCTCGAGGTGCTCGATCCGGAGCAGAACTCGACCTTCATGGACCACTACCTGGAGGTGGAGTACGACCTGTCGAACGTGCTCTTCTTCACCACCGCGAACAGCTACAACCTGCCGCGGCCGCTGCTGGACCGGATGGAGATCATCCCGCTCTCGGGCTACACCGAGGTCGAGAAGGTCGAGATCGCCAAGCGTCACCTGCTCTCCAAGCAGGAGAAGGCGCACGGGCTGAAGAAGGGCGAGTTCATCCTGCAGGATGACGCGCTGCTGGAGATCGTGCGCACCTACACCCGTGAGGCGGGCGTGCGGAACCTGGAGCGCGAGCTGGCCCGGCTGTGCCGCAAGGCGGTGACCGAGATCGTGAAAGGCGCGACCAAGGCGGTCGTCGTCACGCCCGAGAAGCTCGAGGAGATGCTCGGCGTGAAGCGGTTCCGCTACGGGCTGGCGGAGGACACCGACCAGGTCGGCGTCGTCACCGGCCTGGCCTGGACGGAAGTCGGTGGCGACCTGCTGCAGATCGAGGCGCTGAAACTGCCCGGCAAAGGCCGGATGAAGACCACCGGCAAGCTTGGCGACGTGATGAAGGAGAGCATCGACGCGGCCTCCTCCTACGTCCGCTCCAAGGCGATCTCGCTGGGCGTGAAGCCGACCGAGTTCGAGAAGATGGACATCCATGTCCATGTTCCGGAAGGGGCGACCCCGAAGGACGGCCCCTCCGCGGGCGTGGGCATGGTGACCTCGATCGTCTCGGTGCTCACCGACATCCCGGTCCGCAAGGACGTGGCGATGACCGGTGAGGTGACCCTACGCGGCAACGTGCTGGCGATCGGCGGGCTGAAGGAGAAGCTCCTCGCTGCCCTGCGTGGCGGCATCAAGACGGTGCTGATCCCGAAGGAGAACGTGAAGGACCTGCGCGACATCCCGGATTCGGTGAAATCGGGCATGGAGATCATCCCGGTCGAATCCGTCCGCGAGGTGCTGAAGGTGGCGCTCATCCGCCAGCCGGAACCCATCGAGTGGAGCCCGGAGGCGGATATTCCGCCGCAGGCGAAGCCGGCCGAGACGGACCTCACCGCGCACTGAGCGGTGACATCGCGACCTTGGGGTGCCCCGGCACCCCCGACGTGGCGGGCAGGAAACTGCCCGCCATTTTCATGCGCGGCGCGGCCCGGAAACTGTTGCAATGCGCCGGATCTCAGGCAAGCTCGCCCCATGCGTGAGGCGCCGCATCGAGCGCACGCAGGGGGAAGAAACATGAAGAAGATGGAACTGATCGAGCAGGTCGTGGAAGCGACCGGCAAGCCCAAGCGCCAGGTGCGTGAAATCGCCGACGCGCTGCTCACCGCCATCCACGGGCAGTTGCAAGCCGGGGAAGTTGTTGTTATTCCCCCTCTCGGCCGGATCGTGGTGCGCAAGATCGGTGAGGGTGAGGAGCAGAGGACGGCCTACAAGCTGGTGCTCGCTACGAAGTCCGAAGCCGAGCCTGCAAGCAGTTGATCCCGCCGCGCGGGCGGTTAGCTCAGTTGGTAGAGCGCCTCGTTTACACCGAGGATGTCGGGAGTTCGAGCCTCTCACCGCCCACCATGTTTTTCAGAGGCTTGGCCAGAAACTCTCGTCATAATACGAAGTGACCTCTGGCTCACTCAACTTTGCGGGAGCCTCCGAACTCCAAGGCCTCCGCCACTTCCGACCAACACTGAGGCGAGAATCGCGTGCAAGCGCTCGATGTGATGGGCGTGTTCAAGTGGCTGAGCTATCGCGAGATCTCGTCCATCGGCACGCCGGCTTCGGCCATGCGCACCGCGGCGGTGTGCCGGAGGACGTGCAGCGAGACATCCTTCAGGCCGGCTCTCGCGACTGCGTTGGAGGAGCGCTTGCGGATGGACCGCACGGGCCCTCCGCCCCCGCTCGATCACGCGGTCGGACAAGCCACCCTGGCGCGCGGAGAGCAGCGCTGCCCGTAGCGCCATGTTGATTGGCACGATCGGCCCCTTGCGCGGCCCGGCCCCATCGCGGCGCAGGCTCACCTGCTCACGCTCCAGATCCACCCTCGACCATGTGGGTTCCAGAACGGCCGACACGCGGACTGCGGTGGTCTGCATGAGCAGGATGGCAAGCCTGAAGTCGAGTTCCATCTCCACGCCCAGCAGCCGGTCGATCTCCGAGCGCATCTCTTCCCAGCGGGGCATGGTGGTGGTGTCGTTCATGCTGCCACCTTGCGCGGTGCCGCGGAGCGCACGGCGGCCATGCACCAGCGGCGCAGGCCGCCGTGCGCGAACTGGTGATCGACCGGCTGATCGGATCGGGCTTCCAGCGACCCGCCGGCACCACGGTGGAGGCGCACCGGGCGGAGCTGGAGCGCATCGCGGCCAAGCTCGCCTATCTCGACCGGGCCGACCTCGCCACGCTGGCCGAGGGGCTGATGACGATGGGCGAGGGCAAGGCGGGGGATCGCTGGCCGCGCGAGGTGCGGGTGGTGAAGTTCGCGCGCACGATCAGCGCGCCGCCGCCGGGCTTCGACCGCAAGGTGACCAGCTTCATGGCCTGTGCCGTGGGCCGGCGCGCGCAGGCGGAAGGCTGGGCCGGCCCTCTGCTCTCGGCGCTGGTGAAGCCGGGTCCGCCGCCCACGTCCGAGTACGCCCTGGCGCAGCTGCGCGAGCAGGCGGCGGAGGAGCGTCGCCGGCTGGTGATCATCGAGGAACGGCTGGCGGCAGGGCAGGCGCTCTCCGAGGACGATGCCCGGTTCCGGGGCTTCTGGGACCGGCGCGAGAAGATGGCCGCGCAGCTGGTGCGCGGCGAAGACATGTCGGGAGAGCAGTGATGGGTGTGGGTCGGAAGCAGAAGGTGGCGACGACGCTGCCGCATGTGAATCTCGGTGGCGCGGATTGGGGTGCCGGGGCCAGCGTGACGCGCTCGGTCGCCGTGGCGCGGGGCGAGGTCTGCCGGGTGAAGGTGGTGCGGGATGCGCGGACGGGCGCGCCCCGGATCGTGCCCCGGGACACCGAGCAGCGCGAGGTCGGCGCCCGGGCGCGGCTGCGGATGATCACCGAGCAGTACCGGAACATGCGAACGGGCGCCGCCGCCGCGTGCCGCACGCGATCGAAGACATGCGCGTGCGGGGCATCCTCGACCAGCAGCAGCGCGCAGCGGGCCTTGCCCCGGCCGATGCCTGGGAGGGCCGCCAGCGCCCGCCCACGGTCGATCTCTCGCAGCCACGGGTGGACAGCTCCCCCCGGCCCGACGACCGGATGATGATCCTTCTGGAGGCGCAGGACCGCTACGCGCGGCTCGCCCGGCAGGCCCCGGACGATGCCAGAGCCGTCGTGGAGCACGTGTGCTGCGAGGGGCGGTACCTCCCGGATGGCCTCGCGCGAAGTCGCCGGCAGGCAGGGAACATGGTCGAGGATCTGCGCCAGGTCTTCGCCGTCGCGGCCGATGCTCTCTGGGCGCTCGCCTCAATTCCGTCGTAATTGTGGCGCAGCTTCCTCCTGCGCACGGGCGATTTGCGCTGAACCGAAAGATGCGCAATTGTCCGTTGCAGGGGAAACGTTCCAATTTTAACGAAGGAATTGCGTCATGGTGCATACGAGTGCGAGTGTAGAATTCGACGATATCTGGGATAATGCGACTGGTCTGCCGCAGGTGCCGGGAGAGCGCTTCGGGCGATATGAAATCGCTCTGGCCATGGAGGAACTGCCCGACGAATTCCTGTCCGGTCCGGCGACGCTCACGCTGAATTTCTCGGACAATCTCGGCCAGGGGTATGACGAGCTGTCCACCGAGCTGATCATCGAGGGCCGGTCCTTCGGTGATATCGTTTTTGAATCGCTCCAGACCGAAAACAGGCTTGCCACCATCGAGCTTCCGCGTGCCGAGATCGCTCGGCTCCTGGCGGACGACACCCTGACCTTTGCGCTCCGCACGCGCGATGGCTGGCTTCACAACGCGCCGATCGACCTCACTGCCACCCTCACGCACACCGGCGTTCTCGCGCTCGACGATGCGTTCTCCTTCCCCGGCACGGGTACGCAGAGCGGCAACCTGCTGGCGGACAACGGCTCCGGCGCCGACGAGTTCAACCCCCAGCAGGGCCGGCCTGTGGTGACCCATGTCAACGGCATGCCCGTGGGCAACGGCATCACCATCGCACTGCCCGGCAGCGGCACCCTCACGGTCGAGCCCTCGGGGCGTTTCGTCTACCGGCCGGATCTGCTCGACGAGAGCCTGCCGGCCTCGCAGCAGGCCCTGGCCCGCTTCACCTACACCATCGCCAACGGTGATGGCTCCATTGATGGCGAGGTGGTAGTGCGCACCCAGGGGCTCGACGATGACGACACCTTCTGCGGCGAGCGCGATGGTACGCTGATCTATGGCGGCGCGGGCGACGACACGTTCTATGGCAATTCGCTGAGCTATCGCGAGCAGGTCGCCGAGACCGTCTATGGCGGCTCCGGCAACGACACGCTGTTCGGCAATGGCGGCGGTGATCATCTCTACGGCGGCGAGGGCGACGACACGCTCTACGCCGGCTATACCTATGACGGCTCCAACGGCTGGCTGTTTGGCGGCGCGGGCAACGACACGCTGGAGGGTGAAGACGCCACTCTCTACGGCAACGATGGCAACGACTTGCTGATCGGCAGCGGCAGGCTCTACGGCGGCAACGGCGATGATGAGCTGCAGTTCACCCGAACGCAGCTGCTGCTG
The DNA here is from genome assembly GCF_005887635.2 of Paroceanicella profunda. GTDB lineage: Bacteria > Pseudomonadota > Alphaproteobacteria > Rhodobacterales > Rhodobacteraceae > Paroceanicella > Paroceanicella profunda. The sequence continues at coordinate 3,718,377 of NZ_CP040818.1, read as the reverse complement.
GCCTATGGCGGCGATGGAAATGACCGTATCTCGGGGGAGTACGGCCTCTGGGGCACGGTGTCCGGCGGCGCGGGATATGACGTGATCGTCATCATGGGCCACGCGGTCTCGGGGGATGACCACAGCCTCGGCACCATCTTCGGCGGAGACGGCGCCGACATCATCCGCAGCGAGGACGCCATGCTGATGCGCGGCGGCGCCGATGACGACGTGATCACGGATGTCTCGACCTTCGACGGCGTGCGTCTTCTTGGCGACGAGGGCAACGACACGCTGCGCATGGGCGCGGGCGCGGGCTTTGCCTATGGCGGCCTCGGCGATGACCGGATCTTCGGCGGCACGGGCAACAGCCGGCTGTTCGGCGACGAGGGCGACGACGCCATCCAGGGCGGCGCCGGCGACGAACAGATCTACGGCGGTGATGGCGCGGACCATCTCATCGACATGCAGGGCACTGCCCGGCTCTACGGCGGCGCGGGCGACGACATCCTTCAGTCCGGCAATGACGGCAGCTCGCTGTTCGGCGGCATCGGCCACGACCGGTTGATGTCGGGCTCGGGCGACGACCTCGTCGAAGGCGGTGAGGGCAATGACCGCATCCACGACATCGGCGGCCTTGACCAGATCTACGGCGGTGCCGGCAACGACCTCATCAACGCCGCCGGCATCGGCGGAGACATGATCGACGCCGGCGACGGCAACGACCGCGTCTACGGCGGTTCGGACGATGACACGATTGATGGCGGTGCGGGCGACGACATGCTCTTCGGCAATGCCGGGCTCGACACGGTCAGCGGTGGGGAGGGGGCCGACATGCTCGACGGCGGCATCGGCTCCGACCTGCTCTATGGCGGCGAGGGCGACGACCGGCTCGACGGCGGCTCCGACCATGACACGCTGCACGGCGAGGCGGGCGACGACCTGCTGCTGGGCGAGGGGGGCGAGGACGCGCTCTTCGGCGGTGATGGCGCCGACCGCCTGCACGGCGGCAGCGACGACGACCACCTTTACGGCGGCGCGGGCGATGACCTCCTCTCCGGCGGCTCTGGCATCGACACCCTCGAGGGCGGGGCAGGTGCCGACATCTTCGCCTTCGCCCGGCTCGACGGTGTGGCGCGGGTGACCGACTTCGAGCTGGGCGTCGACATCGTGCGCATCTCCGGCTTCGGTGCCGCGATGGACAGCTACGCCGAGCTCACCACCATCGCCACCCAGTCGGGCGATGACGCGGTGTTCGACTTAGCTACCGGCGAGCAGCTCACGCTGGAGAACACCAGCCTGGGCGACCTCGGGGCGGGGAACTTCGTGTTCGTCTGAAACGGAAGCGGGAGGAGGGGCAGTCCCCTTATCCTCTCTTGACACCTGAACACGCAATCGGCCCCTGAATGCACAGTAGAGAAGCCCCGCCCGGGAACCCGGTGCGGGGCTTTCCATTTCCCACACATCGAGGGCGCCATGTTCCGTATCGAGGCGGACTTCCGCCGGTTCGAGCGCGGTCTGAGTGACGTGGCGCAGAAGCAGTTGCCCTTCGCTCTGTCGGTCGCGCTCAACGAGACCGCGAAGGATGTCCTCGACGCGATCCGCGACCAGACCCGCCTGGCCTTCGACCGACCGACGCCCTTCACGCTGAACGCCTTCTATCTCTCGCGCGCGACCAAGCGGAAGCCGGAGGCGAGTGTCCAGCGGAAGACTGCGCAGTCGAAGCGGCACTTCCTGGAAGTGCAGGAGGAAGGCGGGCGCCGTGGGCAGACCGGTATCGAGGGCTTGCTCGAAGCTAGGGCCGGGCTCACCGGACGCCACCGTTTTATCGTTCCGGCATCGGGCGCCAAGCTCAACAGCTATGGCAACCCGGGCCGGGGGCAGATCAACCGCATCCTGAGCCAGCTCCACGCGCAGCGAGACACCACGGCGAACGAAACCGGCAGGTCGCGGCGGCGCAGCCGGCACACGGACCGTTACTTCGTGATCACCGGCGACGACTTCGACAGCAAGCTCGCTCCGGGCATCTGGCTCAGGAGGGGCGGACGGGTCGAGCCCGTGTTCCTGTTCGCCAGGCGGCCGCCGAGGTACGCGCCGAAGCTCGACTTCTACGCGACCTCGAACGCCGTCACCGAGGCGCGGTTCGAGCGGCATCTCGCCGAGGCCATGGCCAAGGCAATCGCGACCGCGCGCTGACCGGGCACGGGTCCTTCCGGGGGTTCGGGCGCCGGTGGGTAATTCGCACCCCGGTGCTTTGCCAGCAAGGCAGGTTGAGGAGGAGTGTTGACGGTGTTGACCGGTGAGGTTGTCATGTTGACGGTGAGCGAGACGGCAGAGCGCCGGGGCGTGTCCCGGCAGGCAATCAGCCGGCAGATCGCGCACCTCGCCAAGCGGCACCCGGAGTTCGCGGGCGAGCTGCAACGCGACATGCGCGGCTTCGTCACCCGCATTCCCATCGCACGCTTCGAGCTGCTGGTGGGTGAGTTCGGCGACTGGGCCCGCAGCCCGTCTGTCGGGCGCGAGGCGGACCAGCGCGCCGACCGATCCTCGACCAGTCTCGACGAGGCGAAGCGCCTGGGCGCGTGGATCTCGGCCGAGCGCGAGAGCCTGCGCCTGCGCGAGCTGAAGGGCGAGCTGATCCGCCGCGACCGGATGGAGGCGGGGCTGGCGGAGTCGGGCGCGCTCATCGCGCAGGTGATCGACCGGCCGCCGAACCACGCCGAGGACCTCGCCATCGCCGCGGAGGGCGGGCCGCACGCGCTGCGCAAGATCGCGCGGGGCATGCGCCAGCAGGCGGCCGATGCGCTGGAGGCCGTCGCCGATGTGGCCCCGGGCGGCCACGATCATGGATCATCCGCCACGCGGCAGCGAGGGAGAGAAAGACGGCGTAGCCGATCTCGACCTCTCACCCGGAGGGGGTGATCCACCTCGGGGTGGGCGAGAAGATTCCGACCGCGAACCCGGGCCGACCGGATCCGGCCGTCGATCCATTCGTGATGTCGATCCTGCGCCAGATTGGCGCTGCGCTGGATCTGCGTGCGAACTGCTGGTGAGGCACTTCACGGCGAGCTACTCGGCCGGCTGCGCCGCGCTGGAGCTGGCGCACATGGCCTCCCGTTCTCCCAATGACACTGACAAGCTTCCGAAAAGTTGAGGGCATAGCCGCGCTGATCCGAAGTGTAGGCGCTGCCACGTGTTGTTCGAGTGAGCGCGATAGCGACGCGCAGGTTGAGGTTCAGGCCTCCCTCACACCGTGCTCGCTGAAGACATTCAATTCTTCGCACAACGCGTCGAAGCGGGCGGCTGGGCCCTGTACTACCTTCACGGCTCGACGGGCAATGATGGCAGAGGCCCCTTCGGCATCTAAAGCCGGAAGATGTTGACCCATGGCGACATCAATATTCGCCAAGTACGCAATTTTCTCTCGTTCAAGGCGAGCCTCGGCATCGTTTGCGGCGCGCGAGCGCGACGATCACTATCTTCGGAACGCCTCGATACCATTTGGATAGCAGCACCTTTGGAAACGTCCATTGCATGATCTTCCCAAAGTCTCTTCCAGGGTGAAGCAGTGCATCGCGCCGCCGGTTGATGCCACTGCGGGGACACCCACGAGAAGTGGAGGATTTCGAACGGCAGCTGCGGCTGTTGGCGAACGACGGTGATGAGCTGACCACCGTGGCGGATGGTCCACGATTCAGTGTCGCCGACGTGATGTGATGGTGTGCGTTGGCGAGTGAAGGGCATTTCACGATGTGCGCCCTGGTTCGCCGAACCTGCGCGCACCAGAATTGATGGGGCATATGGAGAACATGACCCAGCCAAGAGCTGTACGCTTGACGGGAAGTCGATGGCTTGGGCGGCGGATGCTCTCTTTGCACCGAGGATGTCGGGAGTTCGAGCCTCTGACCGCCCACCATGATTTCCAGAGGCTTGGCTGGCATGTGTCAGCAGGATCCGCGAAGGCTTCCCGGTTTCTGAACCTTGCGGGGCCGGGATCCCGCGCGCTGCGGGTCCACTCCATGCCGAAGCAGCTCCGGCATGCCGCGGAGCGCGCCGCGATGGTCAGCGTCAGCGGGATGCAGTGCGGAGGTCGGGCGCCGTCGCGGCGCCCGACACTCGGCCTGGTCGGCGACCGAACGGTCATGCGGCCGTGGTTGGTCGCCACGCCTGCTGTCGCGGGCTGCGGATCCCGGCGCGTGCGCTCTTTCCTGAAGGCCGTCCGTGCCGGCGGTGGGGGCGCCCCTGGCCGGGGCCCGCTCCCGTCATGTGCACGGGCGGGGGCATGCGTCCGCTTCGGGCGATGGTCGCATGCGTCTTCCCTGCAGAATGCCCGCGCAGGTGTGGACGGGGCGGCGCTTCGGAGGGCAAGCCTCCGGCAGGCAGAACGCAATGCGGCCGGAGCTGCCCCGCATGCGCGGCGGCCCCGGCCGGTTGTGGTGTGCGGGGAGGAGCTGCCCCCTCCCGGTTGCGTCAGGACGCTTTCGGATCCTTGGCGGGCGCCTTCGTGCCGGCGTCCGGGGCCGGGGTTGCCGCGGCGGGTTTCGTCGGCTTGGCAGGCGTGGCGGCCTCGGTGGCCTTGTCAGACAGGTCCTTGAAGGACATTGCAGTATCTCCTTGTTGGCCGCGACGGAGTGCGGTCCGGGTGAGGGGGGGGGCGCCGGGAGAGGCGCGTCAGCGGATTTCGTCGGTCCAGACCCGGAAGTCGGTCAGCGTGTTCGGCCCGAAGGTCTGGGTCAGCGGCACATCGGCCGCGTCCCTGCCGCGCGCGATGAGGATCCGGCCGATCCGCGGCGCGTTGTTGCGCGGATCGAACACCCACCACTGGCCATCGAGATAGACCTCCATCCAGGCGGCGAAATCCCCCGCCGCGTGCGGCTCCGGCTCGCCGATGTCGCTGAGGTAGCCGGTGCAGTAGCGTGCCGGCAGGTTCATGCAGCGGCAGAAGGTGATCGCGAGATGCGTGAAGTCGCGGCAGACGCCGCGCCGTTCCGCCAGTGTCTGCGAGGCGGTGCGCGTGGCCAGGGCGTTCTCGTAGCCGAAGACCACGTGCCGGTGCACGAAATCGCAGATCGCCTGCACGCGCGCCCAGCCGGGCGGCGTGTTCTCGAACAGCCGCCAGGCCTCCTCGGACAGCAGGTCCGTGTCGCAATAGCGGCTGCCCAGCAGGTAGGTCAGCGTTTCGGACGGCAGGTCCTGAACCGCGTGCTGGCGGCTTCCCGTGGCCACGACATCGCGTTCGCCGCTGTCGCGGAAAATGCTGTCCACCGAGAGGGTGAAATCGCCCGCCGGGGCCAGCAGGCGCGTGCACCAGTTGCCGAAGCCGTCGCGGTAGCTGTCCAGCGGAACGGCGGGCGCGGAGATCAGGTAGTCCGGCCGCTCAAGATCGCCGACGCGGGAACTGTGCACGTTGAGCAGCGCGATGATCGGTGTCGGCTGCGGAAGGCTGTAGCGGAAGCGGCATCCCAAACTGATCCGCATTCATGACGCATCGAGTTCGAGAACCGAGACACAGGCCTGGGCCAGATCGCGGTTCGGCTTTTCGGAACCCGGCACGGTCGCCCAGCCGGTCTCCATCACCGCGTCGCGCCGCTTGTAGGTGGAGGCGCTCTTGATCGCCGCCAGCTTCTCGACACGGTCGATGTCGGTTCGCGAATTGTCCAGGCACACGGGCACGAGGGCCGCGATCACGTCGTCATGGGCCATTTCGGTCGCCATCTTGTTCGCGCCGCCGCCGGTCACCCAGCCGCCCCAGGAAAATCCGACCACGCCGACAACGATCGCGCCGACAACGGCACCGTAGATGCCGGGTTTCAGCCATACGGGGATGTTCATTTCTGGTTCTCCTGCGGGGATAGCGCCCCGTCGCGTGCATCTCTCGATGCGGTGTCATCGGCCAGGGCGGCGGCCAGATCCGCTTCGCGTATCTGGCGCATCTCGGTGCGGCCGCCCCGGCGATGAACGGTCATGAAGGTCGCCGTCCTGCGATGAGCCTCGAAGCTGAGGCCCTGCATCTGTTCTTCCTCGATGAGGATCTCGTACGCCCCGGCGGGGAACTGGTCCGCGTAGCCGGGCAGGGTGAAGGGCCGGGAAAACGTCACCATCCGGCGGGATGAGCGCATGTTCATGTGAGACTTCCCCCCGGATGTCGAAAGCCGCCCCCTGCGGCCAGGCCGGGAGATGCCGGAGGATCGCCGCGGCACCACCCGTTCTTCGCAACAGCATAGGCCGGGCGCCCCGTCCGCGTACTGATCGAGGTTAGTGTCCGGCCGGGGGCAGGCCCGGAGCGGGCGCCGGAATGCGGGGCGGGCGCGCGGCCGGGCCCCCGCCTCATTTCAGCAGCGGGCCGGTATGCTCCAGATAGGCCGGGTCGAACTGCGCCAGCCCCACCAGCCGGTCATGGTCGAGGAAGGTCACACGGCCGTCGCGGAAGGTGACGAGGCCGTCCTCGCGCAGCTTGCGCAGCACCCGGTTCACGTGCACCGCGCTCAGCCCCAGCGCATCGGCCAGATGGTATTGCGTGAGGGGGCAGTCATAGCCCGCCCGGCTGCCCATGCCCACCAGCGTGAGGCGGGCGCCCAGTTCCAGCAGGAAATGCGCCATGCGCTGTTCCGCGTCGCGCCGGCCGATGCCGACCAGATGCTCGACGACCATCGCCTCATCGCGCGAGGCCATCCAGAGGATGGCCATGGCCAGCCGCGGCGTGTCCGAGAAGGCCTCCAGAAGGTCCTCGATCAGCACTTCCGCGGCCTGGATGCTCACGATCGGCTCGACACTGTGGTCCGACGTGTGCAGCAGGATGCTGCGCAGGCCGAGGAAATCCCCCGGAATCTGGAAATCGACGATCTGGCGCGTGCCGTCCGGCTGGACCTTGTAGGAACACACCCAGCCCTCCGCCAGGATGTAGGCGGCCTGTTCGGACTGCCCCTGCTGGACGAGATCGCGCCCGGGCACGAAGGCGCGCTTGCGGCGGTGCAGGCGGTCGAGCACGGCGAGTTCCGGACCGGAGAAGGCCACGAAGGCGCGGAGCTTGCGCGTGAGAGGGCTGGTTTCGATGCTGGACAATGGCCCCTCCGGAGCGCCGTGACAGGGTTCGGAACGCGGTGTCGGCGGGACTGCTCTGCATCAGTCCTGGGTGCCGGAAGTCCTGCTATGCTGCGAAAGCGTGTCGGGCCGCTGCCCGGATGCCATGCCGCCTCCCGGGGGAGGACCCGCACCGTGCCCGAACAGGGATGCCGGCCCTCGCCACGTGCGACGCGCCGCTCACGGCGAGAACCGATTGCAGGCGTCGTCCCGATCAGGGGACCGCCGGCCCGCAGCGCGCTGCCGGGGCGACACAGGAGCGCGTCACCGACCCGCGGCACGCACGGATCAGCCGGGCCGCGGCCGGCCTGATCATCCCCTGCGGAAACCCGGTGCGCAGACCGCAAGGCCGGGCGGGGGCAGACGGAAACCCAGGGTTGCCGAGCCAGGGACCCCCCGATCCCGCCCGTAAAACACAAGACATCGGGAATTGTCCCGAAATCATCTTCAGTATTTGATATTTATAGCAGTTTATCAAATTGCAATGCCACGCATTTTTTTCGAGAGAGCTTCGCAACATTATTCTTGCGCCGGCATTGCCGCGACGTGGCATCGTCGCCATCTGCAGTGCACTGGCACTCGGTTCCCATGAGTGCCAACCCCGCATCACGACATCGCCACGCAGCTGTGCCAAGCCGCTTTTGACGTCTCGAAAAGGAGCGTTTCCGTGCCTTTCACCCCACTCCACGACCGGGTTCTCGTCCGCCGCATCGAAGCCGATGCGAAAACCACGGGCGGGCTGATCATTCCCGACAGCGCGAAGGAAAAGCCGCAGGAGGGCGAGGTCGTCTCCGTGGGCGCCGGCGCGACCGGCGAGGACGGAGACCGGATCGCCATGGACGTCAAGGCCGGTGACCGGATCCTGTTCGGCAAGTGGTCCGGCTCCGAGATCCGGCTCGATGGCGAGGAGCTCCTGATCATGAAGGAGAGCGACATCCTCGGCATCATGGCCTGATCCCGTCGCCCGGCCGATCATTCACTTACAGGAGCGCTCCACATGTCCGCCAAAGACGTCAAGTTCAGCACAGATGCCCGTGACCGCATGCTCAAGGGCATCAACACGCTGGCCAATGCCGTGAAGATCACCCTCGGCCCCAAGGGTCGCAACGTGGTGCTCGACAAGTCCTACGGCGCACCGCGCATCACCAAGGACGGCGTGACCGTCGCCAGGGAGATCGAGCTCTCCGACCCGTTCGAGAACATGGGCGCCCGGATGGTCCGCGAGGTTGCCTCGCGCACCAATGACGAAGCCGGAGACGGCACCACGACCGCGACCGTCCTGGCCCAGGCGATCGTGCGCGAGGGCATGAAGGCGGTTGCCGCAGGCATGAACCCGATGGACGTGAAGCGCGGCATCGACAAGGCCGTGACGGCGGTGATCGCCGAGGTGCGGGCAATGTCCCGCCCGGTCGGCGACACGGACGAGATCGCCAAGGTCGGCACCATCTCCGCGAACGGGGAGGCGGCCATCGGCCGCCAGATCGCCGATGCGATGGCCAAGGTCGGCAACGAGGGTGTCATCACCGTCGAGGAGAACAAGGGGCTGGAGACCGAGACCGAAGTGGTCGAGGGCATGCAGTTCGACCGTGGCTATCTCAGCCCGTATTTCGTGACCAACGCGCAGAAGATGATCGTGGAGCTGGAGGATTGCGTGATCCTGCTGCACGAGAAGAAGCTCTCCTCGCTGCAGGCCATGGTGCCGCTGCTGGAGGCGGTGATCCAGGCTGACAAGCAGCTGCTGATCGTGGCCGAGGACATCGAGGGCGAGGCGCTCGCGACCCTCGTGGTCAACAAGCTGCGCGGCGGGCTGAAGGTCGCGGCCGTGAAGGCCCCCGGGTTCGGGGATCGCCGCAAGGCGATGATGGAGGATCTCGCGGTGCTCACCGGCGGTCAGCTCATCTCCGCCGATCTGGGCACCAAGCTGGAGAATGTCACGATGGACATGCTCGGCTCGGCGAAGAAGATCGCCATCTCCAAGGACACGACCACCGTCATCGACGGCGCGGGCGAGAAGCAGGCGATCGCCTCGCGCGTCGCCCAGATCCGCGCGCAGATCGAGGAGACCACCTCCGATTACGACCGCGAGAAGCTGCAGGAGCGGCTGGCCCGGCTGGCCGGCGGCATTGCGGTGATCCGGGTGGGTGGCAACACCGAGGTCGAGGTGAAGGAGCGCAAGGACCGTGTCGACGATGCGCTGAACGCCACTCGCGCCGCGGTGCAGGAGGGTGTCGTGCCCGGTGGCGGCGTGGCGCTGGTGCAGGCGGGCCGCGTGCTCGCCGAGCTGCGCGGGCTGAATGCCGACCAGGACGCCGGCATCAAGATCGTGCGCCGCGCCATCCAGGCCCCGCTGCGCCAGATCGCCGACAATGCCGGGGTGGACGGCTCCGTCGTCGCCGGCAAGGTGACCGAGAGCATGGATGCGAATTTCGGCTTCGACGCGCAGACGGAGACCTATGTCGACATGCTGCGGGCCGGCATCATCGACCCGACCAAGGTGGTGCGCATCGCGCTGGAGGATGCGGCGTCGGTGGCCGGCCTGCTGATCACCACCGAGGTGATGATCGCCGACCGCCCCGAGAAGGCCGCGGCCGGCCGTGGCGCGGACATGGATGGCATGGGCGGCATGATGTAAGCCGGGCGCCCGTTCCGGGGCGGCCCCTCCAGGCACGCCCGGAGCACCGCCGCCCTCCCGACCCCCCTCAACATTCGGAGACGTCACCATGTCGAAGGACGACAAGAAGCGCGGCAGCCGCGAGGCGAAGAAGCCGAAGAAGATCAAGGAAAAGGTGTCGGCCACAGCCGATTTCACCAAGGGCAAGCCGCCGCTCAACATCGGCGACAAGAAGAAGAAATGAGGCGTGTTCCCGGCGGATGCCTGCCCCGGTGACGCCTGCAGGATGCTGCACGGCCGGATGCTCCCGCCGGTGACGCCTGCGCGATCCTGCCCGGCCGGGTGCCTGCCCCGGTGACGCCTGCGCGATCCTGCACGGCCGGATGCTCCCGCCGGTGACGCCTGAATGATCCTGCCCGGCCGGATGCCTCTCCGGCCGGGCTTTCGCGTCTCCGCGCTCGGCGCGGGCGTGCCGGGGCCATGGGACCTTGATCGTAGGCCCCGGGCCGGCGCGGGCGATTGTCCGCCGTGGCGAGACGCGCTACACTTTCCCCATCACGGGAGGTGGCGATGCGCGGGTTTCTCATGAGTGCGGTGCTGTGTCTGGGAGCGGTTCTGGCCGGGCCGGGCCAGGCCCTGACCCTCGGGATCATGCCCATCAAGCTGCTCGACACCTCCGGGGAGGGCACCGACCAGGCCGCCGTGCACGGCGCGCGGATCGACGCGATGGGCGACGCCCTTGGGCGCGACCTCGCGGCCCGCTACGGCGAGACGCTGCTGATCGCCCCGCGTGACGTGAGCACCGGCTGCCCCACGGAAGACGCGCAATGCCTCATCGACGTGGCCGCTGCCGCGGGCGCCGACCAGGCGCTGTTCATGGTGGTGGTCAAGACCTCCGAACTCATCATGCAGATGTATGTCCAGATCGTCGACGTGCCCCGGCGCGCCGTGGTGCAGAAGCGCGAGCTGAACTTCCGCGGTGACACGGATGAGAGCTGGCGGCGCGCCGGGCAGTTCCTGGTCGACAATCTCCGGACCCCCTGACCGCGCCATCCCCGGCTGGCGGCCCCGCCCGGCACGCCCGCGCGGGCCCTTGCGTTCGCGCGCCCGGCAAGGCTGCCTTCTTCGGAGCCCGGAGCCCGGAGCCCGGAGCCCGGAGCCCGGAGCCCGGAGCCCGGAGCCCGGAGCCCGGAGCCCGGAGCCCGGAGCCCGGAGCCCGGAGCCCGGAGCCCGGAGCCCGGAGCCCGGAGCCCGGAGCCCGGAGCCCGGAGCCCGGAGCCCGGAGCCCGGAGCCCGGAGCCCGGAGCCCGGAGCCCGGAGCCCGGAGCCCGGAGCCCGGAGCCCGGAGCCCGGAGCCCGGAGCCCGGAGCCCGGAGCCCGGAGCCCGGAGCCCGGAGCCCGGAGCCCGGAGCCCGGAGCCCAAGGCGCAGCGACAGGGACCGCGCTCCGGGTTCAGGAACAGGGACACAAGGACGGGCGGCGCCTGGCCGGCGACGGCGGTCCGTCCGGCACCCGGGGGGGAGCCGCAGGCCCGCCCGGCCTTGACCTTGGCGCGGCCTTCATCGAACCTCCGCCGGCCAACAGCGAGAGAGGCTCCCATGACTGACCCGATCGACCCCCAGCACCTCGACCGTCTTGCGGAGGTCGCCGTGAAAGTGGGGCTGAACCTGCAACCCGGGCAGGACCTGATCCTGACCGCCCCGATCGAGGCATTGCCGCTGGTGCGCCGGGTGGCCGCGGCCGCCTACCGCGCCGGTGCCGGGCTGGTGACGCCGATCTTCTCCGACGGGGACCTCACCCTGGCGCGCTACCGCAATGCCTCGGACGCGAGCTTCGACCGCGCGGCGGACTGGCTCTACGAGGGCATGGCCCGGGCCTATGACGCCGGCGCCGCGCGCATGGCCATCGTGGGGGATGACCCGATGCTGCTCTCCGAGGAGGACCAGGACAAGGTCTCGCGCGCCGGCAAGGCGAATTCCATCGCCTACCGCCCGGCCCTGGAGAAGATCGCCAATTTCGACATCAACTGGACCATCGCCTCCTATCCCGGCGCGGCCTGGGCCGGGCGGATGTTCCCGGACCTGCCGGAAGCGGAGGCCGTCGCGAAGCTCACCGCCGCGATCTTCGCCGCATCGCGCGTGACGGAAGGAGACCCGGTGGCCGCCTGGCAGGCGCACAATGCCGCCCTGCGCACCCGCACGCAGTGGCTCAACGGCCAGCGCTTCGCCGCCCTCCACTACACCGGCGCGGGGGCGGACCTCACCGTCGGGCTCGCCGACGGGCATGAGTGGCACGGCGGCGCGTCCGAGGCGCGCAACGGCGTGGTCTGCAATCCCAACATCCCCACCGAGGAGGTGTTCACCACGCCCCATGCCGCCCGGGTGGAGGGCGTCGTGCGCGCCACCAAGCCGCTCTCGCACCAGGGCAGCCTGATCGAGGGCATCGAGGTGCGCTTCGAGGGCGGGCGCATCACCGAGGCCCGCGCCAGCCGGGGCGAGGCGGTGCTGCTGAAGCTGCTGGACACCGACGAGGGCGCGCGCCGGCTGGGGGAGGTGGCACTCGTGCCGCATTCCTCGCCGATCTCCGCCTCCGGGCTGCTGTTCTACAACACCCTGTTCGACGAGAACGCCTCCTGCCACATCGCGCTGGGCCAGTGCTATTCCAAGTGCTTCCTGAACGGCGCCACCCTCTCGCAGGAGGAGATTGCCGCGCGGGGCGGCAACGCCAGCATGATCCATGTGGACTGGATGATCGGCGGGCCGGAGACCGACATCGACGGCATCACCGCCGATGGCACCCGGGTTCCGGTGTTCCGCAAGGGCGAATGGGCAGAGTGACGCACGCGTTGCGGACGCCGGGCCACCGTCGCAACGGCGGTTCCGGGTGCGATGCCGGGCGCTCCACGGGGCTGCCGATACGGCGGCGCCCGGGGTGACGGGATGCGCCGGGCTTCAGGCCCGGCACATGTGCCCGCCCGGTTGACCTGCCAGGCCTTCCGGCATGGCGGGGCCCGGTGGTGCAGCGGATCTGAACAGAACGCCGTTCCCGGCCGGTGAGCCTCGTCAGGCCCGGCCTCCGTGCCCGGCCCATGCGGCACGTCACGTCCGGCCCCCCAATGCGCGGCTCGCGTGGCGCGTCAGGTCCGGCCCCCGCGCCGGGCCCGCGGGGCAGGCCGGCTCCGGATTCGTGCCGGGCCCACGGGGCACGCGGGCTCCGGTTTCGTGTCAGGCCGGTGCGGCCGCCGGGCTTCTGGCGCTCTGCGCGGCGGGTGGGGCGGGTCCCGACGCCAGTCAGGGCTGGTGCGTTTCGGGCTGATGTGTCGGCACCGGCCGGTGTCACATGCATTGTCCGCGACCCTGCCAGGGCGATCCGCCCGGCTCACGCGCCGCGGTCGGACTGGGCCGCGGAGCCGTGGAATTCGCCGCACCGGGGCTGGCCATCGGGCGGGGCGGTTCAGGGCGCCGCGCGCTCGCGCAGCGCATCGAGGAACAGCTCGAAATGCTGCTTGGCGAGCACCGCGGCCACGGAGGCCGCGGTATCGTGCGAGGTGATCAGCGACAGGGTCAGCGCCGGCAGCACTCCGGCGCGGAAGGGCAGGGCGACGATGCCCGGCCCCGGCGGCCCCGCCGCGGCGGGGCACAGCGCGATCATCCCGTGGCCGCAGCCCTCGCGCACCAGCTCGCGCATCAGCTCCGGACTGTTGGAGGTGAGCGCGGGCGTGATCGACAGCCCCGCGCGCGCCGCGGCGATGTCGAGCATGTCGCGCAGGTGGCTGCTCGCGTCCGGCACGATGCTGGGGCGGGAGAAGAAACGCTCCAGCGTGGTGCTGCGCCGCCCGGACCCGTCATCCGGCATCAGCGCGTAGGGCTGGAAGCCGATGTCGCGCGCCACGGCCACGCCGGGCAGCGGCCGCGGGCTGAAGGTGAGGCCGAAGTCGGCCTGGCCGTCGATCACCATCTGCCGCACCCGCTCGGACTCCCCCACGCTCACCTTCAGCGTGATCTGCGGGCTCTCGCGCGCGAAGGCGGCCAGTGCCTGGGGCAGCAGCCCGAACACGGCCTCCTGCGCGGCCGCGATGCGCACCTCGCCCCGCCGCAGGCCGCGCAGTTCCTCGATCTCGATGCCGATCAGCCGCAGGTCCTTCTGCCAGTTGCGCACCCGGTACATCAGCAGCTCGCCGGCGGAGGTGAGCCTGACGCCGCGCGGGTGACGCTCGAACAGGGCCACGCCCATTTCCTGCTCCGCGCGCAGCAGCTGCTTGTCGATCGCGGAGGGCGAGACATGCAGTTTCTCCGCCGCCCGGCGAATCGAGCCCAGCCGGACAATCTCGTCCAGGTAGTTGGTAAATCGGGAGAAAAGCACGCGTTTCATCGGCGCTCCGGGGCTGGACGGCAGGAGAGGTGCCAGCTTCGGACAGGGGTGAAAAAAATTCAACACCGTGTTGGATTCTTGACGTTTGCAGCCCGCGCGCGACCGGGGCAAACGGGTGAGGCTCCCCGGCGCGCCAGGCCGGGGGCCGGTGATGCAGGAGACGGAATGCGCCAGATCGCGCCGGAGACATACACGGTGAGCGTGGCCGGGCACCGGATCGACCTCCCGGTGCTGGAGTTGGACGACCAGCGCGCGATCGCGCTGCTGATGGTCATCGACATGGGACTGCGCTTCGGCGAGATGGTCGGGCGCGAGATCGCGGCGCTCTGCGCGCCGCTCCGGCCGGACATCGTCGTGGGCTCGGCCACGCTGGGCATTCCCGTGGCCATGGAAGTGTCGCGGCATCTGGGCCTCGACCAGTATGTCATCCTGCAGAAATCGCCGAAGTTCCACCTTGCCGACGCGCTGGTCGAGCCGGTTCGCTCGATCACCACCAACATGCCCCAGAAGCTGCTGCTGGACCGCCGGCAGATCGCCCGCCTGCAGGGGCGGCGGGTGGTGGTGGTCGATGACGTAATCGCCACCGGCGCCAGCATGGCCGCCTCGATGCGCCTGGTGCGCCGGGCCGGCGCAGAGGTGCTGGCCGCGCTGTCGATCCTCACCGAGGGCCAGTCCTGGCGCGAGGCGATGGGGCCGGACGCGGCCCTCGTGCGCAGTCTCGGGCAGATCCCGCATTTCCGGATCGAGGGCGGCGTGGCCCGTCCCGACCCGGACAGCCTCGCCCCGGTGGCGCCGGAACGGCGTGCCCTGCGCACGGGCTGACGACGAGGCGCTCCGCGACGCCCCGGCGCCGCGGGACGCGACATGCCTGCGCCAGGGTGCCTGGCGCGTCCGCGGCGTGACGTTCGGCGCGCCCGCCTCTCGCGATGCGGGCCGCCTCTCGCCGGGTTGCCTGACGCGCCTGCGGCGGGTTGGCTGACGCGCCTGCGGCGCGATGCGCGACACGCCTGCGTTGCCGGGCGCGACATGCCCGCGTCGCCGAAGGTGGCGCAGGCCCGTCGCGGAACGCGACCAGTCTTCGCGGTGGAACGCGACCAGTCTTCGCGGCGGGACGCGACGCGCCCTTGCAGCGCGACGCGACACGCCTTCGCCGCGGCACCGGGGTCCTGGGGAGGAGGCCCGGCCGCGGACAGACCACGCCTTCGATCCGTCGCCGCAAGGGCCCGGGTCGCGGCCGCAACGTCGGCCAGTCCATCACACCAACAGGGAAACCGACCATGACAAGCACCACATCCTCCCCCGACAGCGGCACCACCCTCTTCCCGCTCGTGCTCTCCATCGTCGCCGCGGCGGCCACGGGGGTGCTCTGGGCCTATGCCAACCCGATCCAGCTCGTTCCCGGCGTCATCCAGTGGCGGATCTTCGCCTTCCTGCCGCCGCTGGTGGGCATCCTGCTCGGCTGGCGCTCGGGCTTCATCTGCGGCTATCTCGGCACCATCGTGTGGTCGCTGTTCGCGGGCACCTTCATCCCGGCGCATTCGCTGCTGGTCGACGGCATCATGGTCGGGCTCACCGGGCTGGTTCCGGGGCTGATGTTCGTGCCGGGCCGCACGAGCGTCGATCGCAACGCGCTGCTGCGCATCGCGCTGGTCTGCCTCGTGGTCGGGCTGGTGATGGTGGTGGCGGTCTCGGCCAGCCTCGCCTTCCTCGGCATCTTCCCGTTCTGGTGGGCGGTGGGCTACCTCGGCCTGTCCGACATCGTCCCGATGCTGATCGGAACGCCGCTGCTGGTGGTGCCGGCGCAGAAGATCCTCGCCAGCGCCCACCCGGCCGGCTTCAAGCGCTTCTGATCGGACGGACATGCCCCTTCTGACTGCCGAGTCCCTCACGCTGGGCTTCCGGGAGGGCGCGCCCGCGCTCTCCGGCATCGACATCGTCCTGCACCGGGGAGAGCGACGGCTGATCTGCGGTGCCACGGGCAGCGGGAAGACCACCCTGCTGTCCGCGCTCGCGGGGGTGATCCCGCGGATCGGGTCCATCCCGGTCTTCTCGGGTCGGGTGTGCCTGCAGGGCAGGGACATCGCGGGCATCCCGCGTGACGAGCTGTTCTCGCGCACCGGCTACGTGGCCCAGGCCGTCGAGGACCAGCTCTGGGACCTCGGCGTGGAGGACATCATCGCCTTCCCGATGGAGAACCGCGCCCTGCCGCGCGCCGAGATCCGCGCCCGGGTGCGCGCGCTGATGGAGGACCTGGAGCTGGTGCCGCTGGCCGGGCGCCGGGTGCTCACCCTCTCGGGCGGCGAGCGGCGCATGGTGGTGCTGGCCGCGGCGCTGGCCTCGCGCCCGGAGCTGCTGATCCTCGACGAGCCCACCACCGGGCTGGACCCCGCCGCCCGCGGCCGCCTCTGCGCCGCGCTGGACTGGGCCACCTGCGAGGGCCGCGGGCTGATCGTCGCCGAGCAGGACCCGGCGCATCTCAGCGCCGTCACCGAGAGCGTGTCGCTGATCCGCGGCGGCGGGCTGAGCGCGCCGGTGCAGGCCGCCTCCCTGATGGGGGAGCCCGCGGTCTGGCGCGAGGCCGGCCTGCTCGCGCCCGGGCGGCAGCGCCCGGTGCGCCCCGCCGCCCCTCCGGGGCGCGACCTTCTGCGCCTGCGCGGGCTGATCACGCAGCTGGCCCGCGCCGACGGCACGCCGGTGCTCGACGGGCTGGACCTCACGCTGCGCGGCGGCGAGGTGCTGGGCGTGATCGGGCGCAACGGCGCCGGCAAGACCACGCTGATGAAGGCGATCCTCGGGCTGATGCCGGCCGCCGGCGGCACGCTGGAGATCGAGGGCGCGCGCGCCGAGCGCTGGACAACCGCGCGCCGCGCCACGCGCCTGGCCTACGTGCCGCAGACGATGCGGCAGATTCTGTTCCACATGACGGTGATCGAGGAGGTCGTCTTCGCCATCCGCATGGGGCGCACCGGGGAGGAGGACGCGGCCCGCACCCGGGCGCAGGAGACGCTGGAGCGCTATGGGCTGGGCGGGCTGGCGCAGGCCAATCCCTTCGCGCTGTCGGCCCGCCAGCAGGGCCAGCTCGGCCTGGCCTGCGCCGATGCGACCGGCGCGCCGGTGGCCATCATCGACGAGCCGCTGCTGGCGCGCGACCTGCAGGGGCGCCACCTGCTCGAGACCTTCCTCGAGCGGATGACCCTCACCGACCGCGCGGTGATGCTGATCTCCCATGATCTCGAACTGGTCGACGATGTCGCCACCCGCCTGGCCGTGGTGGCCGGCGGCACCATCGCCTTCGACGGGGCGCTCGCGGAGGGATGGGCCAGCCCGGCCTTCCGCGCCCTGGGCTGGGGCGCGCCCTGTGGCATCGGACGGGAGGGCGCCGCATGGGCCGGCTGCATGACGTGAACTTCTTCGTGAAGCTGGCCATTGCCTTCGTGCTCACCGGGGGGGCCTGGCTGCTGCCGCACTGGCACTGGAGCCTGCCGTTCGCGCTGCTGTGCGTGGCCGGGCTGTGGCTGGCGCGGGTGCCGCGGCTGGGGGGCTACCTCAAGGGCGCCGCGCTGCTCACCGGCATGGTGATCGTGAGCTGGCTGGTGAACCTGCTGGCGCAGGGCATGGACCTCGGCGACGCGGCCGGCACCGCGACGCGCATGGCGGCACGGCTGGTGTCGACCACCGCTGCCTTCTACTTCGTGATGGAGACCAGCACGCCCGGCGCTATTCTCGCGGCCTGCAGCGCGGCGCGCCTGCCCCCGGTGGTGACGCTGGTGTTCTCGCTCACCTTCGGCATCATCCCGATGCTGCGCGACGAGTTCGAGCGCATCGCCGACGCCCAGCGCGCCCGCGGCATGGAGATCGACGACGTGGGCTTCCTGCGCAAGCTGCGCTTCGCGCTGGCGCGCGGGGTGCCGCTGCTGGTGCAGGCCATCCGCACCGCCTACGCGATCTCCTTCTCGCTGTCGCTCTACGGCTTCGACCTGGGCCGCAAGCGCACCACATGGCGCGAGGTGGGCCTGATGGTGGAGCCGAGGATGAAATGGCCCGGGTGACAGGGCCTCACACCCCCCGAAACGCATTGCATGAAGAGGACTGAGGACATGGACGAGCAGCCCGCACGGCGGCAGACATGGTCGGTGGACGTGGCCGGTTTCGCACTGGACCTGCCCATCGTTCCGATCACTCCGGATTTCGCCATCTCGCTGATGATGGTGATCGATCTCGGGGTGCGTTTCGGTGAGCACGCGGGCCGCGAACTGGCCCGCAAGATCGCGCCGCTGGAACCGGAGATCATCGTGGGCCCGGCCACGCTGGGCATTCCCGTGGCGATCGAGACCACCCGGTCGCTGGGGCTGGACCAGTACGTGGTGCTGCAGAAATCGCCCAAGCTGCACCTTGCCGACGCGCTGGAGCAGAAGCTCACCTCGATCACCTCGAAGGGCGAGCAGCGCCTGCTGCTGGACCGCGAGGCAATCCCGCTCGTCGCCGGCCGGCGCGTGGTGGTGGTCGACGACGTGGTGGCCTCCGGCGGCAGCCTGAAGGCGGCGCTGGACCTGGTGCGCCGGGCAGGCGGCAACGTGGTCGGCGCCGGGGTGATCCTCACCGAGGCGCAGGACTGGCGCACGATGCTGGGCCCCGATGCCGGGCTGCTGGTCTCCCTCGCGCATATCCCGCAGTTCGCGCCGGGCCCGGACGGGGCCTGGGAGCCGATTCCCGGAAGCTGAGGGCCGGCGGCGGGGCAGGGGCCGCGCCGGAGGGTCCACGCCGCCTGCCGCGACGGCCCTTGGGGGGCCGGCCCCCCAAGGGCCGGGTGATGTCACTTGCCAGGTGCTCGCGGCGTCCCCCGCCACGGGACAAGGCCCGGAGAGGGCCGGCGCCGTCCCCGGGCGTCACGCCGGCCGGGAGCCGCGCCGCCAGGCGACCCACCCGGGGCTCCCGCCTCCGGAAGGGCGGCTTGCCTCTCGCGCCAGAGGGGGCAGTCACTCGGGAGAATGCCGGTCGCCCTGTCTGAGCGGGGGGGGCGGAGAACGCCGAACCCGGAGAACAGCGCCTGCGGCTGCCGCGCTCCGGGGAGCCGCGCCCCGAGGGACGGTGAGAGCCCCTCTGCCCGCCGCGTGAGCGCGGGGAGAGACCGACCCGCTTCCCGGGACGACGGTCGCTTCCGCCCGGGGGCGCAGGCAGTCCCGCCTTCGCAAGGGGGGCGGCGGCGCGCCTAGTCCGGGATCATGCCGGCCACGATCCTGTCCGTTTCCCGCGGGCTTGCGGAGAGGCCCGCGGCCACGCCCCGGCGATCGGCCTCGGAGCGGTTCTGGCTCATCTTGCGCTTGCCCTCGATGCGCGAGATCGGCAGGCGCAGCCCGACGATGCCGCGCAGGTGGCTGGTCACGAAATCCGCCGGTGCGTCGCCCAGGCCCCAGGGTGCCGGCCGCCCGGCCTCGTGCCTGTCGGTGAGGCGCGAGACCACCGAGCGCAGCCGCTCCGGATCGTCGAAATACTCCGGCGTGCCGTGCACATGCACCGCCGCGTAGTTCCAGGTGGGCACCACCTTCCCGGTCTCCCGCTTGGTGGCATACCAGCCCGGGCTCACGTAGGCGTCCGGGCCCTGGAAGACCACCAGCGCGTCGCCCAGCACCTCCGCGCGCCAGTGCGGGTTGGCCCGGGCGAAATGACCGTAGAGCACGCCCGTCTCGCCCTCCTCCGCCTCCAGGAACAGCGGCAGCGCGGTGCATTGCGGGCCGTCGGCGTGGGCGGTGATGTAGCTGGCCAGCGGCACGGCGCGCAGGGCGGCGAAGATCTCGTTCCGGTCGTCAACGGCGAAGGCGGAAGGCGTGTACATGTGTGCTCCAATGACTGCGGGGCCGTGCGGCTTCCCGGCGTGCCGGGGGAGGGCCGTTCCCGCCCAGAGTGCAGGGATCGCGCGCCGGAGACAAGCCCGGCCGGGGGCGGGAACGCGGGGGGCTGGCAAGGCCCGCGGGCTGCAGCTCTGCGCTCCCGCCCGGCCCGGACGGGTCAGGCGCGCCGTCTCCGCCGGCCTTCCGCGCGCGTGAGCCGACGGGCCGCGGAGGCCGGGGTGACATGACAGTGGACACACGACCGGTGCGGGCCAGGGCGACGTCGGCGGGCTCCCGTGCGCATGGCCTGACGGGAGGGGTTCGCGAGGAACAGCCGGAGCGCGGGGGAGGACCGCGGACACGCGACGGAATGCTGGCGAGGCCGTGTCGGCGGCTCCCCGGCTCCCAGGATCTGCCCTGTGAAACAGGCATCGCGGTGTCAGGACGCCGGTCACGCGACAGGCGCGGGCAGGCTCCCCCGGGCACGCGCCGTTCCCGGGACATGCCGGGGAGACCGGCGCCGCGCGGTCATGACATCGGTCACGCGACAGGCGTGGGCGAGGGCCGTGGCGACGGGCCGCCCCGCCGGCGTGACCGGCCGAGAAGGCCCCCCGAAGGTCAGCCGAGGTTGAGGGTGCCGATGACGGTGGACACGCAATCCCCGCCGATGCGCACCTGGCCGTTCTCCAGCGTCACGCGGATCTGCCCGTCGCGGCCCATGCGGCTGCCTTGTGTGGCGAGATAGACGTGGTCCGGCGAAATGCGGCCCTGCGCCAGCCGGAAGGCCGCCACACTGCCGTTGCCGCTGCCGCAGACCGGGTCTTCCTCCACGCCGCCGGAGGGGGCGAAGGAGCGGACCTCGATCTCGGCCGCGGCACCCTCGGGGTGGCGCGCGTAGAGGGTGAATCCCGTCGCGCCGAGCTGGCGCTCCAGCGCCGCGAGCCGCTGGAACTGCGGCTCAAGCCCGAGCAGGCTGGCGGCGTCGGCCAGTTCCGCCACGACCCATCGCGGGCCGACATCCACGATCTCCGGCCAGGGCCCGCGCAGCAGGGGCGCCCCGAGACAGGCCTCCGCCTCCGCGATCTCGGCGTCGGTGAGGGGCTGGTGCCGGGCCGGAGGCAGGTCGAAGGCAAGGCTCCGCCGCGCATCGCCCTGCGTCACCGTGAGACGCACCAGCCCCACGGCGCATTCCTGGACCAGAACCCCGTCGCGCGGGCGCACACGCCCGGCCTGGAGCAGGGCATGGGCGGAGCCCAGGGTGGGGTGCCCGGCGAAGGGCAGCTCGCAGGACGGGGTGAAG
This sequence comes from Paroceanicella profunda, assembly GCF_005887635.2. Classification (GTDB taxonomy): domain Bacteria; phylum Pseudomonadota; class Alphaproteobacteria; order Rhodobacterales; family Rhodobacteraceae; genus Paroceanicella; species Paroceanicella profunda. The sequence goes on along the minus strand of NZ_CP040818.1, from coordinate 3,697,208 downwards.
ATGCGCAGCCGGTAATCGGCCTCCGGGGCCTCCGGAGGCAGGCAGAAGGTGGTCTCCGACAGGTTGGTCCAGCGGGCAATCGCCTGCATCCGGGCGCTGTCCAGCCCGGTGCCGTCCAGCACCACGGCGACCGGATTGCCGAGAAACGGCCGCGCGCTGAACACGTCCACATAGCTGATCGGCGTCATGGCCCGATACTCCTCAGGGGAAGCTGCCGGGCGGGGCGCGCGCGGCGGTCTTCCGGAAGGGGGTGCGCGGCGCGGTGCCGGCGGCCCGTGAATGGTGGCCCGGGGGTGGGCGGCCGCGAGAATGCCCGCTCCGGGGCCGGTCTGGCAACCCTTCCCGGCGGGTGCTGCTCCCGGCCCCTCAGCCGGAGCCGGCCACGAAGGCGCGCAGGCGCGGGGTCATGAAATCGAGGAACAGCCGCAGGCGCTGGGGCATGTGCAGGCCGCCGAGGAAGACGGCGTGGATGTCCTCCGTGTCACGCCCGCAGCGCGGGAGCACCTCGACCAGTGCGCCGCTGGCGAGGTCGGCGCGCACGTGGAACTCCGCCAGCCGTCCGAGCCCGGCACCGGCCAGCGCGAGGCGGCGGATGGTGTCGCCGTTGTTGGCCAGCAGCGAGCCGCGCCCGACGCGCACCGTCTCGCGCACGCCCTCGCGCAGCTCCCACACCGGCCGGGCGCGGCGGAAGTTGAAGCCGAGGCAATTGTGCCGGTCGAGATCCTCGATGCGCTCGGGCGTGCCCCGGGCCGCGAGATATCCCGGCGCGGCGACGATCCGGCGCTCCGTGGCCCCCAGGCGCAGCGCGGTGAGGGCGGAATCCGCCAGCGGGCCGATGCGGAAGGCCACGTCCGTGCGGTCCAGATACAGGTCCACGATGTCGTCGGAGAGCGACAGGTCCACCCGGATGCCCGGGTGCCGCGCCCAGAAGGCGGGCAGCAGCGGCTCGATCCCGAGGCTTCCGAAGGCCACCGAGCTGCTCACCCGCACCGTGCCGCCGGCCTGTCCGGCATCGCGGGCCAGGCTGCCTTCCAGCGCGTCGATGTCCGCCAGGATGCCGGTGCAGCGCTCGAAATAATGCCGGCCCTCGCCGGTGAGGGCGAGCTTGCGGGTGGAGCGGTCCAGCAGCCGCAGCCCGAGCCGGTCCTCCATGCGCGCGACCAGCTTGCTCACCGTGGAGGGGGCCATGCGCAGCTGGCGCGCGGCGGCGGAGAAGCTTCCGCTCTCGACCACGCGCACGAAGACGCTCATCTCGCCGAACCTGTTGTCCATCCCTGCACTCCGCAGCGTTGCGCGAGGGTGCAGCATAGCGCCGTGGCGCGGCCGTGTCCGTGCCCGTGTCCGTCCCCGTGCTCACGCCCGTGAAACATCTTCACAGATGATGCGATGCGGCGGCGGATTATCGCGGCCGGGCGCGGGGCGCATATTCCCCGTTCCACTTTCCCTTCCTGCCTGAAACGGATCATCGACATGCCACTCGCCCTGCTAGCCCTGACCATCGCGGCCTATGCGATCGGGACCACGGAATTCGTGATCGTCGGCCTGTTGCCGACGGTCGCGGCCGATCTCGCCATCACCCTGCCGCGCGCCGGGCTGATCGTCAGCGTCTACGCGCTGGGCGTCACCTTCGGCGCGCCGGTGCTCACCGCGCTCACCGGCCGGCTGGGGCGCAAGCCACTGCTGCTCGGGCTGATGGCGCTGTTCATCCTCGGAAACGTCGCCGCGGCCCTGGCGCCGGGCTACGGGGTGCTGCTGGTGGCCCGGGTGCTCTCGGCCTTCGCGCATGGCGTGTTCTTTTCGGTGGGGGCGACCATCGCCGCCGACCTGGTGCCGGAGAACCGCCGCGGCTCGGCCATCGCGCTCATGTTCATGGGGCTCACCGTGGCCATCGTGACCGGGGTGCCGCTGGGCACGCTGATCGGGCAGAGCTTCGGCTGGCGGGCAACCTTCTGGGCCGTGGCGGGGCTGGGCGCGGTGGCGCTGGCCGCGATTGCCGTGCTGCTGCCCGGCAGCCTGCGCCGCGCGGCGCCGGCGTCGCTGCCCGACCAGATGCGGGTGCTCGGCTCCGGCCGGCTGCTGCTGGTCTATGCCATGACCGCGCTGGGCTATGGCGGCACCTTCGTGGCCTTCACCTTCCTCAGCCCGATCCTGCAGGAGATCACCGGCTTTCCCGAAGCTTCGGTGAGCCTGATCCTCGTGGTCTACGGCGTGGCGATCGCGCTGGGCAACCTGGCGGGCGGGCGCGTGGCGAACGCCAGCCCGGTGCGCGCGCTCAGCGTGCTGTTCCTGCTGCAGGCGGCGGTGCTGGTGCTGTTGAGCTTCACCGCGGTCTCCCCGGTGCTGGCCGTCATCACCCTGGCGGCGCTTGGCTTCCTGCAATTCGCCAACGTGCCGGGGCTGCAGCTCTATGTGGTGCAGCTCGCGCGCGACGTGCGCCCCGGAGCGGTGGATGTCGCCTCGGCGCTCAACATCGCCGCCTTCAACCTCGGGATCGCGCTGGGCGCCTGGCTGGGCGGGCGCGTGGTCGACAGCTCGCTCGGCCTCGCCGCCACGCCCTGGGTGGGCGGGGTGCTGGTGGCCGGGGCGCTGGGCCTCACCCTGTGGAGCGGCGCGCTGGACCGGCGCGGCGCGACCCGCCTGCGCACCGCCTGAGCCCTTCGCGCGTTCCCGCCCCACGGAGCCGCACCGCGCGAAGGCATTCACGGCCGGCCTCCGCTTCATCGCTGCCGCACCCGCAGAACGTCCTGGGACGGCGGCAGCCCGAACTGGCGCGCGTATTCCCGGCTGAATTGCGTGGGGCTTGCGTAGCCGACGCGGAAGGCCACTTCGGTCGCGTTTCCCGCGCCCCCGAGCAGCATGGCGCGGGCGTGAAGAAGGCGGACGTGCTTCTGATACTGCAGCGGGCTGAGCGCGGTTGCCGCCTTGAAGTGGCGGTGGAAGGCGGACAGGCTGAGCGACGCCATCTCGGCCAGCGCCTCGACGCGGATCGGGCTGCCGAAGTTCTCCCTGATCCACCGGATCGCCACCCCGATCCTCGACAGCGCCGTGCCCGGCATGGCGATGTCCCGCAGCATCCAGCCCATGGGGCCTTGCAGGACCCGGAACAGGATTTCGCGCTCAAAGGAGGGCGCGAGCGCGGCGATTTCCTCCGGCCGGTCCATCAGGCGCAGCATGCGCACCCAGGCGTCCAGCAGATCCGCCGTCACCGCCGCGACCGAGAAGGCCGGGCTGCAGAGCGGGCTTTCGGCAGGTTTGGGCATGTCTGCCAGCAAGGTGGCCACCACGGAAGGCTCGATCGTGAGGCTGACGGCGAGATAGGGTGCGCCGTCGCCGGAAGGGTGGACGGCGCCCACGGCGGGCAGGTCGACCGACATCACGAAATACGTCGCCGGATCGTAGCGCAGCGCCCGGTCGCCCACGGTCATCGTCTTGGACCCCGTCAGGATCAGATTGACCATCGGCTCGTAGACGGCGGCAAGCTGATGCTCGGGGATCACGCCCTGCACCATCGCCACGCGGGGGATCCCGGTTTCCGTCCGCCGGTTCCCGGCGCGTGCCGCCAGCGCACGCAGTTCGGCGAGGTGTGTTTCCATGCTCCCTCGCTTGCACGGATCGCCCTTTCGGGCAACGAAAAAGCAGAAATGGGCAAGAAGGGGGCAGGATCGGGTGAGCGGCGCCGGCGCCGTGGGGCTATCTCTGTCTCAGCGAGAGCGAAGGAGCACAGACATGAGCACCGTCATCATCACCGGCGCCAGCGCCGCCCGGCACCGCATGGGCGTCATCCTCACATGCAACAGCCATCCCGCCGCCGCTGGCGCCACGGAGATCGCGGCATTCGCGCCAACGCAATCGCACCGGGCCCCGTCAGCACGGATCCCGGCGGCGGCATGCTCGGGGAGTTCGAGGCGCTGCACGCCGGCCAGACAGCGCTCGACCGCCTCGGCGAGCCGGATGACGTCGGCTGCCTGATCGCCCGGCTTCCGGCGGACGACCATCGCCGGGTCAACGCGCAGACCATCGAGGCCTACAGGATCTGAAGGGAAACACCATGCTTGACCACATCTTCCTGACGGTAAGCGACACCGGGCGTTCGCTTGCCTTCTACGAACAGGTTCTTCCGGTTCTCGGCATCACCGCCCGGCTCGACCATGACGGCAAGGATGGTCCGGCCGGCCATCCGGACCTGAAGGGGTTCGGGGCGAAGGGGCGTATGTTCTTCTGGTTGCGACAGGGGGCCGCCGCGCCCGGTGCGGTTCATGTCGGGCTGGTCGCGACCTCGCAGGCGATGGTGGATGCCGCGCATGCCGCGGCGATGGCCGCCGGGGCAGGGGAGATCCACCCGCCCGGGCCGCAGCTTCATTACGATCCCCGCTATTACGCCGCGCAGATTCGCGACCCGGACGGCTATTCCCTCGAATTCGTGCACAAGAGCTGGCAGCACGAGGGACAGCAGCGATGACCGACCACCCCATGCGCGGCCTTGCCGACACGCTGATCGCAGCCTTCAATGCCGGCGACCCGGAGGCCGTTGCCGCGCTCTTCACGCCGCAGGCCGTGATCGACGATCCATCCACCGGCGAGCGCTTTGACGGATACCGCGGCATCCGCGATTACATCCTGCGGTTCTTTGTCGGCTATCACACCGTCACGCGGCTGCTCTCCATCGCTCCCCTGGCGGAGGGCCGCGCCGGGTTGCGCGTCGACTTCACGGGCGATTTCGGCCATGAGATCGGCCGGCTGGACCTCACGGTCGACGCAGATGGTCGCATCACGCGCATCGACGCGGATCTGGAACAGGCCCCGGCATGCCGCCTGCGCGACGGTGAAGGTGGTCCCGCGACGCCGGGACAGGCGCGCGCGGGAACCGGCATCGGGAAAGGATGATATGGACATCATCAATCACATCGAGATCGGCGTGGCCGACGTTGCGGCATCGCGGCGCTTCTACGAGGCCGTGCTGGCGCCACTGGGCCTGTCGCTGGTCGTCAGTGTCGATCCGGCGCGCACCGCGCGCGGCACGCCGCGCTACGGCTTCGGCCGCGACGGATATCCCGTCTTCTGGATCCATGGGGAGGAGGACACGGGCCGCCCCATCCACGTCGCCTTCACCGCCGTGACCCGCGCTCAGGTCGATGCGGTTCACGCGGCGGCGCTCGCCACCGGCGGCACCGACACTGGCGCGCCGGGCATTCGCGAACGCTACCACCCCCGCTATTACGCCGCCTTCGTTCTCGACCCCGATGGCAACAATCTCGAGGCGGTCTGCCAGAGCGCATGATCCGGGAGACCGGCCGGGCCTCTCGTCACGAAGGGGCGCCGGGCGCAACTGGACGCCCGGGCAGGCGCCTTGCCCGCCAGCTCCGCGCAGTTCACCAGCGTCTCCGGATCCCGTCCGGCACAGGCGAGGGAGGAAAGGTCGCGAAGGGTCGGCAGGATATGGTCGGTGATGGTGTCCGCGTGGTCAGGGGCGTGATCCCGGCGAACCCGGCGCTCCCAGCATCACGGCAATGGCGCGGGCGGCCGGATCGTCGGCCCGAATCCCTTCGGTGACCATGCAGCCGCGCTGCGTCTCGTGCAATGCCGCGCGGCGGCAGCGGGCGTGCCGAAGAGATCGCGACGGCCGTGCTGTTCCCGGCGTCAGGAGGCTCGGGCCTTGCCACAGGCGCCTACCTCGTCGCCGATGGCGGCATGGCACGGGCCTGATCCGGCAACCGATGTGCACAGCGCAAGATTCCCCGCGCGGTCCGGGGGGCTTGCCATCGCACGAGACGCAAGGCGCCCGGTACGAGAGCGTTCCGCCCGCCACCGCTGGTGCGCGACATGGCCTTGCCATGGACGCGGGCCCTGAACGAGCGCGGCGCGGGCCGATCGAGGCGCCTCGCGGCAGGCGCTCCAGGGCACGGCAGTTGATCGTGGCGATGCCGGGCGATGCCGGGCGATGCCGGGCGATGCCGGGCGATGCCGGGCGCTGCCGGGCGCTGCCGGGCGCTGCCGGGCGACAGGGCTCCTCAGCCGGCAGCGTGATCGACCCCGAAGGCATCCCGGAAGCCGATCCTGCCCGCAGGCGTGACCTCCAGCGCGCGCGTTCCGGGGCGGCGGCGAACCCAGCTCCGCTCCAGTGCATGGGCGCAGATGGCAGCCCCCAGGACGCCGGCCAGATGGAGGCGGCGCTCGCTCCAGTCCAGGCAGGGGCGGCAGACGGGCCGGGCGCCGTGCGTCTCGGGCGCGAGGATGCCGAGGTCCTGCATCCGTGCCCGGCCGATCCCGGTCAGGACCGCCGCATCGCCTGCGATCTCGACCGCGCCACTGGTGCGCAAGGCATCGGCGATGCCGACACCAAGCGCGCCGGCGAGGTGATCGTAGCAGGTGCGTGCCTCGCGCAGGGCCGCGTCCTTCGGGCCGACGCGGCGCGGGGGCCGCTGCCGCGGGACACCTCCGGCGATCTGCATGACGCTTTCGATCATCCGCGCCACCTCGGGGCCGGCGAGCCGGTGATAGCGGTGACGGCCCTGCTTTTCGACGGCGATCAGCCCGACCGTGCTCAACCGGGCCAGATGGCTGCTGGCTGTCTGCGGCGTGACCGCAGCGACGCCGGCCAGTTCGGTCGCGGTCAGGGCGCGCCCGTCCATCAAGGCGGCCAGCATGGCGGCGCGCGCGGGCTCGCCCACGGCGGCGGCAACTTCGGCAATGCGGTTCGACGTGGCCATGCGGGCTCCTCCGGCTGGAAACACTCTGGCACAGAATCTGGGCGAATGCTTCGGCCCTCACCGAAGCATCAGGGGTGGATTTGCGGCGACAACCGGCGGGAAATCAACGAGGTATTTCCATGCACCAACCTGCACCCGCCGCCCGCCCGTTCTTTGGCTGGCATGTCGTCACGGCCACCTTCGTGCTGGCCACCTTCGGCTGGGGCGTCGGCTTCTATGGCCCGCCGGTGTTTCTCTATGCCGTCGTCGCGCAGACCGGCTGGCCGGTGGCCATGGTCTCGATGGCGGTGACGGCGCATTTCCTTCTGGGGGCCGTGGTGGTGTCCAATCTGCCGCGCCTCTACCGGCACTCCGGCGTGCCGGCCGTGACCACCGCGGGTGCCGGCCTTCTGGCGCTCGGCATCGCGGGCTGGGCCCTGGCGGCAGAGCCATGGCAGCTGTTCCTCTCCGCGCTGGCCAGTGGGGCGGGCTGGGTGACGATGGGGGCCGCCGCCGTGAATGCGCTGGTCGCACCGTGGTTCGACCGGCGGCGCCCCGCGGCCCTGGGCATGGCCTATAACGGCGCAAGTCTGGGGGGCGCCATCTTCTCGCCGCTCTGGATCGCGGTGATCGCGGGCGTCGGCTTCGTTCCCGCCAGCCTCGCCATCGGGGGGGTCATGGTCATCGTCGTCGTGCTCCTTTCGGTGCTGGTGTTCCGGCACACGCCCGAGAGCCTGGGGCAACACCCGGACGGCAGGGAGGGAGCGCGCTTCCCGGACCAGGCGCTCCGGAATGCATCGCCCCTCCGGCACTCAATCCTGCGCGACCGCAGATGCGTAACCCTCGCCGCTGGCATGACGCTCGGGCTCTTTGCCCAGATCGGGCTGCTGGCGCACCTGGTCTCGCTGCTGGTTCCGGTGCTGGGCGAGGGGGTGACGGGCATCGCCATGGGCGGCGCCACGCTGGCTGCGATCCTCGGGCGATCCATGGTGGGGTGGGTGATGCCGGCCTCCGCCGACCGCCGCTTGGTCGCCTCGGCCAGCTACGGCGTGCAGGTGGCCGGCTCGCTGCTGTTCATCCTGTCGGCGGGTGACGGTGGGGCGTGGCTCTTGCTCGGCATCGTACTGTTCGGACTGGGGATCGGCAACGCCACGTCCCTGCCGCCCCTGATCGCGCAGCAGGAGTTCACCCCGGCCGAGACTGCCCGTGTCGTGCCCATGATCGTCGCCATCGGTCAGGCGGGGTATGCCTTTGCGCCGGCGGCGTTCGGCCTGCTGCGCGGGCAGGAGGGAACGGGCGCGGCCGGATCGGAGATGCTGTTCGCCTGTGCTGCCGCGATCCAGCTGGCAGCGATCGGGTGTATCCTTGCGGGGCGGCGGGGAGGGCCCGGCAAGCGGGAGCGGGCGTAAGCCGGGCGGCGCTCCGGCGCCTGTCCGGCAAGGGCGCGCGTGCGGCCCTGCGGCATCGGACATCTCGGGACGCCTCGGGAACAGCCGCTCCGCGCCCTCGTTTCAGCGACAGCCTGCGTTCGGGGGCGTCCCGGATGCGGGCCTGTGTGCATCCCTGCGGACTGGTGAACCCGCGCCAGGGAGCGCGAGCCTACCCGAGGACCCGCTCCACGAAGTCCGAGAACGCCCGCGCCTTGGCGCTTGCAAGGCGCCCGGTGGGGAAGACCGCCCAGAGGTCTATGTTCGGAAGCTCCCAGTCTTCCAGCACGCGTGTCGCCTCGCCGCTCAGGAGTTCCGGCCAGAACATCCAGTCCGAGGTGACGGCCAGCCCCATGTCAGCCTTGACCGCTGCGCGAATGCCCTCGGCCGCGCTGAACTGAACCCGGCCGGCGACGGCGACGGACGCTTCGGTTCCATCCTTGCGGAAGGTCCAGTTTCTGCCGAGCTGGGAATAGACCACGGCCTGATGCGCGGCGATGTCAGCCGGCACCTGCGGCACGCCGTGCTTCCCGAGATAGGCAGGGGTCGCGACCACGGACCGCCGGCCGGTTGCGAGACGTCGCGCGACGGCGGAGGAGTCGGCGAGTTCGCCCATGCGCAGCGCCACGTCGATGCCCTCGGACACGAGATCGATCATCCGGTCGTCGAGGACCACGTCCACGTCCAGTTCCGGGTGGGCCTCCAGGAACTCCGGCAGGCGCGGAATGATCATCAGCCGCGCGAATGTGGTGGCCGCGCACACCCGAAGGCGTCCGGACAACCCTGCCCCCGCGCCCTTCGCTTCCGTCTCGGCCTCGTCCGCCTCATGGATCGCCGTCTTCGCCCGTTCGTAGAAGCGAACCCCGGCGTCGGTCGGCGACAGGCCGTGGGTCGACCGGATGAGCAGGCGGACCTGAAGCCGGTCTTCCAGTTGCGCGATCGTCTTCGAGACCGCCGGCTGCCCGACACCAACCTGTCGGGCCGCCTGCGAGAACGATCCTGTCTCCACCACCCGCACGAATGCGGTCATCGCCTGAAATCGGTCCATTGCCTATTCCCCCAGGGAATAAGCAATATGGCTTCAAGCCGCCTGCCGCAAGCGCGCCGGAATGGTCATACCTCTCTCCAACGAACACGATCCGATGGAGACGAACGATGATCGAAGTCCACGCCTTTGCCACTCCCAACAGCGTCAAGGTGCCGATCGCGCTGGAGGAACTCGGCCTTCCCTATGAGCTGAAGGCAGTGAACGTCCGCACCGGCGCACAGAAGGAACAGGCGTTCGTCACGCTCAACCCGAACGGCAAGGTGCCCGTGCTGGTGGATGGCGGCCTCGTGCTGACGGAAAGTGCCGCGATCCTTGTCCACCTTGCGGAGAAGACCGGGGCGCTCCTGCCGACCGGGGGCGCGGCGCGTGCCCGCGTCTTCGAACAGCTCTTCTTCCACGCCTCGGCCCTCAGCCCCGCCTTCGGCAACGCCGGCTTCTTCAAGCGCTTCTCGCCGGAGCCGCAGCCGATCGCCGAGGCCCGCTTCACCGCCGAGGCCGAGCGCATTCTCGGCCTCCTCGATGCGAAGCTCGCCGGTCAGGCCTTCATGGCCGGTGACGCCTTCACCATCGCCGACATCGCGCATTTCGGCTGGCTGTGGCGCCGGCAATTCCCCGGCCTCACGCTCGACGCGCGCCCGAACCTGTCCCGCTGGTTCGAGACCGTGATGGAACGCCCTGCCGTGCAGCGCGCCATCGCCCGCGTCGAGGCGCTGGTGGAAGCGCCGGCGTCGGCCTGACCCGTGCGCTTCCTGTCCCGCATCCTCTTCCGTTCCGGCCCTGAAACCCGACCACCACACAGGAGTATCCCCATGTCCCGCTTCGATACCTACAAGAACAGCTTCCCGAATGCCCGGCTGACGCGCTCGCCGAGCGGTGTCCTCGAAATCGCCTTCCACACCGACGGCGGCAAGCTCGTCTTCAACGGCCACACGCATGAGCAGTTCGTCGAGCTGTTCCATCAGGTCGGCTCGGACGCCGACAACCGCGTCGTCATCCTCACCGGCTCGGGCGATGCCTTCATGGATGCGATCAGCCCCGAGGGCTTCGATTTCTTCTCGCCGCTGGGCTACGACAAGATCTATCGCGAGGGCAAGAAGGTCCTCATGAACATCCTCGACATCGAAGTGCCGATGATCACCGCGCTGAACGGTCCGGTCCTCCTGCATTCCGAATATGCGCTGCTGACCGACATCATCCTCGCCACCCCGGAAACCGTGTTCCAGGACAAGCCGCATTTCGACTTCGGCATCGTGCCCGGCGACGGCGTCAACCTGCTCTGGCCGGAAGTGATCGGCAGCATTCGCGGCCGGTATTTCATCCTGACCCGCCAGGTGCTCGATGCGGCAACCGCCAGGGACTGGGGCGTCGTCAACGAGATCGTGCCCGCCGAAAAGCTGCTCTCCCGTGCGCGGGAGATCGCCGAAGGCCTGGCGGCGCTTCCGCCCCTCACCAGCCGCTACACCCGCATTGCCCTGACGCAGAAGCTGCGCCGTATCATCGATGAAGGTGTCGGCTACGGCCTGGCGCTGGAAGGCATCAGCGCCGCCGAAGTGGCCCGCACGATGGCAGCCGACGGCTGACCGCTCCCCTCCACCCGCCGGGCTTCGGCGCGACGCCCGGCACGTCTCCCCGTTCAGAAAAGATGAGCAAAGCCATGACACTCCAATCCAAGCTCGATGCCTTCAAGGCCGATTTCCAGGCCGGCAAGCCGCCGTTCAACGTGCCCCATTCCGTCATCGAGACCATGAACCGCGCCACCGCCGAGCTGATCGCCTCGGGTGCCGCCCAGAAGGCGCTGAAGGCGGGCGACACGCTGCCGGCCTTCAGCCTCGCCGATCCCGAGGGCAAGACGGTTTCCTCCGCCGATCTTCTGGCGCAGGGCCCGCTGGTGATCAGCTTCTACCGCGGCGTCTGGTGCCCCTATTGCAACATGGAACTGCAGGCGCTGCAGGAAGCGTTGCCGCAGTTCGAGGCGCTGGGCGCGCAGCTTGTCGCCATCTCGCCGCAGAACCCGGTCAACAGCCGCAAGTCGCTGCGCCAGAACAACCTGACCTTCCCGATCCTGTCGGACCCGCATAACGACGTGGCCGCGGCCTTCGGCCTGCGCTTCGAGATGCAGGATTACCTGGTCGAGCTCTACAAGTCGCTGAAGAACGACCTGCCGGCCTTCAACGGCGATCCGAGCTGGACGCTGCCGATGCCCGCCCGCTACGTCGTCGGCCAGGATGGCGTGATCCTCTATGCCGAGGTGAACCCAGACTACACGCGCCGTCCGGAACCGGAAGACATGCTTCCGGCCCTCCGCCTCGCGTCAGGCCGCGCCGCCTGATCCCTTCCCCCCATGACGGCCCTGCTTCCCCGGGGGCAGGGCCAGAGGAGCTGTCCGATGAAGAGAACATTCCTGATCACCGGCGCCAGCAAGGGCATCGGTCTCGCCCTCGCTCACCGACTTGCCGCCCGCGGCCACGGCGTCATCGGCATTGCCCGCAACCCGACCGGAACCTTCCCGGGCCCGCTCCATGCGCTCGATCTCTCGGATCGCGCCGCCAACGAGGATCTGGCCAGGATCGTCAGGGACAGCAATGTGGACGGCGTGATCAACAACGTCGGGCTGGTCCGGGCGGCGCCGCTCGGCGATATCGCCGTCGAGACCCTGGAAGAGGTGATGCGCGTCAACCTGCATCCCGCTCTGGTGGCCGTGCAGGCGGCATTGCCCGGCATGCGCAGCCGCGGCTGGGGGCGTGTCGTCAATGTGTCCAGCCTCACCGTTCTGGGCAGTGTCGAACGCACGAGCTACGCCGCCGCCAAGGCCGCCCTCGTGAGCTTCACGCGCAGCTGGGCGCTCGAACTCGCCCCGACCGGGATCACCGTCAACGCCGTCTCGCCCGGGCCGACCGAAACGGAGCTGTTCCGGGCCAACAACCCGGTTGGAAGCGACGGCGAAGCCCGCTACCTCTCCGGCGTTCCCATGAGACGGTTCGCTCGCCCCGATGAACTGGCGGCCGCGATCGAATATCTCCTCTCGGACGATGCCGCCTTCGTCACCGGGCAGACGCTGCACGTCGATGGGGGCGCCTCGATCGGCAGGTCCGCGTTCTAGCACCGGTGCTGCCGGTCCTGCGCCTGCGCCGGACCGGCTTCGGACCTTGCTCTGCCCCCCCGGGAACCGGATGGTTTGAAGAAGGGGCCGTCCGCTGAGGTTCCCTGGCTGGAGCAGCGGATTCGGATGAAGGCACCGAAGACTACGGCGGCGCGGAAGGCGTTCAGGCTGAAGCGCGGCGAGAGGAGCACCCCCGTGGCAGCGATCCGTCCCAAGGCCGGGAGTCCGCGGTCCGGCCCTGGGCGCGGAGCAGCAGGCCTGCCTCCGGTGGCGGTGCTGGTCCGGGTAGGGGGACCAGCACCGGGGCCGCCTGCAGGCCGGTTCGCCTAGGCTCCCGTGACGAAGGGCAGGCGCCTGCGGGCCTCTCCCGTCAGCCTGCGGAAGGCGTTCGAGATGGCGGGTGCCGTCATCGGCACGCCGATTTCGCCGCCTCCGCTCGGCGGCTCGCCTGACTCGACAAACCGCACCTCGATGTCCGGGATGTCCGAAATCCGGATCGGCTCGTAGTCATAGAAGTTGCTCTGGTCGATCTGCCCGTTGGTGAAGGTCGAACGTTCCCGCAGCACGCTCGAGAGGCCGAACATGATGCCGCCCTCGACCTGGGCGCGATATGCCTGCGGATGGATGACAATGCCGGGGTCTATCGCAGCCCAGAAGCGGTGAACGCGCAGCCTCTCGCCCTCGTGGGACACTTCCGCCACGCCTGCCGCCAGGGTTTTCTTGTAGCCCGCGAAGGCCAGCCCGTGGGCCCGCCCCTCGGGGGCGTTGCCGAAGCCCGACATCTCCACCGCCGCATCGAGAACGGCCAGCGCCCTTGGCGACCCGGCGAGCAGCCTGCGCCGGTAGCTGACGGGATCGACACCGGCGCGTTCGGCCAGTTCGTCCAGAAAGCACTCGCGGGCGAAGCAGTTGGGCGCCCAGCCGATGCCGCGCCAGGCGGAGAGGCGCGATTGCCGCGGCACCAGCACATGTTCGGCCTGGAAGGTGCCGAAGTCGTAGTCGCTGCTCTCGGCGCCTTCCATCACGAGGAGGTCGCGGCGGGTCTCCGGGTTCCAGCGGTCGGGCATGGCGAACTGGAAGATCGAGGGCGAGGCAACCCGGTGGCGCAGGGCGGTGGGGTAGCCCCCGGCATCGAGCACCGCGTCGAGACGCTGCACCGTCGCCGGGCGGAGCCATCCGTTCCTGACATCATCCTCGCGCGTCCAGATCACCTTTACCGGGTGTCCCGTCGCCTTCGACAGCAGCAGTGCGTCGCGCATCTGCTCGCGGGCGAACACCGTGCGTCGTCCGAAGGCGCCGCCCATCTGCATCGCGTGGAAGCGGATGCGCTCCGGCGTGGTGCCCAGAACGGCGGCCGCGACCATGATCGAGACGGTCTGGCTTTGCGTGCCGAGCCAGATCTCCGCCCCCATTCCGTCGGCATCGACCGAGGCGACGGCGTTCAGCGGTTCCATCTGCGCGTGGTAGACATGTTCCGTCGTGTAGGTGCCGGTCACCGCCTCGGCGGAGGTGAAATCCGCCGGACCGTCGCCGCGGCTTTCCCAGACCACGGCGTCGGCGGACATGTCGTCGGCGGACCGGGCCAGGGCGACCAGCTCGTCGGCGCTGTTGGCCTTGCGGAAGGGCGAGGTCTCGGTCCAGCGGACGTCCAGTGCATCGCGCCCCGCAAGGGCTGCCGGGAAATGCTGCGCCAGCACCGCCACGGCATGGTCCATCACGATGACATCCACCACGCCCTCGACCGCACGCGTGGCGGTGTCGGAGTTCAGGGTCGGCGTCTCGCCCTCGACCGGTGCCAGCAGCAGTGCCGCGTGGAGCATGCCGGGCAGATCCACGTCGATCGAATAGACCGGCGCCCCGGTCGTCTTGCCGGGACTGTCGAGCCGCGCGACATCGGTGCCCATGATGGTCCAGTCGGCGCGCGCCTTCAGCTCGGGCTCCGGCATCTCGCCGGTGGGCCAGGCCGGGTCCGGGAGGGCCGCGACCTCGCCGTAGGTCATCGACGCGCCGCTCGGGCCATGTGCGACCGTGCTCTGCCGGGTGGTGATCTCCTCGGCGGGGACATCCCAGTGTGCGGCGGCGATCCGGATCAGGATCTGGCGGGCCTGTGCCCCGGCCTGCCGCAGATGGGTGAAGTAGCCCTCGACCGACGAACTTCCCGCCGCAAAGAGGACGCCGCCCATCATGGGATTGCCGTAGACCCGCTCGGGATCCGTGCTGACCTGCTCCGAGGCGACCGTCGACCAGTCAGCATCCAGCTCCTCCGCGACGATCATGGGCAGCGAGGTGCTCACCCCCTGACCCATCTCGGCCGAGCCGAACAGGATCGTCATGCGGTTGTCGGCCGTGATCGTCACCCATGCGGTGACCCGGCCATCGGGCAGGTGCCGTGCCTCGGTTTCCGAGGGAAGCACGGCGGCGCCGCCGGTGGCCAGCAGGGCGAAGGACAGGGCGCCGGAGCCCTTCAGGAAGCCGCGGCGTGTGGGATGCGTGGTGTGAGGGATCATCGATCAGCTCTCCCGGGCGGCGCGCTCGATGGCGCGGATGATGCGGGGATAGGTGCCGCAGCGGCACAGGTTGGCCGACATCTCGTCGATGATCTCCTGTCGGCTGGGCCGGGGATTGCGCGCAAGCAGGGCGGCGGCCCGCATGATCTGGCCTGACTGGCAATATCCGCACTGGGGCACCTGTTCGGCGATCCAGGCCTGTTGCACGGCGTGATCGCCCGTCTCCGAGAGGCCCTCGATGGTGGTGATCTCGCTGCCCTCGGCGTCGCCGATGGTCATCTGGCAGGCGAAGGTCGCCTGCCCGTCGACATGGATGGTGCAGGCGCCGCACATCCCGGCACCGCAGCCGTAGCGCGTGCCCTTCAGTTTCAGCTCGTCCCGCAGCGCCCAGAGCAGCGGCGTGTCGGGGTCGGCTTTCAGGTCGATCGCCCGGCCGTTCAGGTTGAGAGTGACCATGGTGGCTCCTTGTCGTGCATGTTGCTGTCGTGACTTGCGAAAATCAGCCGCCGGCGCCGGCGTCCCGAAGGAAGGAGATGATCGCCGCGCGCTGTTCCGGGTCGGGAATGCGCACCGCCATCCTCGTGCCGGGGACGGTGT
The DNA here is from genome assembly GCF_005887635.2 of Paroceanicella profunda. Classification (GTDB taxonomy): domain Bacteria; phylum Pseudomonadota; class Alphaproteobacteria; order Rhodobacterales; family Rhodobacteraceae; genus Paroceanicella; species Paroceanicella profunda. The sequence goes on along the minus strand of NZ_CP040818.1, from coordinate 3,681,843 downwards.
CGCGGGGGTTTTGCAGAAAGGCGTCCAGCGTCTCCGCATCCCAGACCAGACCGGCGCCCTGCATCGCCTGCGAGTAGCGCGCCCCGCCGAGCGTTCCGGCCCGTCGCCCGAGAACGCCGGCGAGGGAGGGGCCGCTGCCGCGCCCGCCGGTCTCAACGCTGTGGCAGGCCGCGCAGCGCTGGCGGAACAGGCGCTCGCCCTCCGCGCCCTGCGCGCCGGCCGGGGCGCAGGAAAGGGCTGTGAGCAGGGCAGTTGCGGCCCCGAACCAGAGGGGGTGACGGCAGCCGGGCGGGCGAAGCGGCGATCGGATCATTGGGCTGTCCTTTCCGGAAGCGGGGGGCGGAAATCCTCCGTGCCGAGGCACGCCGGGGGGGGAGCAGGCGGATCCGTGGCACGGCGCGCTCCGGCGGGGTGGGCATCGGCCCGGCCCCGACCGGGCTGCCGTTCCGATAGTGTGAGCGCGACAGGGGGGACGCACATGCCTGAAGCTTCAAAAAACCTGCCCAAAGCCGCGATATCGACACGCGCGCCTCCGTGGGTCCGCCAGGGCGGGCCCCGGTCGGGCACATGCCGGTCGCGTGACCGGGTGCGGTCCGCTCGCCGGCCCGTGCCGGCCCGGGGGCATGCGGCCAGGTCCGTCTGACGGTGCGATGCTGCAGCATTTCGATGGTCTCTCCATTCCTGCCGGTGTCCGGGTCTCTGCCGGTCTCGGACAAGAATGGGATCAGGCCATTGGAAAGATTAGACGGCTTCTGCTACGATGACTGTGAAGCAGCCCTAATTAAATGTCGCCATGCGCCAGACCGATCTCGAATCCTTCCTCGCCGTCGTGCGTCACGGCAGCTTCGTTGCTGCCGCGCGGGAACGGGGGCTGACCGGCTCCGCGCTCAGCCAGACCATTCGCGCACTGGAGGAAGACCTTCAGGTCCGGCTCTTCAACCGGACCACGCGGAGCGTGGTCCCGACGGAGGCCGGCGATCTGCTGGCGCGTCGTCTGATGCCGGCACTGGCCGACATCCGGGCCTCGCTCGACGAAGTCCGCTCGCTCGGCGGGCGCCCCTCGGGCCGGGTGCGGGTGAACGCGCCCGCGCCTGCGCTCGACTGGCTGATCGTGCCGCACCTGCCGGCGTTCCTGCACAGCTATCCGGACATCGCCGTGGAGATCTTCGAGGATGCGAGCAATGTCGATATCGTCGCCGAGGGCTACGATGTCGGCATCCGGCTCGGGCTGGAGATGGCGCAAGACATGATCGCGCTGCCGCTGGGGCCGGAGCAGGACTACGCCGTTGTCGGATCGCCGGCATATCTCGAGCGCGAGGGACGGCCCGACACACCACAGGACCTGACGCATTTCGAGTGCATCCGGCACCGCTTCCCGAGCGGCAGGATCTTCCCCTGGCGGTTCCGGGCAGGCGACGAGGACATCGCAATCGTGCCACGGGGCCGGCTGACCGTCAGCACTGCCCGGCACGCGGTGGAGGCGGCCGTGGGGGGAACCGGCCTGGCCCGCGTGGCGCTTCCCTACGCGCAGAACGCCCTTGGAGAGGGGCGTCTGGTGAGAGTTCTGGACAGGTTCACGCCCCGGCTTCCGGCCTGGCATCTCTACTATCCGAGCCGCCGGCACATGCCACCGGCGCTGCGCGCCTTCGTCGATTTCTTCGCGAAGGCAGCCCGATAGGCCCGGGCGGAGCCTGGCCCGGGGCAGGCATGCACGGATCGTCGCGGCACCGCCCGCTTGCGGCTGTCAGAGCCCCAGTTGGGTGCGATGCGGGCGCAGTGTCATGGCATCCTGCTTCGGAGGGCTGCCGAACAGGCGCGAATACTCGCGGCTGAACTGCGACGGGCTTTCGTATCCCACCTCGAAGGCGGCTCTGGTGACGTTCGCCGCCTCCATCACCATCAGGCGCCGGGCCTCGATCAGGCGGAGCTGCTTCTGATACTGGAGCGGCGTCATCGACGTCAGCGTCTTGAAGTGCTGATGGAAGGACGAGGGGCTCATGCAGGCGACGTCGGCCAGTTCCTCGATCCTGACCGACCTCCGGAAAACCCGGCGCAGGTGAAAGATCGCGTCGGCGATGCGCTGCGTATGGCTCTCTGACCGGACCATCTTGGCGATCTCTCCGCCGTTCGGTCCGACGAGCAGCCAATAGTAGAGTTCCTGCATGATGGCGGGGTAGAGCACCGGCACCGCCTCCGGCATCCCGAGCAGCCGGACCAGCCGGGCAATGCAATCCTGCTGGGCGTCGCTGAGCCGTTCGACGAAAAGCCCCGAGCCGTCCGGGGTGGCGGGCGGCGGCGCCGGCAGCTTGTCCAGAACGGCGCGGATCATGTTCATGTCGAACTCGATCGTCATGCCGAGGAAAGGCGCCTCGGAACTGGCCTGCGTCACGCCCCCGTAGCCCGGCAGCTCGACGCTGATCGCGAGAGCGGTGCCCGCGGGATAGTCCAGCACCGTTTCGGCCACCTCGATCCTCTTGGCCCCTTGCGCCACGATGCAGAGCGAGGGCCTGTACATCTTCCGAAACGGCAGCCGCGTCTTCGTGCTGCACATCAAGAAGAGGTTTTCGACAGGAGTTACCGAAAGCGCATCGGGCCCGCCATGCGCCGCGACGTAGCTGGAGAAGGCTTTTGCAAGGTCGGATGTCACGGTCGCGCTCCCGGTCAGTTTCCCTGAACCGAATATGGGCGGTCCCACCGGCGCTGACCAGACGCCCGGAGTTTCAGGCAGGTTTTCGCCCGGATCGGGCAAGGGATGCGGATTGTCCGGCCCCATCTTTCGGCGATCCGAGCAACCCCAGGGAAACATCCATGACTGCAGTGCCCCCTCTCTCCCCGACATCGTGCCAGCACAAGAGTGCGCCCTTTCAGACCGGGGAGAGCCGACATGGTTGACCCCAGGACAAGTCGGACCAGGGCGGCGGATGCGCAAGGCGACCCGGAGCTGACGGGGGCGACTGCCGAAGGCCACGGCGCGCGCGCGTCCGGCTGTCGTGCGCGCCCGCGCGGGCAAGCCGTCGACACATGCGCCGAGACCTCCGACACGCTCCGCTTTCTGCGCTCCTGGAGGGCGGCGCCGCTGCGGGTGGCCGCAATCGCCCCGTCCGGTGGGGCGCTGGCCGCTCTCATCACCTCGGAGATCGGGATGCACCATGCCCCCGTGCTCGAACTCGGGCCGGGAACCGGGGTGTTCACCAAGGCGCTGATCGCGCGGGGCCTCGATCCGGAGGCACTCACCCTGATCGAACTGGATGCCGGGTTCGCATCATTGCTCAGGGCGCGGTTTCCACAGGTGCAGGTTCTGGAGATGAGTGCGGAGCGCCTGCGGGTGCAGCAGCTCTTCGGTGGCCGCAAGGCAGGCGCCGCCGTCAGCGGCCTCGGTTTGCTGTCGATGCCGCCGCGCACGGTGATGGCCATCCTGACCGGAACCTTCCGTCACCTGCGCCCCGGAGCCGCGCTGTACCAGTTCACCTACGGGCCGCGCTGCCCGGTGCCCCGGCCGATGCTCGACCGTCTGGGCCTGGACGCAAAGCGCATCGGGGGAACGTTCCGGAACCTGCCTCCTGCCTCCGTGTACCGGATCAGCCGGGTCTCTGCGGCACCGCAGCATCTCCTGCCGGAACACGGGCGCTGAACGGATGACCGGATGGACGACGCAGAACGGCCCCGACGTGGCGGGCCGCACCAGGATCGTGACGGGGGCAGGCGGAACGGGCCACGGGACCGCACAGGCCCTTGCGGACGCGGGTCATCCCGGCCGGCAGACGCCCGAGACGCGGCGCAAACGTAATCTGCGCGTCCGCAACGGCGTGTGGCGCGCGGCCATGATGTGCGGGAGCATCCGTCCGGTGCCATGATCCCGCCCCTCGGGCGCATTCCCGGCATGGAAGAGAATACGCTCGGCACCGGTGTTGACCGGAACCGGATCGAACCGGCCCACCAGGCGCCCGGTCGGCAGGCAGTTCTCCTCCATCCGCGCGGCGACTTCGCCCGCCTCCCGGTCCGCACCGAAGATCGGGTGCAGGCCGGGAGGCGGGAGCATTCCGTCGCGAAGAACCGTGATCCCGAAGCTCCCGGGCAGGAAGCGGTGACCTCCCGGGGTGGCCACATCCGGCCGATCTGTAGCCCCGGTGTGCGCGGGGCGGAACATCAAGGAGGGCGCCGCACGCGTAGTGGTGCCCGCAAGCGCCCCGATCCGGATTCGGTACGGCGGTCAATGGGCATGGGCTGCTCCTCCGTCGTGGCACGGCGCGGTGACGGGCGGAACCCGATATCGGGCCGTGCGGCGCGGGCCGGTCAGTTCACGCGTTCCCATTCGATCTCGATGCGCGTGCCCTCGGGCCGGGTGAAGGTCTCGAACATCCGGTCGCCGCGGACCGTCAGGATCAGCTCATCGGTCGTCCGCGTGCTGCCCACCCAGTTCGGAAAGGTGGCCCCTTCGACCCGGTTGCCGCTGAACACCCCGTTTTCGTCGACCGTATAGGTGCCGAAGAAGCCGATGCTCTGCGCCATCGCGGCGCGGTTTTCCGCGTCGGTGCCGTCGCCCCGCGCATCGGAGGCAAAGCGCGGCATGTCGCCGTTCGTGAGCACTTCCACGAAATGCATGTCCGGGGTGAAAACCAGCATGCTGTTCGGGTTGGGGCCGTAGGGGAGGATGGCCTCGCCGCCCGGGTCGAGCGTGGCTTGCACCATGCGCCAGGTACCGACGACCTCGTTCGGGCGCGCGTCTTGCGCCAGGGCCGGCAGGGGGGCGAGGGTCAGGGCGAGAGCAATGGCCAGCTTTCTGATGTTCATGTGATGTCCGATCTTGGTCTGTCTGTCTGTCGGGAAGGCGGAGATGGCGGGACTTCTGCGCTCAGAGGTCCGTTCGATCCGCGGCGAAGGCCACGTCGCGCTGGGCTTCGAGCGCGGCGAGGCGGGCCCTGAGGGCTGCGGAGATCGACTCGTAGGCCGTGCTGCCCAAGGTGAGGCGCAGGGGCGGCGTTTCGCTGTCAGCGGCGTCGATCATCGCCGCGGCGGTCCGGGCCGCGTCTCCCCTCACGACGAAGCTGCCGTCGCCGATCGCGCGGCGCACGGCGCCGGCGGGTGTATCAGCATAGGCCCGGGTCGCCTCGGCCACCACGAGGTTTGCGCCGAAGTTCGTTCCCGTGGGGCCGGGTTGCGCGATGATGCAGGAGATCCCGAAGGGCGCCACCTCCTGCGCGAGGGCTTCCATGAAGCCCTCGATGCCCCATTTGGTGGCGTGGTAGAGGCTGAAGCTGGGGTAGGCGATCTGTCCGCCCTCGGACGAGACCTGAACGATGCGTCCGCCGCCCTGGCGGCGCAGGTGGGGCAGGGCGGCGCGGATGAGGTGGATCGACCCGGTCAGGTTGGTCGCGATCTGCCGGTCGATCTCTGCCGGCTCCAGTTCCTCTGCCGCGCCGAAGAGGCCATAACCCGCATTGCTGACGATGACGTCGATCCGACCGTGCCTGTCGAAGGCGAGGTCGACGGCCCGCCGGAGGTCCTCCGGCGCGGTGAGGTCGAGCGGGACGGCATCGAACCGGTCCGGGTAACGCTCCGAGAGGGCCTTCAGCGCGTCCGCGCTGCGGGAGGTGCCGATCACCCGGTCGCCCCGTGCGAGCAACCGGATCGCCATTTCCTTGCCGAGGCCGGAGGAGGCGCCGGTGATGAACCATGTTCTGGTCATGTGAGTTTCCTTCGGGTTTGTGGTCCTTGCGGATCTGGCCCCTGTTGCCCGATGCTATAAGAGCGCCAATGACGGATTGCCTGGTGAAGGATTTTCACGAATGACGCGACCCAGCCTGAACGATCTCGCCGCCTTTTCGGCCGTCGCGCGACACTCCAGCTTCCGCAAGGCGTCGGATGCGCTGGGCGTCTCGCGCTCCTCTCTCAGCCACGCCATCATCGGGCTGGAAGCGCGGCTGGGTGTCCGCCTGCTCAACCGCACGACCCGAAGCGTTTCGCCGACGCAGGCGGGCGCCGACCTGCTCGAAAGGCTCGACCCGGTTCTGCGGGATCTCGACGACGCGCTCGACTCGCTGTCGGAGGTGCGTGGCCGCCCGAGCGGGATATTGCGGATCAATGCGAACAAGAGCGGTGCCCGGATTCTGCTGCGCGAGGTCGTGCCGCGCTTTTTGGCGAACTGTCCCGATGTCGAACTGGACCTGGTCTCGGAGGGCCAGCTCGTCGACATCGTGAAGCAGGGCTTCGATGCGGGCGTGCGGCTTCTCGAAGCCATTCCACAGGACATGGTCGCCGTGCGGTTCGGCGGCGAGGCGCGCTTCATTGCCGTGGCCGCGCCGGGTTACCTGCGCGAAAACGGCAGGCCGCGCACACCGCAGGATCTGCAGGCGCATGTCTGCATCCGCCAGCGCCTGCCCAGCGGCAAGCGCTATCGGTGGGAGTTCGCGCGGCGCGGCACCGAGGTTGCCCTGGATGTCCCCGGCGCGCTGACCCTGGACGACAACGATCTGCTCGCCGAGGCCGCAGCGGCGGGTCACGGCATTGCCTATGTGCCGGAGCATTTCGCGCGGCCCTTCCTCGACAGCGGACAGCTGTGCACGATCCTGGAGGACTGGTGCCCGGCCATCGACGGGCTCGCGCTCTATTACCCCCGCAATCGGCACATGCCCTCGTCGCTGCGGGCCTTCATCGACACGCTGAGGGCGGTGGCCCCCGGAGCATAGCGAACCGTCGCTCCCCCCCGCGCCTCCGGCCTCCCGCCCCTTGACATCGTCAGCTACCTTGCAAATATGGTTCGGTAGCTAACGATAGAGGGACAACGCCCATGACCGGGACCGAAACCGAAACCGAAACCGAGACCGAGGCGGAACAGGATCTCTCTGTCGGCGCCTGGGCCAAGCGCTGCTACATGGCCGGACGCGCGGTGATGGACGCCACGTTGCGGCCCTACGATCTGGGCTCCACGCAGTGGTACGTTCTGTGGCATCTGGCGACGTCCGGCCCGACCGTGCAGCGCGACCTCGGGCGGATGCTGGAGCTTGAGCGCGCGACGCTGAGCGGTGTCGTCGCGACGCTGGTGCGCAAGGGGCTGGTCGCGCAATCGGCCGATGGGGCCGATCAGCGCCAGCGCCTGCTCTCCCTGACCGGGGCGGGGGAGGCGCTCTGGCGCAGGCTTCCGGACCTGTCCTTCATCCATGACGCCGCCTTCGGTGGCGTCGACCCCGCCGGGCTTGCGACCACCGTCCGGGTTCTGCGCAGGGCGACCGGGAACCTGCAGACCCTTCTGAAAAAGGACTGATCCGATGACGATCCTGATCACTGGCGCCACCGGCCTCGTGGGCCAGCGCCTGACCCCCCGACTGCGCGCCGCGGGACACGACTGCCGACTGCTCCTGCGCCCCGGCAAGCCCTGCCCGGAGGGTTTCGAGGCGGCGCGGGGCGACATCCTCGCCCCCGCGACCCTGGCGCAGGCGGTGCGCGGCGTCTCCGCCGTGGTTCACCTGGCCGCGGTGTTCCGCACCCGCGACACCGACCTGATCTGGAAAAGCAATCTCGAGGGCACCCGCAACCTGATCGCGGCGGTGCAGGCCCATGCTCCGCACGCGCGGTTCATCCTGTCGAGCACCAGCCACGTCTACGCCGCGGACACTCCGCACCCCGGGCGGGAGAGCGACCCGGTCGAGCCGAAGCACGCCTATCCCGCAAGCAAGGTGGCGGCGGAGACCGCGCTGCGCGAGAGCGGCCTCACCTGGTCGATCCTGCGCTTCCCCTTCGTCTACGGCGATGGGGACGGGCATCTGGAAACCCTGCCCGGGCATGTCGGAGACTGGCACCCGGCGCAGCGCATGAGCACGGTCCACCACCGCGACATCGCCACGGCGGTCTCGCTCGCGCTGGAGGGCAGGTTCGACGGCCGCGTGGTGAACATCACCGACGAGGCGCCGCTGTCGGTCTTCGAGCTTGTCAGCCTTTCCGGCGCGACGATGGAGCCGAAGGCCGGGCCGCTGGCCAATCCGTGGTATCTTCATGTCGACGGCTCCCTGGCCCGCAGCCTCAGCTTCACACCCACGGTACGGACCGTCCATCAGGCCCGGCAGGAGGGCCTGCTGTAGCGGCCTCCCGGGAACGGATGCGCCCGGCCCTTCCCGCGCCGCCCCGGCGCGGCAGACCCCGGTCCTTCGACCGGGAGGACGCCCCGGCCAAGGCGACGCGATTCGTCCGGGCGGAGGGGGGCGAGGCCACCTCCAATGCCGACCCGCCCGAGGCTCCGGGACCGGGGACAACCAGCCGCCCTGCGGCCCTCGGGTCGAAAGACGGTCCCTGTGCAAAGGCCTTCGGCAAGCAGCGCAGCCTCTGCCGGCACCGCACGCCGGAACGGTTCGGCTGTGCCCCCACGGCGCGGGAGGCAGTCGCCGCGCGCCTGCACGGCTCGGCGTCCGCGAGGACCGGCTGTCGCGGCGACAGGCCGCGCGGCCGGAGGCTCACCCGCGCCAGCGGGGGGCAGGGACGGCCAAGCCGCACTCGTTGACCTCACCCGGCAACGGCGCGCCGACGGCGCCAGGGTGATCCGCCTTCGGCTTGCCCGGGCCGCGCAGGACGGGGACTGCGTGCGGCTCCGGATGTGACCCGGCTCGCACGCCGCGTCCACACGCTGCAGAGCGGCATGGCCATGCGCGCGGGTGACGGGCGGAGAGATCGGAACCGGAAGGCAGAGCCGCGCTGGCCTTGAGCGGGTGGGGCGCGATGATCGCGTGCCGCGCCGGGCCGGAACGCTCCCGATTGCAGGAACAGGCAGGTTTTATCGAGCTTTGAGCATTCTGGTCGATGGCGGCTCCGACTAGGTTGAGGCTCGAAGCGCGGGCCATGCGCCGGACCGGACCACGGCGTCCCGAGGACGTTCCTTCGGATCGGGTGCCGGCCCCTGCTTCGCCTTGCCTGTGAACCGTCCCGGGAGGATGCCCGCGTCGCGAACTGGCTCATGCACCCGCATGACCGGACCCGGCGTCGCGGCCCGAACCCTCGCGGGCTCAACGCGAAGAAGCCTGTAGCATGACCGAACCGAACGACACCCCCGACAGCTCCCGCCGCAGCTTTCTGACGCTCACTGCGGCCGGCCCGGCAGCCCTCGCCTTCGGCGGCGCGGCCTCTGCGCAGACGGCCGCGGAGGAGGCCGCCCTGCCCGGGCGCGGCCGCGCCGCCATCGTGACCGGATCGTCCCGCGGCATCGGGGCGGCCACCGCCAGACGGCTGGCCCGGGACGGCTATGCCGTCACCGTCAACTGTCTCTCCAGTACCGATCTGGCCGCGCAGGTGGTGGCCGGGATCGAAGCCGAAGGCGGGCGGGCGATCTGGCTGCAGGCGGACGTGGCCGATCCGGATGCGGTGCGCGCCCTGTTCGCGGCCAACGAGGAGGCGTTCGGCGGTGTCGATGTGGTTGTCGGCAACGCGGGCATCATGAATGTCGGCCCCTTCGCGGATATGACCGACGCCGCGTTCGATCGCATGATCGCCACCAATGTGAAGGGTGGCTTCAACACGCTGCGCGAGGCGGCGCGCCATGTGCGGGACGGTGGCCGCATCATCACCCTGTCCTCGGGGATCGTTCGGCAAACGCCCCCGGCCGCCGCCGCCTATGCCGGCACGAAGGCGGAGCTGCAGATCTATGCACGCGGTCTGGCCAAGGAACTTGCCGGAAGAAACATCACGGTCAACGCGGTCGCCCCGGGCGCTGTCGACACCCGGTTGCTGCGCCAGCACGGGGAAGAGGCCCTGGCAGGCATCCCCGAGGCAACGCCGCTGGGCCGGCTCGGGCGCCCGGAGGACATTGCCGACGTGATCGCCATGCTCTGTTCCGAGGGCGGCGGCTGGGTAAACGGAGAGACCGTCTACGCGAACGGCGGTCTGAACTGAAGCGCAGCGGGCCGGGGGCCCCGAGGCAGGGCTGGACGCTCAGGCACCACGGTGTGCGTCCGGTCACGCAAGGCCCCTCCCGAACACCAGGTCCGAAAGGACCGTCCGGAACATCTCACTCAAAGGAAAGCCGCGGATGCTGACCCTCATTGAAGAAGAATTCACACGTTTCATGGCCGAGGATGACGGCCTGCCGATCGTCATGCTCAACCTGCTCCGGTTCCGGCCGGACGGGGGGCGGGAGCGATACGCCGCATATCTTGAGGTCGCCGGTCCGCTCGTGGCCAGATACGGGGCGGACATCGTCTATGTCGGCGAAGGCCTTCCGGCCCTTTCCGCCGAAACCGGCCAGGCCTGGGACGCCGTGGCGCTGGTCCGTTACCCCAGCCGGCGCGCCTTCGCCGACATGGTGCAGGACCGCGACTACCGGGAAAAGGCGGGCCCCCTGAGAGAGGCGTCGCTTGCGGAGGCCGTTCTTCAGCCGACGCGGAATCCGTAGAGGCCGCTGTTGCGATCCACCCCCGCCGCCCCGGGCCCTGCGCGGGCAAGGGGCGCCGCCCCGGGGAGGAGCAGCGCGCCGGAAGCGGTCGATCAACTGCTCTGCCCGCTGGCCGTCGCCGTCATGGCGGAATACCCGGAGGTGAACGTCGAACTCGTGAGCGACTGGGCCATCGTCGCACGGGGGGGTATGACGCCGGGGTGCAGTCCGATGAGCATCTGGCGCAGGACATGATCGCGGTGCCGCTGGGGCAGCCCCTGCGCCATGCGATCATGGCCGCGCCGGGGTATCTTGCCGGGACGGGCGCGCCCCGGGCGCCGGCCCCGTGCGGCACGCCTGCATCCGGCGCCGCTATCCCGGCGGCGCTCTTGCCGAGTGGCGTTTCGAGACGGGCGGCAAGGTGGTGGAGATCGCGCCCCCGGGCCGCCTCACGCTCGGTTCCGCGCATCAGGCGGCCCTGGCCGGGCACGGGATCGCCCGTGTCTTCGAGGACCACGCCCGGGCGTCCATCGGCGAGGGGCGGCTGGTCGTGGTTCCGGCGGACCGGAGCCCGCGCCTGCCAATCCGGTATCTCCAGTACCCCAACCGCCGGCACGGCGGCGCGGCGATGCAGGCGTTGCCCCGGGTTCGTCCGGCGCTCCAACCGGCCACCGGCCACGCACACGGGCGCATGACGAGGCCCGTGCCCTCTGTCACCGCCATCCCGGACAGACGCGGATCGGCGCGCCGCACGCTCACCATCCGCTCAAGATACGGGCGCGCCTCGGGCCGACTGGGCGACGGCGTCGCGCGGGTCCCCGAAGCGCCGGACATGGTCGACCAGCGCCCGCAGTTTGGGGGCCATGTTGCGCCGCTGCGGGAAGTAGAGAAAGAAGCCCGGGAAGGGGGGAAGGAACGTGTCCAGCAGGGGGACGAGAGACCCGTCGTCAAAATGCTCCCGCAGGCAATCCTCCGGGGCGAAGGTGATCCCCGCGCCGGCGAGGGCCATCCGGATCATGAGGCGCAGGTCGTTCGTGGTGAACCCGGGCTGCACGGCCACATCGAACGGCTGATCGTTCTCGACGAATTCCCAGCGGTGCGGGGCAAGCTCCGGCGCGCGGCGCCAGCCGATGCAGGGGTGGTCGACCAGCTCGCGCGGATGGGCCGGGGCGCCGTGCCGGGCCAGATAGGCCGGGGAGGCAGCGGCGCGCTCCTGCTGATCTCTGCCGACCGGCACCGCGATCATGTCCTTCTCGATGACCTCGCCCAGCCGGACCCCGGCATCGAAGCCATGGGCGACGATGTCGAATTCCTCGTCCGTCACCGTCACATCCACCGTCACATGCGGATGGCGCTGCACGAAGGCGGCCAGCAGCGGGCCGGAGAGGAACGGCTCGGCGATCGAGGTCGCCGTCAGCCTGAGGTGGCCGCGCGGCCTCTCCTGCGCCCCGGCGGCCTCCAGCGCACCGCCGATCTCGGTCAACGGCGCCTGCAGCGCGCCGACAAGCGCCGCGCCCGCCTCGGTCAGGCGGACCGAGCGGGTGGTGCGCAGGACCAGAGCGGTCCCCAGCTGGTCCTCGAGCCGCCGGATGGATTGGCTTACGGCGGAGCGCGTCACCCCCATCCGGTCGGCGGCAGTGCGGAAATTCCGCTCCTCGGCGACGGCGAGCAGAAGCGGAAGAAGGTTGAGATCCATGGCGATTGTCCAGTCTTGCTAACCATAGCATCAACGAAGGAGGGCCTACACGCGACAGCCAATCTCCGCCACCTTCCTCTCAGACGCAAGACGAGCGGACCAATGGAGGTGCACATGGACAAGGTCATTCTCATCACCGGCGCATCCAGCGGCATCGGGGAGGGCATCGCACGCGCCCTCGGGGCCGCCGGTGCCAAGCTCCTGCTCGGCGCCAGGCGCACCGACCGGCTTGCCGCGATTGCCGGGGACATCGGGGCCGACGGCGGCACTGTGGAGTTCCGCGCACTCGACGTGACCAGCCGGGAGGAGTTTGCCGCCTTTGCCGCCACGGCCCTCGATCTCTGGGGCCGCATCGACGTGCTGGTGAACAACGCCGGTGTGATGCCGCTGTCGCCGATGTCGGCAGGCAAGCAGGACGAGTGGGAGCGCATGGTGGACGTGAACGTCAAGGGCGTGCTCTGGGGCATCGGCGCCGTGCTTCCGGTGATGGACCGCCAGAACGCGGGCCAGATCATCAACATCGCCTCCATCGGCGCACTGAACGCGGTGCCCACGGCGGCCGTCTATTGCGGGACGAAGTTCGCGGTGCGGGCGATCTCGGACGGGCTCCGGCAGGAGAGCCCGCATATCCGGGTGACCTGCGTGAATCCGGGTGTCGTCGAGAGCGAACTGGCGCAGACGATCACCCATGAAGAGACGATGGCCCTCATGGATGAGTACCGCGCCATCGCCCTTCAGCCCGCCGATATCGGGCGGATTGTGCGCCATGTCATCGAAAGCCCCGAGACTGTCGGCGTGAACGAGATCACCGTGCGCCCGCAGGGGCAGCAGGGTTGAGCGCCGAAGGCGCTTCACCCCCCTCAGAAACCCCGACCGGAAGGAGAGAACCCTTGAGAAATCCTGTTCGCAACACCGCCCTTCGATCCATGCTGCACGCCGGCGCCTTCGCCGTCCTGGCCGCCCCGGCACTGGCCGATCAGCCGGACACGACCGCCCGGAATGAGGCCCTGGTGCGCGCGGCGTTCGACAGATGGGCGACAGGCGGCAGCGTCTTCGATGGCTTGCTCGCGCCGGACGTGCGCTGGACCATTCACGGCTCCGGCCCGGTGGCGGGCACCTATGAAAGCCGTGACAGCTTTGTGGAGGACGCCTCCGTGCCGTTGTTCAGCCGCCTGTCCTCGCCGCTTGTGCCCGACGTCCATGCCATATGGGCGGTGGAGGACACGGTGATCGTCCGCTTCGACGGCGCGGCGACCACCACTTCGGGGGCCGCCTATGAGAACCAGTTCGTCTGGATCTTCCGGATGGAACACGGGCAGGTCGTGGAAGCCGAGGCCTTTCTCGATCTCGTGGCCTATCAGCAGGTCGTCGAGAACAACGAGCCGGTCACGGAGTGACCCGGCCCCGGGGCGCGCATTTCCAGGGCGCCCCATCCATCCTCCTCCGTTGAAAGTGATCGAGATGCAGAAGACACTTGTCTCCGCCGTTGCCCTGGCCCTTCTCGGGCATCCCTCCGGAGCTGCCTCCGAAGGCGCCGGGGCCGACCACCCCTATGTCGGGATGTGGCACACCGACGACAACAGGGTTCGCCATGAACTCCTGCCGAACGGCCGCTACGACGAAGCGCGCGGAACCCGCGAGAGCGCCTACCAGGGGCGCTACGAAGTGGACGGGAATTACATCCGGTACTGGGATGACACCGGGTTCACCGCCGACGGCACCTTCGTTGATGAGAACACGCTGCACCACGGCGGCATGATCCTCCGGCGGCAGGACTAGCGCCTGACCGGCGACGCCGCGGCCGCGCCCGGCATCGCGACGCCGTCACCGGTTGAACCGGGCGTGGACACCACGACAAAGCCCGCGATCTTCGCTGTGAGGTCGGAGAATGGCTGCCTCCAACAATCACATCCTGAATGCGTGCGTCTCAGGCATTGGCCGCGAGGCGAAGAGAAGAGGCCAGCGCCGCGCGCTGGCCTCTTCTCCCAACTCCGCGCCCTCCGCGATGAAGAATTCGGGCGTGATCGCCGTCAGACCGAAGCACTGCCGCAGAAAGGGTTCCGCGCGTTGGGCCGCGGCCATCGGCGAGCCGCCAGCGCAGACCGCGCCTCTGCCACGGCAGAGGAGCGCGCAGGTTTCCGGGGTAAGCCCATGAGGGCAATCTTCCGTGTATTAGCAGGGTTTTCCGGTGACGAGGACGCGGTCCGTCCATGCCTCAGGGTGTGTCGGAACCGGGCAGTCGCCTGCCTGTCGTCGAGACATTTGGCGCGGATCGGGGCACGCATTTGCGGAGTGGCAGCTTCGACGCCCTCGTGGGCACCGCCGGGCAAGCCGCATCACGGGAGCAGGAGGGCCGGTCATGGTCGCGGCTACGATGGCGGGGCTGCCGGCTTCGAGGCGACAGCCCCGCGAGGGTCTCCGCCTCAGCCTGTGAGCTTTTCAAGCAGCGCGGCGAGAGTGGTCTTTTCCGCATCGGACAGCCGCACCAGGCGCTCGCCGTAGCGCCGCAGGAGCGCGCCTCTGGCCTGCGCGAGGGCCTCGGCGCCGGCGGGCGTGAGCTCCAGCCGGTGGCGTCGCAAATCTCTGGTATCAATGCTTCTTTTCACATAGCCCCGCGCTTCCAGGTTCTTCAGATAGGCGGTCAGGGTGGGTTTCGGCATCGACAGTTGCCGGGCGAGCTCCGCCGGCGAGGGCTGCGCCTCGATGCCGTCGAGAACGAAGAAAGCCTTCGGCTCGAACCCCTGGCCTTCGATCTCCGGTGCCGCCTCGTTGAGCGTTTCGGTCGAGAGTTTCAGGCTGAGCCGGAAGATCCGGCCTCCATCCACGTCAGTCATGTTGCTGCCTCTTGAAGATGTTCGATATCAGAACTAAATTAATTTCCGAACGAAATATACTCGGCGGCACGGGGGATTGAAACCGCCAGGTGCGAATCCGCTTCGCATCCCCAGGGTGAGACCGCCGGATCGCCCGGGGTGGATCTCCGCGCTATCGCCCGCATCGAAAGGAAGACGGATATGAAACGTGTCACTTTTGCGAACCGCGCGAACGAGGTGGTCGGAAACCTGCATGTTCCCGAGGGCCTCAACGAGACCGGCAGCTACGCCGCCATCGTGATCGCGACGCCGGGCAGCAGCGTGAAGGAGCAGATCGGCGGCATTTACGCGTCCAAGCTGGCCGACGCCGGGTTCGTTGCGTTGACCTTCGATCCTTCGCATCAGGGCGAAAGCGGCGGAGAACCGCGCGACCTGGAGGACCCCGCGGTTCGGGTCGAGGACATCCGGTGTGCCGTGGATTTCCTGATGACGCGGCCCTTCGTCGACGAAGCGCGCGTCGGCCTGCTCGGCATTTGTGCCGGCGGCGGCTACGCGATCCACGCCGCCCTGACCGAGCGCCGCTTCAAGGCCGTCGGAACCGTGGTGGCGAACGACATCGGCAGTTTCTTCAGGAAGGTTCAGCCTGCGGATGCCCTGATGGAGATGCTCGACGAGGTCGGCCGCCAGCGCACGAGTGCTGCGCGGGGCGAAGGGCAGCGCCGCGATCCCTGGATCCCCGACAGCCTGGACGAGGCCGTCGAGGCCGGAATATCGGATCCCGAGGTGCTCGAGGCCGTGCGGTTCTACCGCGAGTCCGAGTACCGCCATCCCAATTCCACGAACCGGCTCCTGTACACCAGCTACGGCCATATCCTCGCCTTCGACGGCTTCGGCCTCGTTCCCGAGCTGTTGACGCAGCCCTTGCAGGTGATCGTCGGCGGCAAGCGCGGGAACACCGGCCAGTACGAGGCCGGGCACCGTCTGTTCGAAATGTCACCTGCCGGGGACAAGGACATCTTTGTCGTCGAGGGGGCAGGGCACTATGATTTGTACGACAAGCCCGAGGCGGTGGCGCCCGCAGTCGGGAAGCTGGTGCCGTTCTACCGTCGGCATCTGGGCGCCTGACCGGTCTCGCGAGTGTTCGATCAAGCGTCGCCTGAGACGGAAGGCACCGACGCAGCCAGCGGATTTGGAGGATTGGGCAAGAATGATCTTGCTTCCGGCATGGAGCCCCATCGGCAAGGGCATATTTTCTCTTCCGAAGCTGACACAGCACCAGACGGAGAGAATTGCCATGACCCGGTGGACCACATCACTCATGCCCCGACAGGATGACCATGTAGCGGTTGTGACCGGCACGGGCGGGCTCGGGTTCGAGGACGCGCTGGCCCTCGCCCGTGCCGGATGCGACACGATCATCGCCGGTCGCAATCCCCGCAAGGGCGCGGAGGCGGTCCAGCGGATCCGACAGGAAGTGCCCGGCGCGCGCGTGCGGTTCGAGCTCCTCGATCTGGCCGATCTCGCGTCCGTCGCCGCGTGTGGCGAGCGGCTTGGCCAGCAGCTCGATCGCCTGGACATCCTGATCAACAACGCCGCTGTCATGATCCCGCCCGAGCGGAAGGTGACGGCGGACGGCTTCGAGCTGCAGATGGGAACCAACTATTTCGGCCACTTCGCGCTGACCGCTCATCTGCTGCCCCTCCTCCGGCGGAGCGGGGAGGCCAGGGTCGTATCCTTGTCGAGCCTCGCCGCCCCCTGGGGCCGGATCAACTTCGATGATCTCAATGCCGAGCGCGCCTACAAGCCGATGGACAGCTATGCGCAGTCGAAGCTGGCCTGCCTGATGTTCGCCTTCGAACTCGACCGGCGCAGCGCGGCCCACGGCTGGGGACTGTCGAGCAGTGCGGCCCATCCGGGCATCTCGCGCACCGACATCCTCTACAACGGCGCCGGACGGACCAGCATCGAAGGCCGTATCCGGTCATATCTGCCGTTCCTCTTCCAGCCCGCCGCGCAGGGGGCGTTGTCGACCCTGTATGCGGCGACCTCTCCGGAGGCACGGTCGGGCGGCTACTACGGCCCGGACAGGCTCCGCGGCATGCGAGGCCATCCTACCGCGTCGAAGACCCCGCCGCAGGCGCTTGACGAGAGCGTTGCTGCCCGCCTGTGGGACGTGTCCGAGCAGCTTGCGGGTTCGCCATTCGCTGCAGCGCAGCGTGTGGCGCCGCACACCGCGCACGCACCGCAGGTGTCGATCCTCGCCGCACCCTGATCCGGGAGTACGGCCGATGAAGGAGACAGGCCCTGCCGAGGGCATGTCGGGGATTGCCGCGCTGGCGAACGGCCGCGACGGACGCTTTTCGGTGGACGTGCTGCCGGCCTTCTGCGCGCTGCCCTGTTCGCGGTCAGGGTCTCTGCGCAGTTCGACCGCATCCTGCCCTTCATGCTGATCAAGGCGATCAGGCGCGAGGTGCCGCCTGCCGATACACAGGGTTGGTTGGATCGCGGGGGGGTGGGTTTACCACCTGCCATGCCGGCTCTCGCTGCCAATGGCACGGGTCTCCGACCGGGGCTCGCCCCGTGTGGCCTCCGTGGTCCCTACGCTGCTCTGGCGTGCCATGACGATTCCGGGCCGACGTGATCCCCTTTGGTCCCTCAGTCATGACGAGAGGCGGCCGGTTTGAGATTGGTCGTCGGCGGGTGGCCTCATGGCAGGCGCGCCGGGCGCGGCGCCATCGGATGGCGGAAGCGTCCGGGGCAGTGTCCGGCTGCCGGGCGGCGAGTGCGGCCGGACGGCGTTGCAATCGTCGCGCCGGAGGGAGATCCTGCGGCGGGCGTCATCCGGCGTGGCGGAGATTTCGTCGTTCGGCAGTGCGTCGCGCAGACTGCCGTTGAGCGGCTCGATGACAGCAGTCTGCTGCGGCTTGCCGGGATCGATGTCGAGCCAGGCGACGTCGTCCCGCTCGGCCCGTTTCAGGATGGCGCGGCTGGGGCCTCCGTTCCGTTGTCGCTGGCGGTGCAGGCGGGCTCTCCGTGGACACGCACCGGCGCATCCAGCTCTCGGGCCACACTGACGCCCGAGATGCCGGTGGCGGCGACCAGACACAGGGTCTCGCTGCAGCAATCGCCGATCATCGCCAGGATCCGGAACTTGCGCGACGCCCCGACCGTGTCGGTTCCGAAGTCCGGCGGCCAGCGCCGGTTGGGCATGAGGGCCAGGAGCATCGGCATGCGTGTGCCACGGGCACGCTTGCAACCGCGTCGCCGCCTGACGGACATCCCTTCCTCGTGGCAGAGCCGATACGGCTTCGCCGGGCTCATCAGCATGCCCTTGCGCTCGGGCAGCAGCCCGCTGCGCCGATAGCGGAACCGCCAGCGCAGCGGCGCGATCTCCTGCCTGGCCCTGAGCTTGCAGAAGGTGGCCGGGCTGAGACCGTGACGGCGACAGACCTCCGACGTCGCCACTCCTGCTTCCTGCTCATTCCGACGATCTGCGCCCCGGTGAAGCGGCCTTTCCTCAAGTCGTCCGCTCGTTCGGGATGAAGCAGACTCTGCATTGGCCCGAGCGACCAGCCGGAGGGCAGGCCGCAGCAGGGCATATCGGCGATCAGGTGAGTTTTGGCGGCCCTGAGGACCTGCGCCTTCGTGCGACCGATGTCCTTCCCCGGGTCTCCAGTGTAGCGCTTGATCGCTTTTGCCCCCCAGACATTCAGAGCTGTCCAGCTCCTCCGGCGCACCGGGTCTCGCAAGCTCCTGCCCGCGATTCTCCAATCAGACGGCCGCGGCAGGGCGTCTGTCAAAGGCCTTCGTCTCGTGATACGTGCTTCCCTCTCGTGCCGCACGCGCGCAAGCTGGCTGAGTCCTTTCGTTCGTGTACCGGTCGAGCCCAGGGCGGTCTCCTGACTTGGGCCACGGGACTCCGATTTGATACGATGTGTCAGGTCCAGCTTTGAGTTCGACGCATCCGGCACGGAACGGGCGGGAACAGGACGAGGATGAGGTGCTTGGAAGTGATTGATGAAAACAAGAAACAGGATCCATCGATGACCTCTCGCCTGTCCGTGGCCCCCATGATGGATTGGACGGACGCAGAGAGAATTCGTAATTAAAAACAATACCGTATCGGCACTTCTCTTGTACCAAGTACCAACAATTTTTCAGGCGGCGTCTTGCCGTAGCGCGTCCTCGGGCAGGCTTGGAACATGTACTTGGTCTGGAACATCGAGCATCTATCGCTGTCCTTTCCTCTGACACGTCTTGGCACGGGGCGCTTGCGCATAGTTCGGTCGCTCCTTGCTTAATCCCGTCTAGGTCGCTTGTCTCCGTTAGCTAAAGTTTACATGGCGCGAAAAGGGTGGGCTCTAAGCCCACCCTCTAATCTCCTAGCTATCTTCGACGGCCATGCGATCCGCGCGAACGGCCAGATCAACTACGTGATGGACAAGAAACGCTTCAATTAGTGACAGCGCATATTCACTGTCGATCGGTAGCATGTCAGCGCTTAGGTGATGTTTGTCGACGTAGTTTGCAGCGTTCCAAAGCGCACGCGTTTGCTTTGGGTTGTCCGGTTCAAGGCGGCGCATGACGGTCTCGAAAGTACTGTTTGCAAGCTCGATGGCTTCCTTGCGATAGGCTGCTTCCACTGGAAGGAACGTGATCTGATAGCCCGTTCGAGGTTGCACATTAGGCTTGGGCTTCAGAGCGTCATAGTCGCGGATCAGCAGCCCCCAACTTGCGTAGCCTTCTTCCTTAGCAACGCGCGCCAACGCCTGGTTCAGAGGAATGCCTTCTGCGCGGCGAATGAGTTTCGCTTTGCGTTTCAGTTCATTGATCGGTGCAGAGAGATTCATGTGAGTTTCTCCTATTGCGAGCAAAATTCACAATCCCTCCTTATGTGAGCGCTCGAACAGAAAAAGCTCAATTTCAAACCCTGCATGCTGAATACTTTCCCGCTGGAGGGGGGAGGCTGGGGCGTCAGCCATGCACTGAAAATAGCCTCCCTTTGGCCGGTCTTCAACCCCGTGCTGGCCGCCGGCCGGGTGGGGCAAGCTCACCTAGATCTTCGTCCAGTCGATCACGCCATGGTCTCTGATGTGCTCGATGGCTTCGAAACTCACGTAGTCGCCAAAGATCACCATGTTGTCGCCGTCGTGCCGGGCATTTGGAACCAGGATTGCTGATGGATCGGCGGCATCATCCGAACCCAAGAAATGTGCTGCCTCGCCGATCTTCTGGCACGCCTCGTATTCGCCCTCGCGCTTGAGATAAGGAAGTTTGCCATATGTCGCCGGATCTATGCCAAGACTTGCAAGGAAGCTCTTGTCGGTCAGATCAAGAACGCCCTCGATACTCACTTGCAGCTCATGCAGGCGATACTTGATTTTCGAGGGCGCGATTGGCTGCCCGCGCGCCACGTGGTAGTGCATTTCCGCGAGCGCGCCTTCTCGAGTGAGCGACGTGTACAGTACTTCAAACGTGCCATCATCCCACCGGTTGCCGCCCGCAAAGAAAAGAGTCGGATCGCGCCCGTCGCGAGTGACGCGCCATAGGCGACCTTCATAGGCCTGTGGCGTCAGTCCTTCCAGAGCATCGATGAGCGTGTGATCTCTGGGGCCTTCTGTCATGCGTTAGAGATACCCGTCAGCGTCCAGACGATCGAGGACGCGGAAGATCTCCACCACCTCGCCGTCATGGATCAGATCAATGGCCCGCTGCCCTTCTAGCTGGGGATGGCGAGCATAAAGCCAAAGCCGGATTTCATCGTTGGAGTAGTAGTCTTCCAGCCGCCGCACGACGTAGATGAGGTCTGATAGAACGCGCTCGCTATTTGGCTGAGGACGCTTCGTCCCATTGCGCCAACGCGAGACAGTCGCCTTCGAGACATCCGTTACATTGGCAATGTCCGTGCCATTCAGGCCACCGATCTCTTCAAGTGCGGTAATGCTCCTTGCTATTGCTGTTGAGGTCATCACTCGGTTCCAGTTTGGTTCAAAGGAGTGCTCCGACGCAAATCGCCGATCGCTCTCACCGTTGCCCCCTGTTCCGTGCGTTCTTGTGCGAGACTTTCATAGGTTCCCCTGAGCTTTTCTGATGTTGTGCTGAATTTCACGAGCCGCGCACGCAGCTTCGTCAAATCCACATTTTTGGCCTCGGCAATGTCCGACTTAGGATTCAATTTGGCCGCCTTGTTTGCTGTGGCCACTACTTCTCGCATCCGCTGGTCCGCAAAGTGATCTGGCCGGTTGGCTGTTGGCACGGCGTTGATTTCGGCCATACGGCGCTGCGCGTCATAGATATTAAACCGACGTGGATCACGACGGATATCCTCGACGCCATTTGGCAACAACTTCCGGTCGTTGGGTAAGAGCACGGACTTTGCCCCATGGGCCGACAGCAGAACATCCAACTCTGCTGAGTTGAAGGTGCATCCCAGGGCTGAGACACCAATGCGCATCGCACGGCCACTTGATTTGTCCTTGTCGCGTTCATCGGGCGGATCGGTCCACTTCGTGGTTGTGAACGACGATTGCTCTCCGTAGCCATGGGAAATGCCCGAGACGACATTCATGCCGACCAAGGCTTCCGCGGTGAGCCCGCCCATGTAATCCATCACAATGGGCTTTCCAATATTGTGCCAGCGGGACAGTGTTCGCACCAGGCGCTGCGCATTCAGTGGACCGATCGGCGTGGACATCGATGCTCGAACCCAGAGATTTTCATAAGGCAGGTCTGACAGGTTCGGCATCATTTTCGATCGGAAGTTTTCGTCCATGAAGTCCGTCAGACGCGCGGCCACGAGGTAGTCTATGGCGATGGTCTTCCCGCCCTCTGAATCGAGTGCACGGCGCAGTAGTAAGCAGGCGTCATGGTCAATTGGCTGCCAGCCGTTAAAACCCGGATCAGCGAGATAGTGCGACGGCGACAGCACTGCGCTGACACCGTATTCTACGGCGCACCTCGCAATCGCTCCATATATGTCAGCAGGGTTGCGATCACGGAACACGTCTGGCGAAAGCGGCACGCCCCGTGTCTGGGGCGCCCAAGGGGCCGTGGATGCGAGGCCTGCGCATTTCCGTCGTGCCGAGAGCTCAATAATGCGCGGGTCCAGAACAACTTCCGCACCTAGGCCCTGCAACATCTGGATGATGTCTCTCTGATAGGCGATCTTTGATCCATCAACCACGAAGCGCTTGCTCTGGATTACTCCGGCAGCTGCGAGATCGGCGACCTTGCGGTAGCTCGTTTCCCCGAGACGGATGTAATGTGCCACGGGTTGAAACACGGATGCTTGCTTTGGAAATGCGATGACGCTCATGGTGCGACCTTTCTGTTTCAGACAATAACTTCGTGAAACACAAAAGTCAACCACATCTTCCTGGCAGATCACCAGCGAGTTTGAGCGCGGAATCCTGAAGTGCCGGCAGCGCTTTGCAGCAGGCCAGCCTCTTATCGGTCGACGAGCAGTTCGACCGGTGACCGCTAGCCTAAGGCTGCCTCCGTGAAAATCTGATCGGCAGGAAACAGATTCTTCGCGCGGACGGCTTGCTCGGCCGCCCCAACATCATCTGCGAAGAGGACGACAACGAGATCATCCATCGCGCGCGTACAGCACACATAGAAGAGACGGCGCGTCCGTTCGACCTGCGTCTCTTTTCCTTCGTCTAAGTTCTTTTTGTCGTTGTCTGAGAGTTCTTTAATCCCAAAATACTTGTCGTAAGAAAATTGGAAATGCGAACTCTCGCCATCGTCGGCAATCACGAGCACTCTGTCGAACTCAGCGCCCTTAATGCCCTGCTGCGTGGAGAAAGGCGACAGTTCCTCGACATATTCTTTGTACCCCCAAAATTCCGACGCCTTGCATGCGAGGAAGCTATCCATTGCGCTCATTTCGAGTGGCGCATCCTCATCGTCTTCCTGAGCGGCTTGATTGTCGTCCTGCTGCGGAGGCGGAGGCACGCCTCCCTCCAAATAGCTCAGGACTCGTGGGTCGAGGGCAATAAGTCCCGTGTCACGCATGTGTTCTAGCACATCACGAATTGTTGCTTTTGAGCCCGGCTGCATCATCTCCGCCAGTTTCGCAGCGGCATGTCGAAGGTCGGCGAGAAGAGTCGGAATTCCTATTTTAGGCGTATTTTCTTTTGAAAGCTTTGGCGAGAACATCCGTAGAAGGGACATTGCGTCGAACTCGCGTCCCTCATTCGTCGCCGAGGCGAGCGGTAGCGCTAGGCTCATAAATGCGCGGAGAGGCCATGCAGTGGCGTCAAGAAAGCCGTCCTTGAACGAACTAGGTGCTTTGGAATTCATTGCCACATAAAGATCGTCAAAGCCCAACCGCCTTGCCGCCATTCGATGCACGATGACGAGAAGCTTGATAAAACCGTCTCGCCATGTTTCGTCGCAGTTTTGATCCGCGACCCAAGCCCGAACTTTTGCGATGTACTGGTCGCGCCGCTCGTCGGCGGGCAAGATGAACATTCGCGCCGTGCCTGCGACAGGAATCTCTTCGCCGTCGGGCGTCTTGATAGTCCGCCCTCTCGTTTGTTCTAGCTTGTCATCGTCGCGGCGAATTGCGTTCGCGACGGCCAAAACGGTTGTTGGGCATCGGAAATTTTCTTCTTTGGTGATCGTTGCCCATCCGTCCTCGGCTCCAATCGGTCCGGCGCCCGTCATATAAATGCGCTGCATTGGGTCACCAAAAAAGCCGAGGCAAAACTTACCCTGCGACTGAGCCGCAACCTCCTTCAACGCAGTCACCACACCCTCAGTGGTGTCCTGGCTTTCATCGACGAATACGAAGGGGAACTGCTGTGCCAACAGCGACCGGAAAAGAGGCCGCTGATCTAGGAACTGCGTCGCGCACCGCAGCACATCGTCGTGGCCAAGGATGCCTTTCGGATAGTCGCTTCCGGTCCCGTATGTGAAGGATTTTACCAGATCGATACGCTCCAGAGATTGTTGGTAGCGTGCTAGGTCGCGTTGGTCTTTGTCCTTCGTTCGTTGTTGAACGCGCGGGCCGTAGGTCGCAATCTTCTCCTCAAGTTCTCCGATCTTTTCCTGGATGCGAGCCGCCACCCATTTTCGAACGTCGCTCTGAAACGGACGAACCAGCATCCACATGAAGCTATGGATCGTAGACACGTGGACGATCGGATTATTGCCGACATCGGTCCAAATCTCTTCAGCCGCAATCTCGGTGTAGGTGATACAGGCGACACGCTGTCGACGGCGTTTCAACTCCTCACCATGAAGATCGATGATCGCTGACAGCGCCTTGATGAGCGACGTGGTTTTACCCGAGCCCGCACCAGCGACCATTATGAACGAGCGACGCTCGGCAGCGGACAGGCATTCCCTCAATTCGATGTCGGCCGGAGTGTCCGGCTTGTCTATACGCCGGCTCATTGTGACAGGTCCGGATCTTGCGGTGCCTCAATCGTATCGGCAGCGATCGCCTCCGCTGCGGCTTGAACCTCTTCCTTCACGTCTAGGGCGACGGTCTTCTCCAGCCATTGAAGGCCCTGCTCGATGTAGAGGGGCACTGACCATTGCTCTTCTTTGCGGGCAAGCACGCCAAGCGCAAACTTCGTTTTGTCGAAGTATTGTCCGATGACGCGCTTGTGGAGACCCGTGGCCAAGGCGGCCGGCGTCGCGATCTGACCGCGCAATTTGAGCCCCAGTGGTTTTCGATCCGCATCTTGGCACCATTCCGCGTTCTGCAGACCAAAACTTGCTTCTAGCGTGCGGCCGCATACTGACTCGGTGACACCCTCCCAAGTGACGTCAATCGCAGATTGGTAAACGACGCGCACCTTGGCATTGTCGGTGCACGGAATGTCTTCGGTTTTTTCCTCGTCCGTTGCAGCGAGAAGATCCGCAACAGTTTTTTTCTTCGGAAGCCACTGGATGAGCGTTTGATTGGCCGTGGCTGCGTCCGCTTCAAGCGGCTCGCAGGTTTTGCCGTATTTTTTGACCGGCTCGCCATCTTCCTCCTCAGCCGGAATCTCGAATTCCTTCTCGTCCTCTTCTTCCTCCTCAGCCGGAGCTTCGACGATAGCCACACTGTCTAGATCGGTAATGACGAGCGTTCTGATGCCAAGAAATCGGATCAGCTCTCGAAACCGGTGGCCGAATGCTCCTCCGACCTCCAGCACCGACAGAGAGGCAGCGTTTAGCCCTTTCGCCACCTTCTCGATCATAAGTGGCAGCAACAGCCGCTCCACGTTCCCTTCCACCAAAATTGCTGCGTCGGCGAAAAACAAGTCGCAGTGAGTGAGTTTCAAGTAGCGTTGCAGGAAATCGCGGTCTTTCGGCGCATCTCCTGCTTGGAACGTCGATAGGTTGAGTACCTGCGTTGTCTGCTCACCATCGGTGATGTGCCTGCGGAAATAGCGGATCGGCGTGAATCCCCTTTCATAGAGGATGTGCGGCGAGTGCGTCGTGACGATAAGTTGCGATCGGAAGGCGCTCAGTTCTTCGCCCTCAACCTTCAACAGCTCCAGCACGTTGCGGATGAAGACCTGTTGCAGCTGCGCGTGAAGATGCGCTTCCGGTTCCTCCACAAAGACGATGTGCAACGGTGGCCGACTCTCATCGAGTTTCCACTTTTCCTGAGTGTCGAGAATCTCGACGACCATGTAGATGAGATTTTTGAGGCCCAGCCCATTGTAGCTGTCGGGAAGCCGCAAAGGCATGTCTTCGCCGAGCACATAGTGAACTTTCGCGTCCTGGCTCATCACGGTCGCGGGATTTAGGCCTGACGCAATCTCGAGTTGCGGATTGTGCATGCCGGGATAGCCAAGCTTGGCGATGCGGTCTAACGTTGGTTTGAACACGTCCATGAGATGCTTGTTGAGACTCTCCTCAGAATCGAAGAGCGCCTTCAACGCAGCATGGTCGTCGGGCCTTTGAGTGAGATTGCGCTCGTAGAAACGACTTAGACGACGCGACAATTGTTCCGCGCGCCCCATCCCTCCAGAGGTATTGGAGTTGGGATCGGCAAGATGGCGTTGCGCATGCAAGTAATCCACGCGGACCAAGGATCGCAAGATTGTTCCACCGCCGGGCTCCGTAGGTATCGTCTGGGGATCGTAGTTGGCGTCTAGCTCAGCATATGCGTCGCTGAATTGCGCGCGGTCGAGAACGAAGTAACGGAATTCATATTCCGTTTTAAGCTGTTCCTCAAGAAAGTGTGTTAGGCTCTTCGGCCAAGGCACGTAGGTGCCCGCATTGTCTCCAAGGGCTTCTAACTGTGAAGCCGCTTTCTGCTTTGCCTCCCGAAAACGCCTAAGCGTTTCGGACGTATTAACCGCGCCGAACTCAATCCGAATGCCAACCTCTTTTCCCTGCCAGTCCGAACTCGGCAAGATAGGCAAAACCAAATAGAGATCGTCTTCGGCGACCTCGAACCAAAGATCTAGCGTGATAATTGGTAGAGCTGCCTCCCCATCGTCGGCGGGTGACCCCTCTCCTATCTCATTCAAGTGCTTCCAGACGTTAGAGCTGAAGTCGAATAGAGAGAATTGTTCCTTTCGTCCCGAAAGGAACATTTGCACAGCTTGGGTGGCGGATGTCTTGCCGCTGTTGTTAGCCCCTACAAAAATCGAAATGTCCGGGGCAAATTCGATGTGAACGTCGCGCAGCCGCCTGTAGTTTTTAAGGCGGAATGATTTGAGATGCATTTGCCCCTCCCAGACACCTCACGCTAGGCCGACTCTGCATTTGTGTCGAGTAGACATGTCGTTACTCAACATCCGGGGAGGGGTAACCCGACCGGCGAAGACTAGGTTTTTCACCATGGTCGAGCGTTTTCGCTCAGCTCCAGCCGCCCATCTGAGATAGTTCTTTTTGGGCTGCCTGGCGCCGCTTGTCGAGATAGTCTGCTAGGTCCTGCAAGAGGGCTCAGGCATGCGCCGCCTTCCCGACACTGCGTGCAAGCCAGGTCGGGAACTGCGGTGCTGCGGTTACCAATTCGTCAAACGCCGCTGCGGGCAGTTTCTGCTTCAGCGATCTAAGAGCTGTCTCTGCCTGTTCCGGCCCGAGCCAGGCCAGGGCGCGAACAGCACTGCCTGCCGGCCTTTTCCCAAGGGCGAGTTGCCATCGGGGGGCGTGGCACAGCTCCACGAGTTGTTTGCCCAAGGAGAGCGTGCGGCTGCGACCCGAGGTCAGGTACACAGAGCGAACAGGCACTTGCGTGGTCAGCCCGAGCGCATTCGCTTCGGCGGCGCCGGTTGGAACGATGACTTCGCCACGTTGCGCCGCGAGGGCCGCGACGGCCTGTTCCACGGACGGAGCGCGCGTTCCAAACCGGCTTTTGATCGGTCGCAGGTAAACGCCGCGCCCGGCACGGATCAACTGGCCGCGCTCGGCAAGGCGCGACAAGGCCTGATCCACACCGGCACGGCTGCCGAGGTGCAGCAGCCCCTTTGCGGCAAGTGGCGCTCCTTCCGGAAGTCCCTCTGCATGGGTCATTATCTGTTCTGCAAGGTGCTGCATGATCGTTCTCCTGTCAGAAATATACGCCAATTTCTGACAGAACTCAATCCGTGCTTTCGGGCGAGGTGAGGAGGGTGGTTGCTTCGTGCCATGGGTAGCAGGCTGGCCTTCGGCGATTTTCATAGGGGAACATGGTTACCGAAGGCCCTGCAGTTGCAGGCATTCCTTGACGGCTGCAGCACGTCTCTTGTCCAGGTACTCGGCCAGATCGTCGATATGGACGCCTTTGGCGCATTTCTGCGACGCTTCCATGCGGACGAGAGGGAGGGCGATGGAACCAGCCGAGACTTTGCGGATGAACTTGTCGGTACTCAGACCGAAAAAATCCCTAGCGACATCCTCAGCGGGAATGATCGGTCGCCCGGAATACATTGCTATCAAGAGAAACGCCGTGTTCATGATCCCGGAGTGAAACACGATGGCATAGCTGGGAGAAGGGCGCGCAGCGGGTTGGTGGGGACGCGGATAGCATGGCGCGCGTATAGGACGGGTGCGTTGGATCGGGGAGATTATCTGAAGCGTGTAAAGGGGTAGGGAACCCGTGCCTGGGTGGTCGTGCATAAGGCGTACCTCGGGTCGCAAGCATCCTCGGGTGATCGAATGCGAGTACCTTCGGTGCATTCGGCATGATGCCTTTCACGCCTTTTGACCCTTCGACATCAGTTGCTCCAGGGTCGGCGGTGGATCCGTGTCGTTTTGGATCAGTGTCTGGGACCAAAGGATCGAGGTTTCGTAGAAACTCCGACACACCGTCTCACCGTCCTGGTCGAACCAGTGTGTTGCCTCCGGCAGAAGTTCAAATGGCAAGGGATGGTGCGCGAACGGATTGTGAAAGACCTCGATTTCAGCCGACCACGGCTCACTCCCGATCGGCCAAAGGTTGCGATATTCATCGCTGGTCACATCCAGGCAGAAAGGGATGCCCTTGAGAGCGCCCGGCGTCCTGTCGAAGAAGTTGCCAATCCGAGTGTATCGCAATCCACTCGGTGCGCCCTGACCCGATACCGCAACGCGGTTGAGCTTGGCCATCGAACACGCGTTCGAAAAGATAACTGCGGAGAGCTCGGCATGGCCCGCATCGGCAAACAGGCCGGCGGGAAATCTGGCCTTTCCCTTGAGGTGGGATGCCTTCGTCGGGCGCGCATGCATGCGCCCGTCGATTTCAACCTCTTCTGCGCCCTCGCCATAGAGATATCCGATCAGTCCTTCCCGGCTCCAGATCATCGATGCCGGTGCCTGAAAGTCCGCAATCGCCAGGGCGAGGGGCTGTCCCTGTACATGCGGCAACTGATCATAGTTGCGAGCAAGCTTGTTGCCGATCGTTTTGGCAAAGCGCAAAGCTCCGGTGCCGAAAAATGCCTCTTCCCGGTCGGCTGGCAAGGCGCTCGGCGGCGCGTTCACATGGTTGCAAGGATCTGCGGGATTGGCCGTTACGGCTTCCACCCATGCCGAACCGCCAAGCCTGTTCTCGATGCGGAAATCCGGGGACTCATATGGTTGGGTCACGAGCAATCCCTGCTCGCGAAACGTCGCCAGCAGCTGCGCCTCCCACAACCGCGTGTGAAAGTTGTGCGTCTGGCAATCTCCTGCCCAGTTTCGATCTGGCTTTGGAAGCGCGAGATAGAGCTGGTTGAGCGTCCATGCCGCGGGGCGATGGGACGGCAGCGTCAACGTCGCGAACACTTCGCTCGCCGTCCTCCCTTCCAGATCATAGAGCGCGGGCCGCTGCATGACGCCGGGTGGAACAGGTTCCGGAGGCTCGCCGTCTTTCAGGAGAGGTGGCAACTGGGCGAGGGCTTCTTTTTCAGCGGCATAGCCTTCCCGCTCGGCCGTCACCGTCCAGACTTGGTCGGTTCGCCGCCGCATGACCAGCACCCCATAGGAGCGATCGTTCAGATCGTGCCTGAGAATGCCACATGAGAGACCGTCTTCGCTGAGCCATGCGCCGACAGGGGGCCGGTTTCCGAACCCATGCCCCTTGGGAAGGGACAGCGCATAGATGCTGAATTCCCATTGCGGTAGCGCTCTCAAAACTTCGTTCCGTCAACTCAATTGGGGGGCGCCGATTGAGCGTTTCAAGTCTGCTTCCACGACGTCTAGAGACATCCAGTCCTAGTCTTTAATGTCCTCGGTGAACAGCCGGGAGGGGAAAGCCTTCCCCCTGGTCGGCACTGGCGTTGCCGACGCACCCCCATCAGCGGGGAGACCCCGCAACGCCCCCTGAGAGTGAAAGTGCGGGCGGGTTCTTCCGTGACGGGTTGAGGGCTGGAGGAGAGGCCTCCGGCGCCCGTCGCGGAGATCATCCCGATGACCAGTGAGCATCACGCGGCCTGCAAAAGCGGCCCGCGCACCAACTTTTATGACGACATCACCGACAAGATCATCGCCGAGCTGGAGGACGGCCGGCTGCCCTGGGTCCAGCCCTGGGGGACGGCGGCGGTGCAGGCGCCGCTCGCCATGCCGCGCAACGCCAGCACGGGTCGGCAATATTCCGGGATCAATGTCCTGATCCTCTGGGGCGCCGTGATCCAGCAGGGCTATCCAACCCAGCACTGGCTGACGTTTCGACAGGCACTGTCACTCGGAGGCAATGTCCGCAAGGGCGAGCGGGGCACGACCGTCGTCTATGCCGACCGTTTCACGCCTGAAGACGAGAAGCGCCGCGCCCGGGAGGCCGAGGAAGACGCCAACAGCATCCCGTTCCTGAAGCGCTTTACCGTGTTCAACGCGGCGCAATGCGAGGGTTTACCCGACGACATCGCCGTCGAGGCACCGCCACCGCCGCCCGGGCTGATCGAGCCGCGGGTCGAGGAACTGATCGCCGCGACTGGTATCGACTTCCGGATCGGCGGCAACCGCGCCTTCTATGTCCCCGCGCCCGATTATGTTCAGGTGCCACCTCCGCAGGCCTATTTCGAGCCGATCAACTGGCACCGGACCGCCCTGCACGAGATGGGGCACGCGACAGGACATGCCTCACGGTTGGGGCGGGATTTCTCGGGCGGTTTCGGCACAAAAAAATACGCCTTCGAGGAACTGATCGCCGAGATTTCGAGCGCGTTTTGTTGCGCCTCGCTCGGGATCGTGCCGACCGTGCGCCACGCCGATTATATCGGCTCCTGGCTGGAGGTGATGCGCGAAGATTCTCGCGCCATCGTGCGTGCAGCCTCGCAGGCCAGCAAGGCGGCCGATTGGCTGCTGGCTCATCTGCCCGACGACAGCACCGATGTTGATCGGCAAACTTCGACGGCAGGGAGGGCTGCGGCATGATCCTCCTGACCGGCACACAGCGTAACCGTTTGCTGGCGAATGGCCGCGATCGCGATCAGGATCACATCCCGGTCGTGAAGTTCTTCAATCCCTTTGGCGCCGGTGTCTGGCTCGCGACCGAGCTCGATGAGGACGGCGACATCATGTTTGGCCTGGCCGACATCGGCTACCCCGAACTTGGCTCATGGAGCCTCAACGAACTGCGTTCCATTCGGCTGCCCTTCGGCATGGGCATCGAGCGGGATCTGCTATTCACGGGGGACTTCCCGATCTCGGTCTGGGCCGAGACCGCCCGCGAGACCGGCAGCATTCGCGATGCCGAGCGCCTGCTTTATCGCTCGGGCCGCCTGCCAGGCGGGACACGCCTCGACACGGAGTCCCCCCGTTCCTGAGGGGTTCTGCAGCTTCCACGCCGCGCTCTTCGAAGGAAGAGGGCGGCGCTTCTCCTCGTGACGCGGTGAAAGTTCGGCGCCCGGCCGGCTGCCCGTCGGAGAACAGCACCATGACACGAAACACGAGAACACCCGCCATCGAACCGCAGCCGCTGCGGTTCTCCGCCCAAGAGCAAGCCGTGGTCTACGAGGCCCGGCAGATCCTGCTGCGCCACCTCAATCAAAACCCTGTCCTGTCGTCCTGGCAATCGGTGCTCGATTATTGTGCCCTCACCATCAGGGGCGATGTGGAGCGCTTCCATGCCCTCTATCTCGACCGGAGGAACCGGCTGATCTCAGACGAGTGCCTCGCCATCGGCACCATCGATCACGTCCCGGTCTATCCTCGGGAGGTGCTGCGGCGCTGCCTGGCGCTCAATGCCTCGGCGCTGATCATCGTCCACAATCATCCGGCCGGTGATCCCGAGCCCTCGGCCGCCGACCTCGCAATGACGAAAGAAATCGGGAACGCCTGTGCGTCTCTGGGGGTAGTGCTGCACGATCACATCATCACCGGGGCTGGCCGGGAGACCAGTCTGCGCGCCCGCGGCGAGCTTTGATGGGAACGCGCGTTGCGCCGAGCGCCGGCCATGAGAGGGAAAGGAGTGAGGGGAGTTTCGTGACGGGCTGGTTGCCGGAGAGAGAGGCTCTCCGGCGTCCGTCATGGAGACCCTGACATGGCCACTGCCACTCAGAAGATCACCCTGTCGTCCTCGCGCGACATCCCCTTCAACAAGCTGGTGCTCAGCCAGTCCAACGTCCGTCGCGTGAAGGCCGGCATCTCGGTCGAGGAACTGGCCGAGTCCATTGCCCGCCGAGGGCTGATCCAGTCCCTGCATGTCCGCCCCGAACTCGACTCGGAAGGCAAGGAGACCGGCCTCTTCGAGGTGCCGGCTGGCGGGCGCCGTTACCGGGCGCTGGAACTGCTGGTCAAGCAGAAGCGCCTCAACAAGACCACGCCGGTGCCCTGTATCGTCTCGGAGGCCGGAGACGACATCCTGATCGACGAGGTGTCGCTGGCCGAGAACATCGAGCGCGCCCCGCTGCATCCGCTCGATCAGTTTCGCGCCTTCCAGGTCCTTCGTGAGAAGGGCATGAGCGAGGAGGAAATCGCCGCCGCCTTTTTTGTCGACGCCAAAGTGGTGAAGCAGCGTCTGCGCCTGGTCTCGGTCTCGCCGGCGCTGCTCGAGACCTATGCCGAGGACGGCATGACGCTGGAACAGCTCATGGCCTTTACAATCTCCGACGACCAGGCCCGGCAGGAACAGGTCTGGGAGGCGATCAAGGATGGCTGGCAGAAGGAGCCTTACACGATCCGGCGCATGCTGACCGAGACCACGGTGCGCGCCTCCGACAAGCGGTCACTCTTCGTCGGCATCGAGGCTTACGAGGCGGCGG
Organism: Paroceanicella profunda; assembly: GCF_005887635.2. Lineage (GTDB taxonomy): Bacteria > Pseudomonadota > Alphaproteobacteria > Rhodobacterales > Rhodobacteraceae > Paroceanicella > Paroceanicella profunda. Next base: position 3,649,392 of record NZ_CP040818.1, on the reverse strand, counting down.
GCGGCTATGTGCTACGCGATCTCTTCCAGCAGGACGATGGCGGCTGGCTCCAGGACCCGGTGCTGCTCGACCAGCTGGCGGGCGAGAAGCTGAAGGCCGAGGCCGAAACCATCGCCGCCGAGGGCTGGAAGTGGATCGAGGTCGCGGCCGATTTTCCCTATGGCCATACCAGTGGCATGCGCCGTCTGGCCGGCACCACCATCGACCTGACCGACCAGGAGCGTGCCGAGCGCGAAAAGCTCCGCGACGAGTTCGACGCGTTGGAGGCGCAATATGCCGAGGCCGACGAACTGCCCGACGAGGTGGATGCGCGGCTCGGCGAGATCGAAGAGGCGCTGGAAGCCTTCGAGACCCGACCGATGCGCTACGACGCCGATCAGATGGCCCGCGCCGGTGTCTTCGTCAGCATCCGCCATGACGGCCAGCTCGCCGTCGAGCGCGGCTATGTCCGTCCCGAAGACGAGGCGGCGGAAGGTCCCGAGGGCGATGACGCCGATGGTGCATCTCCCGAAGGCGGCGAGCCCGGCGGCGTCCAGCGCGCTGTCATCACCGTGGGCGGCACGGCGGCCGAATCCGAAGAGGACGAGGACGTCGAAACCATCCGGCCTCTGCCGGACCGCCTGGTCAGCGAGCTCACCGCGCATCGCACGCTGGCGCTCCGCGATGCCGTGGCGACCAACCCGCATGTGGCTATGACGGCGCTGCTGCATCGGCTGGTCACCGATTGCTTCCTGCCGCATTCCACCAGGGGGTGCCTCGAGGCCCATGTCCGGGAAGTTCATTTCCCGGCGCAAGCCGACGACCTGGGTGAAAGCGCTTCGGCGAAGTCCATCCAGGATCGGCATGAACGCTGGGGGGATCACATCCCGGCTGACGATGCGGCGCTCTGGGACTGGCTGGCCGATCAGGACGACGACACCCGGATGGAGTTGCTCGCCCATTGCGTCAGCTTCGGCGTCAATGCCTTGCACGAGAAGCCCAACCCCTATGGCGGTATGGGCGTCAGCCAGCATGGGCTCGACGTGCGCCTGTCCCAGGCCGACCGGCTGGCGCAGGCGACAGGCTTAGACATGGTGGCCGTGGGGTGGCGGCCGACCGTCGGCAACTATCTCGGGCGCGTGACCAAGCCGCGGATCATCGAGGCAGTGCGCGAGGGCGCAGGCGAGCGGGCCGCCCAGCTCATCGACCATCTGAAGAAGAGCGACATGGCGAAGGAGGCCGAGCGCCTTCTGGCCGAAACCGACTGGCTTCCGGAGCCGCTGCGCATGGTGGATCCCGATGCCGAGGTCGATGCGGATGCCGGGATCGACGCCGAGGCCAACGATCTGCCCGAGTTCCTCGCCGGAGACGGCGAAGAGGACGAAGCCGCCGGGGACGAAGACCCGCAGAGCATGGTCGCCGCGGAATGATCCTCACGCGGGGCGGCTATGGGCGCCCCGCACTTTTTCCTCAATTTCAGGAGCCCAACATGACCCTGAGGCCCGAAACGCCGAACCGGCGCATCGTCTATTCCTATCTCGTCCCTGTACATGTCGAGGTCGAGGACGGCATCGTCGCCGATGTCGTCGTCATCGACGAAACCCCGATCCGCGATCCCACGCTGATCGAAGGTGACGGCGACCTGCTTGCTCAGGCCGTCACCGACGCCAATGACGGACAGGCATGTCCGTCCTGGCGCTTCGGCTACTGATCCCGCTTTCCGTTTCCACAACTTGCCCGGTCCTCGTGACCGGGCTTTTTCATTGGAGAACCCTGATGCCCGCAACGATCGATATCGACCAGATATTCCGTGAGAACCTCGCCAGTCCGCCATCCGAACGGACGCTGCCCTGGGAGGAAACCCGCGATGGCATCACCGTGGTGGTGGAGCCGAAACCTCATTGGGCGGACGACATGCGCGCCTTTCGTCTCGAAGCCTGCGCATATTGCCGCTACGCCGATTGGACCGCGAACGGCGATCATGCCCGGTTCTGCGGTCATATCGACACCAGCGGTGACGACGTGATGATGACCGCGCGTGCGATGATCGCCCGCGAGATCGCCGATGGGCTCTGGGACTGAAGGCCCGTTCACGTCTGACGATAGCCGCCACCGTCTTCCCGTCATCGGCCTGTATGGCTCCGGTTCCAGCTTCACGACAGTACCGCTCATCATGTTCGGCATCGGTGTCTGCCCCCGTCCTCGAACACATTCCTGCTGCCAACGTGGCGGCAAGGGCCAGCCGGGCGAAACATCTGCAACGGGTATCCGGCGCCTGTCGGATGCAAGACACCACCCACACTTCCATTCGCTAACCTTGGTCTGATCCGTCTCTTTGACATTCAACCCCGGAGGGGTCGGCTTACGCGCGCGTGCCGCCCTCGGGGATTCGGAGCTCGTCCGAACGCCCGAGGGTGAGTGCAGATCCGGTCAGACACGTCGGGCGCCTGTCGCGCGGGGGATGGTCCCCCGCCTCCAGAGACAGGAGCCAATCCCGATGTCCTATGCAGATGCCACCGCCTTCGCCGCCAGCCTCGCCACCACTCTGATGTTCGTGATCGTCGTGTTCCAGGCCGGGGACGGAACCCACGGCGCCATGCCCGCCGACGAGTTCGACGGCGATGAGGCCATGGTGAAGCTGGAACTGGATCCATGGGAGTAAGGCGCGAAAGCGCCCCACCCCAAACGGCCCGAGCGCGGAGACTCGCGCTTCGGGCCTTCAGTGCCTCACGATGGTCCGCCATCGTCGGCAGCGGAACCGGGAACAAGCCCGGTCAGAGAGGAAGAGTGCGGGCCTTTCGGCCGTGACAGGTTGAGGGCCGGAGAGAGAGGCTCACCCGCGCCCGTCATGGAGTGATCCCGATGACCTTTGCCCGTTCCGAAACCTTCCGTTCCATCGGCCAGATTCTGACGGCCGATGTTCTACCCGCGCTGTATCGGTCGCAAAAGCTGCCGCTGCGCATCTCTTGCCTCGGCGTCGCCAGCTATGACGCCAGTGACGCGGCGAATAGCTTTGATCGCGTGATCCCGCTTGGGGAATGCCCGTCAGCTGAGGAGGCCATCGAGGCCGCAGCCTTGCGCGTGTCGCGCGATGATATTTGCACGGGGCCGGACAGCTTCCCGTATTTCCAACCGCGCATCATGCTCATTCAGGACCGCGATCAGCGCGTGGTCCTCGCCGGCGAAATCCGCGCCGGCATTATCCTCTGGCAGCAGCCGGTCGCCTCCGATGCCGAGGCACGCAGGATTGTAACCGAGGCCAGCCGACTGCGCGGTATGGCATTCCGAGCCTCGGAGCCCGGGGATGCGATACGGCTGCGTTACCGCGCCGCTGCGCTGGAGGCACGGTTGGTCGATCCCTTCTGGCGCGAGACCGCGGCCGATCTGCTCCGCCTGCCACAGGCCGCCTGAGCTTCACCCTTTCCATCCCATTCGGCCCGGTGTCACGCCGGGCCATGTCATGCCCGGAGACCATCATGGCCGACTATTTCACGCACTTTTCTTGCCTGCTTGACGTGGGCACCCCCGAAAACGCTGCCCGCGCACTCGATCTCTACAACGCACTGGCGGATGACAATGCCGCCGAAGATCCGCCATCGGACGGCTTCCTGCTCTCCGTCCAGCCAGAACATGGTGGCACTCAGCTCTGGATGCGTGATGACCTCACCGGCGATCCCGGGCATGTCATCCAGTTCGTCAAACGCTGCGCCACCGAATTCGGTCTGACGGGTCTATGGGGCCTTCAATACGCAAACAGTTGTTCTCGGCCGAGAATCGACGGGTTCGGCGGCGGTGCGCATGTCCTTGATCTTGCTACCGGCGAGACGGTGGATTGGATCAATACCGATGGCTGGCTTTCCACTGTTCTGGAGGGGGGCAATCCCTATGAGTGAGGACATCGAGATCACTGTCTATCGCCTCGACGAGCTTTCCGATGCAGCCAGGGACAAAGCCCGTGCCTGGTATCGCGAAGGTGGCTTCGACGATGACTGGTACGATGCCGTCTATGAGGATTTCCAGCGCGTCACCGAAATCCTCGGGCTGAACCTCAAGACCCGAACCGTCGGGTTGATGGGCGGCGGCACACAGCAGGAACCCTCCATCTGGTTCCGGGGCTTCTGGAGCCAGGGGGATGGCGCATGCTTCGAAACCTTCTATGCCTATCGCAAGGGCGCGCCGCGCCGGATCAGAGAATACGCGCCGCAGGGCACCGAGCTGCACCGCATCGCCGACGCCCTGCAGACGGTCCAGCGGCGTAATTTCTATCAGCTTCGCGCCGATGTCCGTCATCACGGCCATTATTACCATGAGTATTGCATGGCGATTTCGGTCCAGCGTGACAGTCCGAGTTGGCAGGACTTGACCGCCGACGCCGAGGAGGTGGTTATCGAGGCGTTGCGCGATCTGGCCCGCTGGCTCTACCGCCAGCTCGAGCGCGAATACGACTATCTGTCCTCGGATGAGGTCGTCGATGAGGCCATCATCGCCAACGGTTACACCTTCACCGAAGCCGGACGCAGGTTCGGCTGATCCTGACAAGCGCCCCCACCATCCGGTCGGGGCGCTTTGTTCATGTCGTCGTTTCCAGAGTCAGAGAGGGGCCGGGACGGGTTGAGTCCGGGTGGTCGAGAGAGAGCGCTGTCCGGGCTTGTCCCTCCTGCTCTCCGAGGATCCCCGACATGAACATCTCGTCTCCCGTGACCGATCCGGTCACGCCGCTCGGCGCCGCACCCGCGATCCTGGTCGCCGCCCATCTCATCCTTCCTCATCTCGAACGCGGTCAACGTGTCGATACCGCGGACCTTCGGCGCGTCCGACGCCACCGGCGCCTGGGACTGGAAGCTCGCCTATGAGGCCTGCGAGGTCGCCACGGTTCTGTTCCTGCGCAAATACGGAAAGGCGCTGTTCCGCAAAGCCGCCTCCCCGGCGTCCCGGCTCGGTCCTCTGGCGAAGATCGCGGGGTTACTACCGACGCAGACCCGCCGCTCAGAGGAAAGCCAGAGCTTCCAGCAGTTCAGCACACCTCTGCCTCTCGGCCTTGCCGCCCTGACCGCGGCCGCGATCACGCCGGCCGATTTGGTGCTGGAGCCTTCGGCCGGCACCGGCCTGATGGCGATCCTGGCACAGGCTGCCGGCGGCTCGCTGATCCTCAACGAGCTTGCCGAGACCCGCGCCGATCTTCTCTCGCCCCTCTTTCCGGCCTTTCCCGTCACCCGGTTCGACGCCACCCAGATCGACGACTATCTGACCACGGACGCCATGCCGTCCGTGGTTCTGATGAACCCACCTTTCTCGGTCATGGCCAATGTCCAGGGACGGATGGCGGATGCTGCGTATCGTCATGTCGCCTCGGCGCTGGCCCGGCTCGCTCCCGGCGGACGGCTGGTCACGATCACCGGGACGAACTTAGGACCGGAATCACCAGCCTGGCGCGACGCCTTCATACGCCTGCAGGACCGCGGCCGCGTGGTCTTCACCGCGGCCATCGACGGAGCGGTCTTCGCCAGGCATGGCACCAGCATCGACACGCGGCTGACGGTGATCGACAAGCTGCCCGCCGACGATCCGTCAGTCTTCCCGGTCTCGGCAGGAACCGCACCCGACGTTGTCACGCTGCTCGACTGGATCGAAAGCCAGCTTCCGCCGCGCTTGCCGGTCTCGCTGCCGAAGGTCGCTTCTCCCATGCCGGCGGCTGCCCCGAAGACCGTGCGCGGGTATCTCGCTCGCGCCACAGCGTCCCGACCTGTCGCAGCACCGGCGTCCGATCCGGAGGGCGTCGAGCTAACCTACGAGACCGTGGACTGGACGCCACCGGAAGGCGCTCGCCTGTCCGATGCGATCTATGAGGAATATGTACTGCAATCGCTGCGCATCCCCGGCGCCGAGCCGCACCCGACCAGGCTGGTGCAATCCGCTGCCATGGCCTCGGTTGCACCGCCAAAACCGTCCTACCGGCCCATGCTGCCCGCGGACATCTGCGCGCGGCTGTCGGACGCCCAGCTTGAGACGGTGATCTATGCCGGCGAAGCCCATGCCGATCATCTGGCTGGCGCCTGGATGGTGGATGAGCATCTCGACAACATGAGCGCCGCCGCCGAGGATGCTGCCGGCGCGGTCCGTTTCCGCCGGGGCTTCATGCTCGGTGACCGTACCGGTGCTGGCAAGGGGCGCCAGTCGGCCGGCATCATCCTCGACAACTGGCTGCGCGGCCGCCGCAAGGCGGTCTGGATCTCCAAATCCGACAAGCTGATCGAGGACGCGCAACGCGACTGGTCGGCGCTCGGCATGGAGCGACTGCTGGTAACGCCACTCTTGCGCTTCCCTCAAGGCGCAACGATCACGCTGTCGGAAGGCATCCTGTTCACCACCTATGCCACGCTGCGCTCCGATGAGCGGGGCGAGAAGGTTTCGCGCGTGAAGCAGATCGTCGAATGGTTGGGCTGGGACTTCGATGGGGTCATCATCTTCGACGAAAGCCATGCTATGCAGAATGCCGGTGGCGGCAAGGGAGACCGCGGTGATATCGCCGCCTCGCAGCAGGGACGCGCAGGCCTGCGGCTCCAGCATGCCCTGCCGGATGCGCGCGTGGTCTATGTCTCGGCAACCGGGGCCACCACGGTTCACAATCTCGCCTATGCACAACGGCTCGGCCTCTGGGGTGGCGAGGATTTCCCGTTTCAGACCCGCGCCGGGTTTGTCGAGGCGATCGAGGCCGGCGGCGTGGCGGCCATGGAAGTGCTGGCCCGCGATCTGCGATCTCTCGGCCTCTATACCGCCCGCTCACTCTCCTATGATGGCGTCGAATATGAACTGATCGAGCATCAGCTCACGGACGAACAGCGGCACATCTACGATTCATATGCTGCCGCCTTCGCTGTCATTCATGGGAACCTGGACGCGGCGATGGAGGCGGCCAATATCACCGGCAGTGAAGGCACGTTGAACCGCCAAGCTAAATCCGCCGCGCGGTCGGCCTTCGAAAGCACCAAGCAGCGTTTCTTCGGCCATCTGCTCACTTCGATGAAAACCCCGACGCTGATCCGTTCGATCGATGCCGATCTGGCGGCGGGCCATGCCGCCGTGATCCAGATCGTCTCCACCGGCGAGGCGCTGATGGAACGGCGACTAGCCGAGATTCCGACCGAGGAATGGAATGATATTTCCGTCGATGTAACACCGCGGGAATATGTCGGCTCGTACTTGCAGCATTCCTTCCCGGTGCAGCTCTACGAACCCTTCACCGACAGCGAAGGCAATTTGTCCTCGCGGCCCGTTTTCCGGGACGGTCAGCCGGTCGAAAGCCGAGAAGCCGTCGCCCGGCGCAATGAGATGCTGGAGCAGCTCGGGTCGCTTCCGCCCGTGCCGGGAGCACTCGACCAGATCGTCCAGCGCTTTGGCACGGATATGGTGGCGGAAGTCACGGGCCGCTCTCGCCGGATCGTGCGCAAGGGTGACGGGGCATCGGCACGTCTTGCGGTCGAGAACCGAGCGCCTTCTGCCAATCTTGCCGAGACTTCGGCCTTTATGGATGACCAGAAGCGCATCCTGGTCTTCTCTGATGCCGGTGGCACCGGGCGCAGCTATCACGCGGACCTCTCAGCGCGGAACCAGCGGCTGCGGGTGCATTACCTGCTGGAACCGGGCTGGAAGGCCGATGCCGCCATTCAGGGGCTGGGGCGTACCAATCGTACCAATCAGGCGCAGCCGCCGCAGTTCCGACCCATCGCCACGGATGTCAAAGCCGAGAAGCGCTTCCTTTCGACCATCGCCCGCCGCCTTGACACGCTGGGTGCGATCACCCGCGGCCAGCGCCAGACCGGTGGCCAAGGCCTGTTCCGGCCCGAGGACAATCTGGAATCTGCCTATGCCCGCGATGCTTTGCGCCAGCTCTATTTGGCTGTAGTGCGTAGCAAGGTTGAGGGATGCTCGCTGGAAAGGTTTGAATCCGCCACCGGCCTGAAGCTGATGGACGCGAACGGCATCAAGGACGACCTGCCGCCGATCGCCACCTTCCTCAATCGCCTGTTGGCTCTGACCATCGAGTTGCAGGGAATCCTGTTCTCGGCCTTCGAGCAGCTTCTGCAGGCCCGGATCGACGGGGCGATTGCATCCGGCACCTATGACATGGGGCTGGAGACGCTGCGCGCAGAGAGTTTCATCGTCACCGTCCGGCAGGTGATCCATACCCATTCGGGCACCGGCGCAGAAACGCGGCTCCTGACTCTCACCGAGCGCAAACGCAATCAGCCGGTCACGCTGGATGCAGCCCTGGCGGAACTGGATGATCCCCGCGCAAGATTGCTCATCAACGAGCGATCCGGTCGCGCTGCCGTACAGATCCCGACCACCAGCGTCATGCTGGATGATGGCGAGATCGAACGGCGCGTGCGGCTGATCCGACCCATGGAGGCGATGAACATTCCGGTGCGTGTGATAGGCGAGACCCATTGGATCGAGGCCGAACGTGCCGACTTCGCCACGGTCTGGAACGCGGAACTGGCAGAGGTGCCGGAGTTCACCGACAGCATCCTGCATATGGTGACCGGGCTCCTGCTGCCGATCTGGAAACGCTTGCCGCAGGACTCCTCGCGCGTCTATCGGCTCCAGACCGACGAGGGCGAACGCATCATCGGTCGCCGGGTCTCGCAGGCATGGGCTACCAATGCTTCGACCAGTGGCGTCGCCAGCTGCCTGACCCCGGATGCGGCCTATGCCGCGCTGAACGAAGGCCGCACGATCCTCGATCTCGCCGAGGGGCTGCAACTGCGCCGCGTCCGCGTCATGGGTGCCAACCGGATCGAACTGACCGGCTTCACCGACACGAGGCGCGAGCGCCTTCGGGCCTATGGGCTCTTCAGCGAGATCATCTCCTGGAAGCTACGATTCTTCGTGCCGGTGGGCGCATCGGGGCCGGAGATCATCGGCAAACTGCTCGACCGCTTCCCGGTTGAGCGCATCTCCGAGCGGGGGGCTGCGTGATGGCACGTCTCAACGCTTCCGAGCTGGCGCAGCTTCTTGGTCGCCAGGCCGAGGCGGTGTGCCGCCGCTATCTCTCGAATGGGCGCAAACAGGGCAATTACTGGCAGGTTGGGGATGTGCGAAACACGCCCGGTCGTTCAATGTTCGTCCGTCTGACCGGTCCGGAATCCGGTAAAGGGGCTGCCGGCAAATGGACCGACACATCGACCGGCGAGCATGGCGATCTGCTCGACGTGATCGGCGAAAGCCTCGGCCTCGTCGATTTTACCGACGTTGCCGAGGAAGCCCGCCGCTTCCTCAGCCTGCCGCATCCCGAACCGGAGCCACAGTCCCGCCAGTTCCGAACACCGCCGGTACCATCCGGATCGTCCGAAGCGGCACGCCGCCTCTGGCACGTGACCCGGCCATTGATCGGCAGCCTCGCAGAGACGTATTTACGCGGACGCGGCATTACGAACTTACGCAGAACCGCGAATCTGCGTTTCCATCCGAGCTGCTACTGGCGACCCGAAGGCGATGGGCCGACAGAGGCATGGCCGGCCATGATCGCCGCGGTGACCGACCTCGATGGCAGGATCACCGGCGCACATCGCACCTGGCTCCAACGTGACGGCTCCGGGAAAGCGCCGGTCGATCCGCCGAGAAAGGCGATGGGAGAGCTGCTCGGAAACGCCGTCCGGCTTGGCGAGGCACAGGATGTCATGGCGGCAGGCGAGGGGATAGAAACCATTCTCTCGCTGCGCCAGGCATTGCCGATCATGCCGATGGTCTCCGCACTCTCGGCCGGACATCTCGCTGCTATCCTGTTCCCGCCGCATCTGCGCAGGCTCTATATCGTCCGCGACAACGATCCGGCAGGTGACGCCGCGCGGGACAGCCTGGTGGACCGGGCCATCGGGGCCGGGATCGAGGCAATCACGCTTTCGCCCATGCTGGGAGATTTCAACGATGATCTCGTCAGCTTCGGCCTGGAGGCGCTTCGGGCGCAGATCCGGGTGCAGATCGCCCCCGAGGACGTCAGCCGCTTCATGGCGCTTGCGTCATAGCCAGAGAGGGCCGTGATCGGAGATAACCGATCCCGCCATGGGCAAGGGGGTGCGGCACCTCGGCAAGGAGGCCGCGCCTTGGCCTTCTTGAGAGGGCGAGCGGCCCACAAACGCTCCGGCCCGGCAATGGCGGCGCCCGACTGATTTCCGTCGGCGGCCCGCCACCCCACGCGACAGGTCGCGTGGGGACCCCGTCTCCCCCGCCTTTACAGCGCGAAGCAAATCAGCCGGGCTTTGCCATCAAGGCCCTCGCAAAGCGCTCGGGCTGCCAGGCCGGAGCGCCCGTGGGCTTGTCGTCGCCATGAAGGCCGCGACGGTCGCGGTCCAGCCGAAGGACACATCCCATGTATGCCCATGACGAATTCGAACCCGATCACAGCACGTCTCCCACCGGCCATGTCATCGAAGAGCTCGAACTCTATGGCTACCGTCCCGCCGAGGGCGAGGCCGACCCCCGGATCACGCCCGAGGACAACGCCATCCAGGGCGCGGTTGCCGACATCTTCGATGCCCTGATCTCCACCATGGCCGACACCAGCCTCGATTTCGACCTAGACGAGATCATGTGGTCCACGGTCAACACCTTCCACCGCGCCGTCGAGCGGATCGAACGCAAACTCGACGATAACGAGCAGGCTCAGAAGCGCCTTCAGCGCGAACAGGACGGAAGCGAGGTGAAATCCGTCCAGTTGGAGACCCTGATCGGCATCGGAGAAAACCTGATCGAGCGTCGCGACAGCATGGAGACCTTCCGCGAGACCGCCGCCGACCTCTTCCTGCGCACCACAGGCACGCCCTGGTCGCCGCGCTCCGGATCACGGGTCAACCATCGCCAGATGACCTCGGCCATGATCGACAGCCGAGATTTTCTCGCCGCCAAGCAGAGGGCCGACAACGAGGTACTGCTACCCGCCGGGCCGAAGATCGCCTTCTCGGGCGGCGACACCACCGATCACCGCACGATCTGGGCCAGGCTCGATCAGGTCCATGCCAAGCACCCCGACATGGTGCTTCTGCACGGCGGCAGCCCGAAAGGCGCCGAACGCATCGCGGCCACTTGGGCCAACAACCGCAAGGTGCCGCAGGTCGCCTTTAAGCCCAACTGGACGAAACACGCCAAGGCCGCGCCCTTCAAGCGCAACGACCGGATGCTCGATACCATGCCGATCGGGGCCATCATCTTCCCCGGCACCGGCATTCAGGAAAACCTCGCCGACAAGGCCCGCAAGATGGGCATCCCGGTCTACCGCCTGGCGGAGGGCAGCGCATGAGCGCTGCCAGCAATCCGTCGACACCATGCCCGGCAGAACTCTCGCCATGGCGGGCAGTTTCATGTTATGTTCGCCTTGCGCCATGGTGGTGGTGGAAGGCGCGACCGTTCCACGTCAAACGGGAGACTCCACCATGATCGTTCTCGGAATCCTTGCATCTTTCGCGGCCATTGCGGGCCTGTGCTGGTTGATGTTCAACCTCGCCGTCTTCGCCCTGCCGTTCCTCGTCGGGTTTCACACCGGCATCTGGGCGTATGGCACCGGCGCAGGCTGGTTCGGTGCCATCTTTGTCGGTGGCTTCGCCGCCGGCCTGACGCTTGCCGTCGGTCAGGCGCTGATCATGCTCGTGCGCCCGCTCTGGGCGCGGTTTGTCATCGCGCTGATCTTCGTGGTACCGGCGATGCTCGCTGGCTTCCACGCCACCCTTGGGATCACCAGGGCCATGATGCCCTCGGAGACATGGCAGATGATCTTCTCGGCCATCGGCGCTGCCGCCGTCGGCATTTCCGCCTTTCTCCGCATTGCCGGTTCGGCAGCCGAGCCTTCGGATAGGTCTCCCATAGGCGCATGGCATTTTTGACGGTCCGATGAGGCGGGGCCAGATCAGTGCTGGACTGCCATCCCAATCGTCAGATTGCCGGTATGGGGCGGGGTGCGGATCGGCAAGAGGCCCGCGTCACGGCCCGTGGCTGCGCGGTGGTAATGGCGGACCGTTCGAGCGGCAAATCGCACCTGTGATCGCGGGGGGGGGCGCCGGGCGGGGCGCTTGGAGAGTGATGCGCATGGCCTGTCGCGGGTGAGCAAACCCGCCGGTGGAAAGGCCGGTCAGGCTGATGAGCATCCGCGGTTGCCATCGTCTCCGTTCCTTGCGCGTCCCATGTCCGCTCCATACGGCCCTTTCAATGGCCTGATCTGGCCGAAGACCGGCTGTGCCTCGACCGGCTTGGCGCAACAGCGCCGCCATAACTTTCTTCCCCTGGGCTGCGCCCATTCCGCGCGGAACAAGAAAGTTCTGCCTTTGCTGTCTAGCCCCCGGCACGCCGGGGGTGCGCCGCCGGTCGTCTCCGGCCTGTCGATCGCCATCGGGCCGCAATGGTGCGGACCCGGAAACGGAAAACGGAGACTTAAAATGGCAACCATCGGCACCTTCAAGAAGACCGGCAACGAATTCACCGGCGAAATCGTCACTCTCAGCGTCCAGGCCAAGGGCGTGCGCATCGTCCCCGACACCCGCGCCGCCGGCGAGAACGCCCCCAGCCACCGGGTCCTGGTGGGCCGCGCCGAGATCGGCGCCGCCTGGTCCAAGCGCTCGGGCGAGGGCCGCGACTATCTGGGCCTCAAGCTCGACGATCCGAGCTTCACCGCCCCGATCTACGCCAACCTCTTCGACGACGAAGACGGCGAGAGCTACGCGCTGATCTGGTCCCGCCCCAACGGTCGCCGCGGAGAATAACGCCGTCGCGAGGCCCCGGCCGAAAGGCCGGGGCCGACCGCCAAACCGGGCAACCGAATCAGTTCCCGAAATTTGCGGCGCCAAAGTGGAAGCGCGATGTAAACACGTCAGAATTTTGCTGGTGACTTTCCATGGTGCGACTATAATAGATGGAGTATTCGGTCGTTCCCGCGCGACGGCTTCGAGCCCTTACTCGCCACGCGAAAACGCGATGGTCTTGGCCCGCTAACGCTAGCGCAGTGGTTATCCCTGCACCGTCGCCAGAAACTCTCGCATCCGCGTCGGCGCACGTCCCAGCAACTGAGCGAGCGTCGGATCGACCCGATCAAACTCGCCCGCTCGGGCTGCACGGAAGTATCCCAGCATGACGGCGATAGCACCCTCAGGTATGCCATTCTCCCGAGCATGGCGTTCCATGGCATCTTCCTCGACGATTTCTCGCGCGATGGGCCGTCCCAGGACGTCCGTTGCCAGCCGCGCGAGGTCGGCGAGGTCGAGGGCCTCGCTGCCAGTCAGCGGCGGTGTCGGACCGTCGAACGTCTCGCCGCGCGCCAGCAGGATGGCATCGGCGGCGGCAAGATCGTCGTGGGTCGTCCAGGCTACCTTTCCGTCCTCGGGGCCGGTCAGCGTCCCAGCCTCGAGGCCGTTCGCGTTCATGGCAACGGCGCTCGCCGCGTAGAAGCCGTGGCGTAAGGACGTCCAGGGCAGGCCCGAGTCCGCCAACATCTTCTCGGTCGCAGCGTGATCCCGCCCTGGCGGGAAGTGCGAGTCGAGCGCGCAGGAGACCTGGCTGGTATAAAGCACGCGGCCGACACCCAGTTCGCGCGCCACTCCGATCGCGGCCCTATGCTGCTTCAACGGATCTCCCCCCTTTGCCGCCGCATTCGACGAGACCAATAAAATCCGCTCGGCCCCGTCCCACGCATGACGCAGGCTGTCGGGATCGTCGTAATCGCCCCGGCGCACCCGCACGCCGGCCCGCATGAGGTCGCCCGCGCGATCCGGGTCGCGAACGCTGACGCCGATGCGTTCGGCAGGCACATGTTGCAGAAGGCGTTCGACGATCCTGCGGCCGAGTTGGCCGGTCGCGCCTGTCACAATAAGCATGTCTCAATCTCCTCGGTGGGTCCGCTGCGCGGTAAGTGATCGCGGGCTGATGGAGAGAGATTAATTGTTCTCTTTCCCTGAGACAATTCGCGTATTTTCGAATACCTTGTTCTCTATGCAGAACAATGTCTCGAATGATGATCTGGCCGTTTTTCTCGTGGTGGTTCGCGAAGGCGGGTTCAGGGCAGCGTCCAGACGCCTCGGGATCGCTCCTTCGAAGGTCAGCACGACGATCTCGCGGATGGAGGCTAGCCTCGGCGTGCCACTCCTGCGTCGCACGACCCGCAGCGTGGCCACGACAGACGCAGGTCAGGCACTGGCGGAGCGGATCGCCCCTTTGTTCGCCGGGCTCGAGGAAGCCTGCGCCGAGGCCGCCGACACGGCGGGCCGCGTGCGGGGCCGGCTGACGCTTAACGTACCCGGGGCAGTGATGCCGGACATCCTTCCGCCGCTCCTGTCGAAATTCCACGCCCGTCATCCCGACGTCGAGGTCGAAATCGTGGTCGAGAACGGTCTCGTCGATATCGTCAAGGCGGGCTGCGATGCGGGCATCCGCTATGACGACGCCCTCGAAAAGGACATGGTGTCTATCCCGATCGGCCCCCGGACCCAGCAGAGTGCCCTTGCAGCGTCACCGGCTTACCTGGAGGCACGAGGTACACCCCGGAGCCCCGAAGAGCTGACCCGGCACGATGCGATCCGCTATCGCCTGCCGGATGGTCCTCTGCTGCCGTGGAGCCTCGTCGATGATTTTCGAACGATCACCGTCCAGCCTGCGACACGCCTGATCCTGAGCGTGAACGCTCTCGACACGGGACTTCGCTACGCCAGGACCGGGATCGGCATCATTGGGACTTTCCGTAATTGGCTGGAGGAAGACTTCGCCGCCGGAACGCTCGTTCCCGTTCTGCCGAATATTTGGCCTTCTCGGAACGGCCCGCGTCTCTACTATCCAAGCCGTTTTACAACCGCGCCGCTCCGCGCCTTCATTGAAATTTGCCGCTGCGGCAGCGACAGGGTCTGAACAGCTAAGCTCTAATTACTACCGGGAAGAAATGATTTGTCCGCCGCGCTGCTGCCTCTCAGCAAAGAACGACTGAAATAGTCGTAGTTTACAAAACCGTTTGAAAATTGGTTAGGAGAAGTGCCGGTCCTTAATTCGAAAGGGGAATCGGCATGTCCCAAAGGCACTATATAGGGCTGGATGTCTCGGCCCGCACCGTCAATCTCTGCATCGTCGATCACGATGGCCAGGTGGTACACGAACGCAAGCTCTCCTCCGATCCGGAGGAGATTGCACAGCATATCCTGTCACTTCGGTTTCCGATTGTTCGTGTCGGCCTCGAGGCCGGAATGCTATCGCAACACATCTATGGGCGGTTGGCTGAAGCCGGTATCCCGGTCGTCTGCGTCGAGACCCGGCACATGAAAGCGGCGCTCGCCGCTCAGCTCAACAAGACCGACCGGCACGACGCGCGCGGGATCGCCCAGATGATGCGCGTCGGATTGTTCAAACCGGTCCACGTCAAGACGCCGAACAGCCAACGCCTGCGCACGATCCTGACCGCACGGCAACTTCTGCGGAACAAGCTTCAGGATGTCGAGAACGAAATCCGCGGCCTCATCCGCAACTTCGGCTATCACCTCGGAAAGGTGACGGCGCGTGACTTCGAACCACGGGTGCGGGAACTGATCGCCGATACCGCCCTGCACGCCGTGGCCGACGCTCTCCTGTTGGCAAGACGCTCCTTGCGAGAGCAATTCGGCCGGTTGGACGATATGCTCGTTCGATTGGCGAAGCATGACGAGGTGACGCGACGCTTCATGACGGTTCCCGGCGTCGGCCCACTTGTCGCACTGACCTTTCGGGCAACGGTCGATGTTCCGTCGCGTTTTACGCGCTCGCGCACAGTCGGCGCCCACTTCGGACTGACACCTCGCAAGCAGCAATCCGGTGAAGTCGACCGCAACGGACGCATCTCGAGATGGGGCGATGAGATGATGCGAAGCCTCCTTTACGAAGCGGCGCAGGTGCTGTTGACACGGGTGAAACGTTGGTCAGCGCTCAAGGCTTGGGGTGCACAGATTTCGCGACGCCGAGGCAACAAGAAAGCGATCATCGCGCTGGCGCGCAAGATCGCTGTGATCCTTCATCGCATGTGGATCGACGGATCGGAATTCGACTGGGGCAAGCGGCCGGAAACCGCTGCGTCATCTGTTTAAGGTTCGACCGGGCACAGTCCGGTCGAGGCACATCCCCGCGAGGGGACGGGGAACGGCGAGCGCGCAAATACGACTTGACCGCCAAGGCCGATGCCGAGGTGACGTCGCAAAATAGATTGTCCCGCCGGCTCCTCTGATCCCATCCTGTGGCGGTCTTGTACCGACCACGAAGAGAAGCATGATCCTCGCGGGCGTGCCGCTCAAACCTCGTCGTCGGGCTCGACCAGATCCACATGGCTGACGCCGAGAGCCTGGGCGAGTTCAAACAACGTGATCACGGTTGGGTTCCTCCGGCCGCGTTCGAGGCTGCTGAGATACTGTTGGCTGAAGCCGGAACGCGCTTCGACCTCCTCCTGCGTCAGGCCCTTCTCCCGACGCAGGCGGGCGAAGTTCCGGCCGACCAATTTGCGCATATCCATGCGCAGGAAGATCGCGATTTACATACTTTAAGTTTATCAACTATAGTATGTAAATGAGTCGCTGGGGAGTGAGCGATTCCCCGCTATCCGGTTGGTCCGAATAGAGAAGAGAAGTCGTAGTTCTGGCGTTTGCGCCGGGCCGGATGGGAGGTGATCTGCATGATCACCGCCCGACAATCACGGGCCGCGCGGGCGCTTCTTGGCTGGACACAGGAGCAGCTTGCGGATGAGGCCCGGGTATCTTTGACCGCGCTCAAGCGCCTCGAGTCCGAAAGCGGGCTCGAGGTCTACGAGACCACGCGCGATCAGGTTCGACGGGCGTTCGAAGCGAATGGCATTCTGCTCCTGAACTCCGACCAGGGGATTGGAGTGATGCATGTGCAGGCGAAGGCCATCGCTAAGGGCTGACTATTCCGGCAGGTTTCGCCGTGAACGGAATTGCGCTATTGCCGTGCTCACGAAAACGTCAACCTTCTGTGCTAGGATTGTACAGAAGCCGCAGTGGGGATGCGTGTGACGATCAGCAGCTTGCAGGATGTGCCGCCGCAGGGGGACGTGGTGACGGAGTATGACCGTCGCCACATGGCGCAGTATATGCGTTTGCTCGATGCTGCAGGCGAGGGCGCGAGCTGGCGGGAGGCGGCGCAGATCATCCTGGGCCTCGATACGCAGAAAGAGCCGGAGCGGGCGCGCCTGGTCCACGACGCCCATCTTGAACGCGCGCGTTGGCTGAGCTCGGAAGGGTATCGGCAGTTGGCGGCGGGACGCACCGGCTGAGGAGGTGATGCGCCGCGCGCATCACCTGATGCCTTGGGGCGGGCTTCCCAAGTGATTGATCTCTTGGAATCCTTTCTTGTGATCAACCCAGGGGAGAGGCGATGCCATGCAACCTGATCGCTCGAATTGGCGTGACCAGGCCGCCTACGACTATCTTGATGATCTGGCTGCGCCGGACCTCGGCTGGGAATGTCTGCGCCGCAATCCCGAATATCAGCATGATTACGCGAAGCTCGCAGGAGAACCCCCGGAGAGGGTTGATCTGATGGATCAGGTCGGCCGTCGATGGGGGTTGTGCTTTCCCGATCCGACCCGGGCTGCCCGCTTCCGTTGCGGAGGTGTTCTGGTGTCCGGCGGTCGACACGAGTGCCGTGGTGCTCGTTGCCGCTCCCGAGGCACTTGGCGGGGAGGCTGATCGTCTTGGCGAGGACATCGTCGCCTCGACGGGCAGACCGTCTTCCATGGGAGAGCACCTGCGCCACTGGCTGCCGGACGGGACGTACCTGCATCTTGTCGCACCTTCGGGGCCCCGCCACAGGCTTGTGGCCACCGTTCCTCTCGGCCCTGAGGGTCTCGACCGCACCGAAGCAATCCAGCGGCTCCTGGCGGACCAGCACCGCCGTCGATCGATCCCCAGCGACACCCGTCTGACCGCGCAGCAGAAAGCGCGCCTCCGGCGTGTCCTTCAAGCATCGGATGCCGCCTTCCATGGCGCGACCCAGAAGCAGATCGCCGAGGTCCTGTTCCGGACCGGTCGCCTGGACCGCGATGAATGGCAGGTCTCCTCGGCTCGTTTTGCCGTCTCCAGCCTCCTTCGCGAGGGGCGTGACCTGATCGCCGGCGGCTATCGCAAGCTCCTGCGTCACCAGCGCCGCCTCTAGGTTGGCGATCCCGCGCCGCGGTGTGCGGATTTATCCCTGCTATCTTCCCACTGCATCTGACCGGACGCGCTTCGCCATCGTGACCGTCATCAGCCGCTGTTTCGCGGCAGTGGTCACACACAGCAGGGAGACGCCCGATGTCCGCCATCTCAACCGAACTTCCCCCGCGCTATCTGCGCACCAAGGAAGCCGCGCGGTTCCTCAGCCTGTCCGCTCGCACGTTGGAGAAGCACAGGACCTACGGCACCGGTCCCGCCTACCACAAGCTGGGCGGGCGTGTGGTCTATGCGATCGAGGACCTGCAGGCCTGGGTCGGACGGGGCGCCGTGACCTCGACATCCGACCCGCGCGGGCAGGTCCTGCCGGCGAAACGCCACGCGCTCGCCAGCCTCGCGCAGCCCGGCCGCTTCGTGCGCTGACGTAGCGGCAATGACGTCATGACCGATGGACGCAAACCCGATTCCGAGCGCGGACAGCTCGATCTGTTCCGCGCGCTGCCCGGTGACTTCGCCCCCAGAGATGCGCAGGACCTCATGGCCTATCCGTTCTTCTCGCTCGCCAAGTCGAGGCGCGTTGCGCCGATCGACTTTGCCGCTGGCAGCGTCAGCATCCGGGTCGAGGCTGTTCCAGATCACGGTATGGCCACGATCTGGGATGCCGACATCCTGATCTGGGCCGCGAGCCAGATCGTAGAGGCGCGTGACGCGGGCCTGCGCACCTCCCGGCTGATGGCTGCCACACCATATGAGATCCTTACCTATGTCGGTCGCGGAACCAGTGCGCGGGATTACCAGCGCCTGAAGGCGGCGTTGGATCGTCTGCAGTCGACGACGGTCTCCACCTCGATCCGCCAGCCGGAAGGACGCCGCCACCGCTTCTCCTGGATCAACGAATGGCAGGAGCGCAGCGACAGGGACGGGCGTCCGGACGGCATCGAGCTGATTGTGCCCGACTGGTTCTACCAGGCCGTGCTCGACAATGCGCTCATCCTCACCATCGACCGGGCGTATTTCGACCTGACCGGCGGGCTCGACCGTTGGCTCTATCGCCTGGTGCGCAAGCACGGTGGCCGCCAGCGCAATGGCTGGCGTTTCGACTTCCATCATCTTCACCTGAAGTCCGGAGCGCTGTCCCCCTTCAAGCGCTTCGCCTTCGAGCTTCGCGACATCATCCGGCGGCAGCCGCTGCCGGGCTATACGCTGTTTCTCGAGACTGAAGTTGGTGGCCGCAAACTGCTGGCCTTCGAGCCTGCGCCGGGCTGTGGAAAACCTGTGAATGCGCTCGTGCTATCGGGAACCCGGACTATCGTGCCATCAGGAACCGGGGTCTCGTGCTATCAGGAACCCAAACAGGGTGTAACGTACGGAAGCAAAAGCGGAAATCGCGCCCTTAACTTAGAATCTAACGAAGACTCTAACTTTGAAGAGCGCGCTAATGGTGTGGAAGACATCATTCGCGGAGCAGCCGGGAATCTTCGAAAGGCTGCGAACCCGGGCGCATCGAGCATGCCCGGCGCTGCCAGATCGCTCCCGGACAGCCCCGCCTCCGACACGGTCCGTCGCCCCGGCTTGGCACGCCTTCCACTCGATCTACCGGGAGATCGGTGATGAGCGTCATTCTGAGACCCGGCAAATCATCGGCGACTGAGGCTTCCTCTTTCAGCTTCGGCGACATGACCCGCGTCGAATTGATCTGGCTGGAGCAGCAGACCGAGTTCTGGATCCGGTTCGGCAATGGGGCAGGGGAGCAGGTCCTGGACCGCAGCCGACGTGTGGTCTTCTTCATGCCGGGTTCTGTCTTCGCCTTCGTCCGCTGGGCCGCGAATGACTATGGAACCGTCGTCTCGCGCATCGACATCGTGCGTGCGGTCGCGCCCGGCTGTGCCTGTCAGACGCTGCCCTTCGTGCGTCCCGGTGGCGAGATTTTGTTGAAGATCGAAGGCTGGCCCAAGGTCGAAGAGGTCTTGCGTCATATCGATGCGATCGAGGGACTCGGCATCTATCCCACCGAGGTCGATCCCGATCACTGGCGTCATGTCGCGCACTGGATGAAGGCGGGAGAAGCGCCGCGTCCCTATTCGGCGGAACGCCATGCCGCATGGCTCCGGCGCCGGGAGATCGCAAAATGACCCGTGCCCGCTATATCATGGTGACGGTTGCGGCGCTTGCCGCCGTCATCGCCGGCAGCATTCCGACTGCGCCACGGCTGGTCTGGAACGCCTCGGCCAGCGTGCCGATTGGTTTCTACACCATCGCGCCGGTGGACCGGCTCGCGGTGCCAGATCTGGTCGCCGTTATTCCATCCGAACCCCTTGCGGGTTTCATGGTCGCGCGCGGCTATGTCGGTCGCGATGTGCTGATCCTGAAGCACGTCATCGGGCTGCCGGGACAACGGGTCTGCCGTGACGGCCCCGCGATCACCGTCGATGGCAGACACCTGGGGGAGGCGCGAGAGCGCGACAGCCAGGGCCGCGATCTTCCCGTCTGGCAGGGCTGTCGCACGATTGCCGAGGGGGAGGTCTTCCTGATGAACCCGGCGGTCTCTGACAGCTTCGATGGCCGCTACTTCGGTCCGTTCCCCACCTCGGCAGTGATCGGCCGGGCCAGTCCGCTGTTCACCGACGAGGGTGGCGATGGCCGCCTCGTCTGGCACGCGCCGGAGCGGTGACGCGCGCTTATGGCGGGACGTGCCAGCGGCCTGCCTCCCATTCACCGCATGAGGAAGGAGCTTCCAATGCCACAGATCGGCCAATTTACACGCACCCCGTCCGGCTATTCCGGACAACTTCGCACGCTCTCGCTCGACCTGGAGCTGACCTTTGTTCCAACCGATAACGTCGATACCGAGAAGGCTCCTGCCTATCGTATCCACCTCGGTGACGAGGAGGGCCCGGAGGTTGGCGCGGGCTGGAAACACACCGGCGAAACCGCAGGGGCTTTCGTTTCGGTCCTGCTCGATGACCCGGTTTTCCGGCATCCGATCCGCGCCCGCCTGTTCCAGTCGGATGAGGAGGGTAGGGAGTGGGGGCTGCACTGGACCCGCCCGAAGAAGCGTGATGAGCAGGACTGACCATGATCATGTCCTGCACCTGTCCCGCCTCGGGGAGATGCGGCGTCCACCGCCGCATGCTCCTCCTTTTTCTTTCCGGCCTCTTCCTCCCGGTCACCGCCACGCAGCCGCTCTTGGCGCAAACCAGTGTGCCAGAACACGCAATCGCCGCGCATCCCTACGCCGCCCAGGTCACTGAGGCGTCGCAGCGCTTCGGCATTCCGACGACCTGGATCATGGCCGTGATGCGGGCAGAGAGCGCGGGCGATCTGCGTGCGGTCTCTTCCGCTGGCGCGATGGGGCTGATGCAGGTCATGCCCGACACCTGGGCCGGGCTGCGCATCCGTCATGGCCTCGGCCGAGACCCTTTCGAGCCGCGTGACAACATCCTCGCGGGCACGGCCTATCTGCGCGAGATGTGGGATCGCTATGGCAATGTCGCGGCGATGCTGGCGGCCTATAACGCCGGTCCCGCCCGCTACGAAGACTACCTACTGGCGGATCGTCCGTTGCCGGCCGAGACGCGTGCCTATGTCGCTGCGCTTGCGCCCGTGCTGCTTGGCGAGCGGCCATCGGGCACCGCTATCACTGCAGCCCGGCCGCTCAATTGGCGTGAGGCGGCGCTCTTCATCAGCCGCGAAGACGGCGCGTTTGCGACCGATCCTGTGTCGCCTCACCGGACCATCGGCGGCGCTGCTTCACCCGTCCCGGCGCTGCCGCAGGCGGGTATCACCCCGCAGCCTGAGGGCCTCTTTGTCCAACGGGAGACTGGTGAGGTCCGGCCATGACCCGGGAGATCGCACTTCGCGCTCCATCGTACTCTGGCGTGCTTTTGTGGGAGCGGGCGGTGGTGGCGGGCACCACGACCGAAGGATGGCAGGATAAAAGGGCGCACGGTGCGCGTCGGTTGGGCGGTTGTTTTTGTTCATGTTTTTGCTGCGTTCCGCACCGTGTGGCGCGTGCGCGCAGCGTGCGAAATGTGCCTAACACTCTGATCTTTTGCGTTGTTTCGCACTGTACGGGGATTTCCCATGCCCGATGATCGCGAGTTCCGCATCCGCCCGGGGCGTATCCGCTCGACACGAGCGCAGCAGGCCCGACCCTTTGTCACACAGGCCCTGGCTGCCGCGAAAAAGGCCGGTGGTGGTGTCTCGCGGGCCGGGCGCGTCACCCCGGGCAATCGGTCCCGCTTCGGGCGCGGTCAACGCGCCAGTATTCAGGCCAACCGCCTCATTACCACCCGCACGCGCGGCGCGGTGGTCAAGGCGCGTGTGGTGCGGCACAGCGGGACGTCCGCGCCTCTCGGAGCCCACCTCGATTACCTGCGACGGGACGGCGTGACCCGGGACGGGGAGAAGGCCAGGCTCTTCGGATCGGGAACGGAGGATCCCGATGGTCGGACCTTTGCCGAGCGGTGTCGCGATGACCGTCATCATTTCCGGTTCATCGTCTCGCCCGACGACGCGCCGGACATGTCGGACCTGCAATCCTTCACCTGCGATCTCGTCGGGCGAATGGAACGGGATCTCGGCACTTCACTTGACTGGGTCGGCGTCGATCACTGGAACACCGCGCATCCGCACGTTCACCTGATCGTTCGGGGTGTGCGCGACGACGGCCAGGATCTCGTGATCTCGCGGGACTACATCAAGGAGGGGCTGCGCGACAGGGCACAGGATCTCATCACCCAGGAACTGGGCCCACGTAGCGATCTCGACATCCGCCGGACGCTTGAGCGACAGATCGGGGCCGAGCGCTGGACGCAGCTCGACCGTCAGTTGCTGCGGGATGCGGGGCGTTCGCGCATCCTCGACATGGCGCCGGATGCGGATCGGCAGCCGGATGCGCTTCACCCGCTGAAGGTCGGGCGTCTGCGCCGGCTGGAAGTGCTCGGCGTTGCTGACCAGATCGGTCGAGCGCAATGGCATATCAGGGACGATGCCGAGGCGGTCCTGCGCGAGATGGGGGAGCGTGGCGACATCATCAAGCGGATGCATCGTGCCCTGACGGACCGGGGGATCGAGCGCGGGTCCTCGAGTTTCGTCCTTGCCGCGGAGAGCCTCGATGTTCCCGTCATCGGCCGTCTGGTCCAGCGGGGTCTCGATGACGAGCTGAAGGGGACGGCCTATGCCGTCGTCGATGGTGTCGATGGCCGGAGTCACCATATCCGATTGCCTCATCTCGACGCCGCCGGCGACAGCGCCCCAGGCTCTATCGTGGAGCTCCGTGCCTATGACGACGCGCGTGGCCAGCGTCGCGTCGCACTGGCGGCCCGGTCCGACCTGGACCTTGCCGCGCAGGTCTCCGCGTCGGGGGCCACCTGGCTCGACCGGCAGGCCATCGCGCGCGACCCGCTCGCTCTGTCGGACCAGGGCTTCGGTGCCGAGGTCCGGCAGGCCTTGGAAGCCCGGGCCGATCATCTGACCTCGGAGGGGCTAGCAGAGCAACGGGGCGGCAGGGTGGTCTTTGCCCGCCGCCTGCTCGGGACCTTGCGCGACCGGGAGTTGCAGGCGGTTGGCATGCAGCTCTCGGCGGAAACCGGGTTGCCGTTCAACAAGGCGGATTCGGGTGACTACGTCAGCGGCATCTATCGCCAGCGTCTCGCGCTGGCTTCGGGCCGTTTTGCCATGATCGAGGGCTATGGAACTGACGGCGCGCTTGGGTTCCAGCTCGTGCCCTGGTCTCCGTCTCTCGAAAAGCACCTCGGCCGGGATGTCACCGGCGTCGCGCGCGGGGACGGCGGGGTGGACTGGGACTTTGGCCGCAAGCGCGGCCTCGGCCTCTGATCAACACACCGGAAAGGGGCGACAGTCATGTCCGCGACCAAGATCCTCTGGGGACAGATCTCTATCGTCTTCCTAATCATTCTGGCCACCACCTGGGGCGCGACGCAATACGTGGCCGCGAGCCTCGGCTATCAGGCACAGCTGGGCCTGCCCTGGTTCGTGTTGTTCGGGACGCCCATCTACTATCCTCCCGCCATCTTCTGGTGGTGGTATTTCTATGAGGCCTACGCGCCGCCGATCTTCGCGACCGGTGGGATCATCGCCGCCTCTGGGGGCTTCATCGCTATCGGTGTGGCCATCGCCATGTCGGTCTGGCGTGCCCGCGAGGCCCGCAACGTCGCGACCTATGGATCTGCCCGATGGGCCGAGAAAGGCGAAGTGAAAGCGGCCGGACTTCTAGACCCGGATGGCGTGGTCCTCGGCCGCTATGAGCGGGAATATCTGCGCCACGATGGGCCGGAGCATGTGCTCTGCTTCGCCCCGACGCGATCCGGCAAGGGGGTAGGGCTCGTCGTGCCTTCTCTTCTCACCTGGCCCGGCTCGGCCATCGTTCATGACATCAAGGGCGAGAACTGGCAGTTGACCGCAGGGTTCCGGGCTCGGCACGGTCGGGTCCTGCTGTTCGATCCGACCAATCCGAACTCTTCGGCCTACAACCCCCTGCTGGAAGTGCGCCGTGGGGAGTGGGAGGTTCGCGATGTCCAGAACATCGCCGACATCCTCGTCGACCCCGAGGGAAGCCTGGAGCGGCGGAACCACTGGGAGAAGACCAGCCACAGCCTGCTCGTCGGTGCTATCCTGCACGTCCTCTATGCCGAGAAGGACAAGACGCTGGCCGGTGTCGCCAACTTCCTGTCCGACCCGCGGCGTCCCGTGGAGTCCACACTCCGCGCGATGATGCGGACATCGCATCTGGGCGAGGCGGGACCGCACCCCGTGGTCGCCAGTGCCGCCCGCGAGTTGCTCAACAAGTCCGAGAATGAACGCTCCGGTGTGCTTTCGACGGCAATGTCTTTCCTTGGCCTCTATCGCGACCCTGTCGTCGCGCAGGTCACGCGCCACTGCGACTGGCGGATCGGCGACATTGTCGGGGGAGCGCGTCCCGTCACGTTGTATCTCGTGGTGCCCCCCTCGGACATCAATCGCACCAAGCCGCTCATCCGACTGATCCTCAACCAGGTCGGTCGACGCCTGACCGAAGACCTGCAGGGCAAGGATGACCGGCATCGGCTGCTTCTGATGCTTGATGAGTTCCCGGCGCTCGGCCGGTTGGATTTCTTCGAGAGCGCGCTGGCCTTCATGGTGGGCTACGGGCTGAAGAGCTTCCTCATCGCCCAGTCGCTGAACCAGATCGAGAAGGCCTATGGTCCAAACAACTCGATCCTCGACAACTGCCATGTCCGGGTGAGCTTCGCGACCAATGATGAGCGTACGGCCAAGCGGGTGTCCGACGCTCTCGGCACCGCCACCGAGATGAAGGCGATGAAGAACTACGCTGGGCACCGTCTGGCGCCCTGGCTCAGCCATCTCATGGTGTCCCGGTCGGAAACCGCGCGGGCGTTGCTCACCCCCGGAGAAATCATGCAACTGCCGCCTTCAGAAGAGATCGTCATGGTGGCTGGCACACCACCGATCCGGGCGACAAAAGCGAGGTATTACGAAGATGCGCGGTTCACCGAGCGGGTCTTGCCGCCACCCGACCTGGTGGAGGTGGACGCCTCTGGGGAGGATGACTGGAGCAGTCTGGCCGTCCCAAAGCAGGACGATGAGCTGGAGCCAGTATCCGAGACCGGATCGGCGGATGAGGACCCGACAGAGTCGGAGCGCCGTCTTCAGCCGGAGCTGGCGCAGCCTCAGCCGGTTGACAGGCAGGACCCTTTCGAGAACGAGTTTGAATTCGACCCACCCGAGGACGAAGAAGATGGCGCCATCCGCAATCGCCGCATCGCGCAACAGATGCGCGGTATCGCGCGGCAGGTCTCCCTCAATCCCGATGACGGGATGGAGCTTTGATCATGACCACCAGCCGCAAGAAGACGAAGATTTCGGTCTACCTCGATCCTGAGGTCATGAAGATGCTGGCAGACTTCGCCGCCCGGCGTGATCGATCCCAATCGATGGTGGCCGAGGCCGCGATCGCATCCTTCCTCTCTCCGGATGACGCAGAGCGCCGCGAGGCGGTTTTGGCCCGACGCCTGGATCAGATCGACAGGCGGATCACCCGGCTGGAACGCGATGTCGGCATCTCCGTCGAAAGCCTGGCCGTGTTCATCCGTTTCTGGCTCGCCACGACGCCGGCTCTGCCGGAACCCGCAGCCAAGGCAGCGCGGGCAAAGGCTGGGGAGCGATACGAGGCGTTTATTTCGGCTCTCGGTCGGCGCCTGGCGCAGGGGCCGAAACTGCGGCAGGAAGTGTCGGAGGATGTGGACGACCGAGCAAGTAGCTGAAAGCGGTGTCACCTGCCTCCGCCGCAGACGTCGGAACTGTAGCCATGATCATCATGTCTGGGATGATCGGCCCACCGGAGACATTCGCCCACCATCAGATTTTCTGCGGCCGCAGCCCGCTTTCCGGCCATTCGTTGCGATTAATAGAATCCCTAAATCTACGAATGGGAAAGTTTGCGGACAAAGTTGCCGTTTCGAACCGACTAGCAAACGTCACAAATAGACCGGGAGCGGACTGTCGGCTTAGAAGCGACACGAAGCATTAGCGGCCATTCAATTGCTGCAGGCTTTGTCTCAGTTGGCTGGTGCTACCCGACTGCCTCTCTGAGGCGGCATGGCTGCGTTGCAGACCGTCATCACGGTATCCCGCAACCAGCGATGTGCCGGATCGCTGTCCATGCGGGGATGCCACATCGCCGATATCACGATCTCCGGCGTGCGGACGGGTAGTTCGAGGATAGCGAGGCCTTGCCCGATCGAGGCAGCATTTGACTGGCTGTTCACGAGACACGAACGCGGTATGAGCGCAATCAGATCCGTATCGCGCGCAATGCGCATGGCATCCGGGAAACCGGGCACAACGGCAACGACTTCCCGGCAAAGTCCTAGCGTTTGCAGTGCGTCATCCACAGGTCCTGCAAAGGCCCCCCTGCGCGATGCCACAATATGGCCGTACGCCACATAACGATCAGGCGTCATCGGCCACGCCAGCAAGGGATGTCCGGTGCGAACCGCGCCGATGAAGTCGTCGCGGAACAAAAACCGCCTGCGCACCTCCGGCGCCGATGCCCCAAGCACCCCGATCTCGAGATCAATCGCTCCGTCGCGCAACGAGAATGCATCCTTGTTCGGTTTGGGCGCGAAGTGCAGGCGGACACGGGGTGCGACGCCAACAACGGCCGCCACGATGGCGGAAGCAAACACTTCCAGGAACGCTTCATTCGCCCGAATGGCAAAGGTCCGTTGGAGTGTCGCCACGTCCAAATGACTGACGTTCGGTGTCAAGACCGCGCGTACGTCCCGGGTCAATTCATGGACCCGGTCGCGCAATTCGGAGGCTCGCGGCGTCGGCACCATCCCGCGACCGGCGCGTACGAGCAAGGGATCGCCCGTTGCTAACCGGAGCCTTGCGAGAGTCCTGCTCATCGCGGAAGTGCTCAGGCCGAGGCGCCGCGCAGCGCCGGTCACGCTTCCCTCGGCGAGAAGAGCATCAAATGCCGCAAGCAGGTTCATGTCCATGCTGTCCATGCACCCCAGCTTATCGGACCGGGCCGATAAGACCTAGCGTCTGATGCAACTATAATTTGCTTCCGATGCGTCTGGCGCTTCTCGATGGTTTGTCGCACCTTCGCTGTCGACCCAAACGCAAAGATGGCTCGCCCAGGCGGCCCCTCCGTCCCGTGTCGCAAACCGGAACCGAAGATCGCTGACAGCCGCACACAGGCCAGGAGGCAACCGTGCCGACCCAACCCGCCATTCACGCAAGGCATTACTGGCGCAACGTACTGCCGGCAGCAGCGCCCGGAGCCTCTCAGGGCACGCCCTATTCCTTCTGGGTGAAGGATGGCGATCCAGCCAAGCTCGCCGTCATCCTTTCCGGTGGCGGCGCATGCTGGACGGGCGAGAACTGCGCTTTGCACGGCCGTCCGCATTACCGCGCGTACGCTGGCCTCGAACAGGATCCAAGCGACTTCGGTGGCGTCTTCGACACGGCCAATGGCGAAAACCCGCTCGCCGACTATACCTTGATTTTCCTTCCCACGGCCAATGGGGATGTCTTTCTCGGCGACGCAGAACCCATCTACGACACGCCGGCGATGAACGGCCACCCAGAAGGCAAGCTCAGGATCCTGCATAAGGGCTTTGACAATGCCATGCTTGCCCTGGATTGGATGTTCCGGACATACCCGCAGCCGAATACTGTCACGGTCATTGGCTGGAGCGCCGGCGTGATGGCCTCGCCCCTCTATACGCATGTCGTCGCCTGCCACTATTCCAATACCCAGGTCACACACTTTGCCGACGGTGGCGGCGCTTATCGCCTGAGCGACAAGCTCGCTCCCCTCTTCAAGTCTTGGGGAACTGAAAACGTTCTGAAGCGTGTTGCAGGTTTCGAGGATCTATCGATCGACGGGCTGACTTTCGAGGACATCTACGTCCGCGCCGCCGAGCTTCATCCCGACATCGTCTTTCACCAATATAACGAGCGGCACGATGCCGTACAGGGGATGTTCATGCAGCTGATGGGGGAGAGAAGCCCTGATGTCCCGGCAAAGCTGGACGAGGCGCACGCATATATACGCTCGAAGGTTTCCAACTTTCGCACCTATACGAGTTGGGGGAACGATGAAGCTATCATCGGTGGGTATTATGATGCGGTTCTGGCGAAAAATGCGCTGGACAACAGAGGGCATCCCCATGTGCTGGATCGGCTTTACACGCGTCAGACCAATGGCGTGCGATTCCTCGATTGGTTCGCTGCGGCCATCAGCGGCAAGCCGGTAGAAGACGTGGCTTGCATGGATTGCGAAACCCCCGAGCACCATTGGAAGCGCCCCGATTATCCCCAGTAAACCGATTGCGATGACCGCGGGCGTGCCTGCGTGCGGCGGCCGCATCGTCCGCAGGCATACGAGGCATCACAAGACAACGAGGCACCGGCAAATGAAGCTGATCGGTATCGAAGAGCATTTCCTGACGAAGGAGGTGAGCAGTGCCTGGCGGGCGATTGGCTTGGAGGCACGCGATCCGAGCGTCGCCTACCATGGCGGACAGATGGAGAGGCGGCTCCTCGATCTCGCCGATGAACGGCTCGCCCTCATGGACGAGTCAGAGCTGGACGTTCAGGTTCTGTCGTTAACCACGCCTGCCTTGCACGATCTCGCTCCCGAGAGCGTCGAATTGGCGCAGCGGGTCAACGACGCCATCGCGGCTGCCGTCGTGCGTCACCCGACACGGTTTCAGGCGCTGGCGACGCTACCGGTGGCGTTGCCCGACGAGGCCGCCGAAGAGCTCGAGCGTTGCGTCCGGACGCTTGGCTTCAAGGGGACGATGCTGTGCGGGCGCGTGGGAGATCGAAACCTCGAAGATCCGGCGTTCGCGCCGATATTCCAAAGTGCCGAGGCGTTGGGTGCGCCAGTGCTGCTGCATCCCCGTACGCCCGACAAAGCCGTGAGGACGGCCTATTATTCGGGCTTTGCACCGATGGTCGACGCCTCGTTCGCGACTTATGGTCTAGGTTGGCATTATGACGCCGGCATTCAATTTATCCGTCTCGTGCTTTCCGGCACCTTCGATCGTCTTCCGGGGCTCCAGGTAATCCTGGGCCATTGGGGCGAGCTGGTCTTATTCTACGCCGAGCGCCTCGCGGCAATGGACCGCGTGTCCGAACTGGCGCATCCGGTCGCGCACTACTTGCGCAACAATCTGTATGTTACCGCCAGCGGCATGTTCTTGCCCCACTATATGGAGCGTGCAGCGTCCATCGTCGGGACGGACTGTCTGCTGTTCTCGACCGACTTTCCCTATCAATACCGCCACGGACGCGATGCCCGCTTGTTTCTCGATAATTGCGGTCTCGATGAGCCCGCGACGGCGGCCTTTGCCTTTGCCAACTGGATGCGCCTCACCGGCGCATGATCGGGTGACAATCCATTCAACTCTGCCGGCAAGAGCTGCCCGTTCGCAAAATCCGAAGCCCGGCCAATGGAGTCGCCTATGCGCCCATTCGCTTGCACCCTTTTTGAACGGCGGGTTTCAGACGCAGCGTTCGAAGGTTTCAATGACCACTATGGGGGCGCAAAGCTACCTTTGATTTGTGGGAACGAATAACCGCTCAGGGCTCCTTGCTTTCATCCGGTGGTGCGGAGCTGAGCCAGGTATGCGTGCACCGTCTAAATGGCGGCTTTGATGATGGCGACTAGGTTAGCTTGCGACTGCGGAAAAGGTCCGGAATCCGCCCGAATTCACCATGTTCTCATAACGGTCGCCACGATGCCTTCCGCCCTGAGTGAAACTGGGGATCGTTCCGCCGATTCCCTGTCTTTACACGCCAGGCTACTACGCCCCTCGGAAACCTGTTGAGCCGTAGGCATTTACGGCTTTCTTAATCGACCCCGATCCAGGGCGGCCTGTTGGAGGCGCCCGTGAGGGAACGGGGCCGGCATGGCGAAGACCGATCAGAGACCAGAAGTGATCCGGAGAGGCGCGCGGATGCTGCGCACCGCGCTCGGGCCGGCGATCGCCGGGTTTCTGGACGATCCCGTGACCGTCGAGGTGATGCTCAACCCCGATGGGCGGCTCTGGGTCGACCGACTTTCTGAGGGGCTGGCCGACAGCGGCAAGACACTCAGCGCAGCCGATGGCGAGCGCATCGTTCGCTTGGTAGCGCACCATGTCGGCGTCGAAGTTCATGGCTTGTCCCCGCGCGTCTCTGCGGAGCTTCCGGAGACCGGTGAGCGTTTCGAGGGGCTGCTGCCTCCCGTGGTCTCAGCCCCGGCCTTCGCCATTCGCAAGCCTGCTGTCGCCGTCTTCACACTCGAAGACTACGTCGAAGGCGGGATCATGACCTTGATGCAGGCCGAGGCGCTGCGCCAGGCGGTTACGACCCGTGCCAATATCCTGGTGGCGGGGGGCACCTCGACCGGCAAGACCACGCTGAGCAATGCGCTCCTCGCCGAGGTGGCCAAGACCTCCGATCGCGTCGTGATCATCGAGGACACCCGAGAGCTGCAATGCGCCGCGCCGAACCTCGTGGCGATGCGCACCAAGGACGGTGTTGCCAGCCTGTCCGATCTGGTGCGGTCCTCGCTGCGTCTGCGCCCCGATCGTATTCCGATCGGTGAGGTGCGTGGCGCCGAGGCGCTGGACCTTCTCAAAGCCTGGGGCACCGGCCATCCCGGCGGCATCGGCACCATCCATGCCGGTACCGGGATCGGCGCGCTTCGCCGTCTCGAACAGCTCATTCAGGAAGCCGTCGTTACCGTGCCCCGCGCCATGATCGCGGAGACCATCGACCTCGTCGCCGTCCTGGCCGGTCGAGGCTCCGCACGTCGTCTGGCCGAACTCGCCTGCGTCGAGGGCCTGGGGCCGGACGGCGACTACCGGATTTCACATGCCATTTCAGAACCCGCCATCCCTCACGAACAAGGAGATCCCGAATGATCCGTCACGCCCTGCGCATCCGCCAGCACATCGCTACTGCGGTCGCCGCCACTTACGTCAGCCTGTTCATCGCCCCGGCCGCTCATGCCTTAGGTTCCTCCATGCCCTGGGAAGCGCCGCTGCAATCCATCCTCGACTCCGTCGAGGGGCCGGTGGCCAAGATCGTGGCGGTGATCATCATCATTGTCACCGGTCTGACGCTGGCCTTCGGCGATACCGGCGGTGGCTTCCGGCGGTTGATCCAGATCGTATTCGGGATTTCCATCGCCTTTGCGGCTTCGTCCTTTTTCCTGTCGTTCTTCAGCTTCGGCGGCGGGGCGCTGGTCTGATGGCGGTCGCCTTCGAAGCGCTCGACGACGTGCCGGGCTTCTCGATCCCGGTTCACCGCGCCCTGACCGAGCCGATCCTGCTCGGCGGTGCACCGCGATCCGTGGCGATTCTCAACGGCACGCTGGCCGGGGCTGTCGGCCTAGGCCTCCAGCTCTGGTTCGCCGGCATCCTGATCTGGGCGGTCGGGCATATCGCCGCCGTATGGGCTGCCAAGCGCGACCCGCTCTTCGTCGAAGTCGCGCGCCGCCATTTGCGCATTCCTGGTCATCTCTCGGTGTGAACCCCCATGATGAATCTCGCAGAATACCGTCGCACCGCCTCGCGCCTCGCCGACTACCTGCCCTGGGTGGCGCTGGTCGCGGAGGGCGTGGTCCTCAACAAGGACGGCTCGTTTCAGAGGACGGCGAAGTTTCGAGGGCCCGATCTGGACAGCGCTGTCGCGGCCGAACTGGTCGCAGTCGCCGGACGGCTGAACAACGCTTTCCGTCGCCTCGGTTCCGGGTGGGCGATCTTCGTGGAAGCGCAGCGCTCCGAAGCCGCGACCTATCCCACAAGCACCTTTCACGATGCGGCATCGGCGCTGGTCGATGCCGAGCGCAAGGCCGATTTCGAGGAGGAGGAGAGCCATTTCGTATCCGGCTACTTTTTGACGCTCCTCTGGCTTCCACCGGCGGAGGACGCGGCACGTTCAGAATCCTGGCTCTACGAGGGACGCGAAACCTCGGGTGTGAGCCCTTGGGAACAGGTGCGCGGCTTCATCGACCGAACGGATCGCGTGCTGGCACTGCTCGATGGCTTCATGCCGGACTGCCATTGGCTCGATGACGCGGCTACGCTGACCTACCTGCATTCGACGATTTCGACCAACCGGCACCGCGTGCGCGTGCCCGAGGTGCCGGTCTATCTCGACGCGCTCTTGCCCGACCGGCCGCTGGCCGGTGGGCTGGAGCCGCGTCTGGGCGATCATCATCTCCGCGTCCTGACGATCACCGGCTTTCCCGGCGCCACGACCCCGGGCCTGCTCGACGAGTTGAACCGGCTGGCCTTTCCCTACCGCTGGTCGACCCGTGCCATCCTCATGGACAAGCTGGATGCGACGAAGCTGCTGACCCGGATACGCCGCCAGTGGTTTGCCAAGCGTAAGTCCATCGCCGCGATCCTCAAGGAGGTGATGACCAACGAGCAATCCGCGCTGGTCGATACAGACGCGGCGAACAAGGCCGCTGACGCAGACTTGGCCTTGCAGGAACTCGGCGCGGATGTGGCTGGCATGGCCTATGTCACGGCCACGATCACGGTCTGGGACGAGGACGTCCGCCGCGCCGACGAGAAGCTGCGGCTGGTCGAGAAGATCGTCCAGTCCCGAGATTTCAGCGTCATGGTCGAGACGGTCAATGCGGTCGATGCCTGGCTCGGAAGTCTGCCCGGCCATGCCTATGCCAATGTCCGGCAGCCACCGATCAGCACATTGAATCTCGCCCATATGATCCCACTCTCGGCGGTCTGGGCGGGGCCGGAACAGGATGAGCATTTCGGCGACGCTCCGTTGCTCTACGCCAGGACCGAAGGCTCCACCCCGTTCCGGTTTTCTCTCCATGTCGGGGATGTCGGTCACACCCTCGTCGTCGGCCCGACTGGGGCGGGCAAGTCCGTGCTGCTGGCACTGATGGCGCTTCAGTTTCGCCGGTATCCGCGCAGCCAAATCTTCGCCTTCGACTTCGGCGGTTCTATCCGCGCCGCCGCGCTTTCCATGGGCGGCGACTGGCATGACCTCGGCGGAGAGCTGACCGCCGCGGACGAGAGTTCCGTCTCGCTACAGCCGCTGGCCGGCATTCACGAGACGTCAGAGCGCGCCTGGGCGGCCGACTGGATCGTTGCCATCCTGACGCGCGAGAACATCCAGATTACTCCGGATGTGAAGGAACATATCTGGACGGCACTGATCTCGCTGGCCTCGGCCCCTGTGGGCGAGCGGACCATGACCGGGCTTGCGGTCCTGCTGCAATCCAACGGTTTGAAGCAGGCGCTCCGCGCATACTGCGTGGGTGGACCCTATGGCAGGCTGCTCGACGCCGAGACCGAACAGCTGGGATCGTCGGATGTGCAGTCCTTCGAGATCGAGGGGCTGGTGGGAACCGGCGCGGCGCCCGCCGTCCTCTCATACCTGTTCCACCGGATCGGTGATCGGCTCGATGGACGTCCGACGCTGCTCATCATCGACGAGGGCTGGCTCGCGCTCGATGACGATGCATTCGCGGAGCAGCTCCGCGAGTGGCTGAAGACGCTGAGGAAGAAGAACGCCTCGGTGATCTTCGCGACGCAGAGCCTCAGCGACATCGACGGCAGCGCCATCGCGCCTGCGATCATCGAAAGCTGCCCGACGCGGCTCCTGCTGCCGAACGAGCGGGCCATCGAGCCGCAGATTACGGCTATCTATCGTCGCTTCGGCCTCAATGACCGGCAGATCGAGATCCTCGCACGTGCTACGCCCAAGCGCGACTACTACTGCCAGTCGCGGCGCGGCAACCGGCTGTTCGAGCTGGGTCTCAGCGACGTTGGGCTCGCGCTCTGCGCGGCTTCCGCCAAATCGGATCAGGCGCTGATCGCCGAGATCTGCTCTGAGCACGGCCGAGACGGCTTCCTCGCCGCCTGGCTGAAGGCGCATGGCATGGATTGGGCCGCCGACCTGATCCCTGACCTCACCAATCTCGCCCTCGACGCTGAGGGGGCATCTCAGGCCTCCGTCGTCGTTGAGGACGCCGAACCTGCCCTGAAAGAAGAGGAGATCACATCATGACCCGCAAGATCACGTTTCGGTCCGCCGGCACGTCGCTGCTCGCCCTCGCGCTGGCGATGCCCATTGCCATGTCGCCCATCGCAGCGCCGCCCGCACACGCGCTCTTCGGTATCGGCGGGGGGCCTTTCATCGTCTACGACCCTACCAACCACGCCGAAAACCTCCTGACCGCGGCGCGGGCTCTGGAGCAGATCAACAACCAGATCGCACAGCTCCAGAACGAAGCGCAGATGCTGATCAACCAGGCGCGCAATCTCGCCAACCTGCCGTATTCCGGGCTCCAGCAGATCCAGCAGAACGTCAGCCGCACGCAACAACTCCTGGCCCAGGCGCAGAACATCGCCTTCGATGTGCAGAGCATCGACCAGATGTTCCAGCAGGACTATGGCAACCTTTCCCTGACGGCGACCGACCAGCAACTGATCGCCGAGGCCCGGTCCCGTTGGGAGAACACCGTCGGCGGCCTCCAGGATGCCATGCGCGTGCAGGCCGGTGTCGTCGGCAATATCGATGCCAACCGCGCAGAGATGTCCGCGCTTGTGGGGCAGAGCCAGAATGCGGTCGGTGCTCTGCAGGCCACGCAGGCGGGCAACCAGCTCCTCGCACTGCAATCGCAGCAGCTCTCGGATCTGATCGCGGTGATTTCGGCAAACGGCCGCGCCAACGCGCTGTCCGAGGCCGAGCGCGCCACCGCTGCCGAACAGGGCCGCATCCAGCGCGAGCGCTTCCTGACGCCGGGCTCGGGCTACCAGCCCGGCAACGCGCAAATGTTCAACTGAGGCCGGGAGGGGAGATGACGGAGGGGAAGGTGCTGGCCCGGATCGCGGCCATCGTGTTCGTGGCGTTCACGATCACAGTCACGGTGATCGAGATGACACGCGAGGAAGCTCCCGTGCCGGTCAGCACCGCGCCCGCACTCCAGCCGTCTGCTGATCCTCTCCGCGCGATCCTACGCGGCTGCCAGCGGCTCGGCGAGGCCGCCGCCAGCGATGCCGATTGCCTCGCCGCCTGGGCCGAGAGCCGCGACCGGTTCCTCGGCCGGACGCCTGCACCCGAAGCGCCGCAGCATTCGGGAGGCCAATGAGCCATGGGCGGGACCGGCGTCATCGACAACTTTCTGGGCATCTTCACCAGCTATATCGACAGCGGGTTCGGGCTGCTCGGGGGTGAGGTGGCTTTCATTGCGACCACGCTGATCGTGATTGACGTGACGCTGGCGGCCCTGTTCTGGGCTTGGGGCGCCGATGACGACATCTTCGCCCGGCTGGTGAAGAAGACGCTCTTCGTCGGGGTCTTCGCCTATATCATCTCCAACTGGAACATCCTCGCTCGCATCGTCTTCGAGAGCTTCGCGGGCCTTGGTCTGATGGCCTCGGGCACCGGGTTTTCCGCCGCCGATCTTCTGCGCCCCGGCCGTGTCGCTCAGACCGGGCTCGAGGCCGGACGACCGCTGCTCGAAAGCATCTCCGATCTGATGGGCTGGGTCGCGGTCTTCGAGAACCTCGTCCAGATTCTCTGCCTTTTCTTCGCCTGGGCGCTGGTGATCCTCGCCTTCTTCATCCTCGCGGTGCAGCTCTTCGTCACCCTGATCGAGTTCAAGCTCACGACCCTCGCGGGCTTCGTGCTGATCCCCTTCGGCCTCTTCGGCAAGACCGCCTTCATGGCCGAGCGCGTGCTGGGCAACGTCATTTCCTCCGGCATCAAGGTCCTGGTCCTCGCCGTGATCATCGGCATCGGATCGACGCTCTTCGGTCAGTTCACCGCGGGTTTCGGTGGCGTGACGCCGACCATCGATGACGCCATGGCGATTGTTCTGGCCGCCCTGTCTCTGCTGGGCCTCGGAATATTCGGCCCCGGCATCGCCTCGGGTCTGGTGTCCGGCGGGCCCCAACTCAGCGCGGGGGCGGCCGTAGGCACCGGCCTTGCCGTCGGTGGCGCTGCGATCGGGGCCGGAGGGGCGACCATGCTGGCGGCACGTGGAGCCGGATCTGCGCTCTCTGGTGGTGCCGCCCTCGCACGTGGCGGCGTCACCGCGGCGGGCGCTGCCTCGAGCGCCTACACGCTCGGCTCGATGGGCGGAGGAGGTCTCGCCAGCGGCATGGCTGGTGTAGCCCGCGCCGGGGCCGCTGCCGCGGCATCACCCCTCAAGAAGGCGTCCAATCGCGCGGCTGGCGGGATCCAGTCCAGCTACGCCGAGGGTGCCAAGGGCGGTGTTGCGGCGACGGGCGGAACCACCTCGATGGGCACGGTCGGCGGCGCGGCACCCGAGCCTGGCAGCTCCGGCCCGTCCGCCGCCGATGGCCCGCCAGCCTGGGCGAAGCGCATGCGCCATAGCCAGGCCGTGAGCCATGGCGTGCGCGCTGCCGCTCATGCCGTCCGATCGGGCGACAGCCATGGCTCGGGCTCCTCCGTCAATCTCTCCGAAAGGGATCGCTCATGAACCTCTTCAGGCGTTCCGCCACGCATTATGGCAAGACACCGCAACCAGAGACGCCCTACCAGAAGGCTGCGCAGGTCTGGGATGAGCGTATCGGCTCCGCCCGCGTTCAGGCCCGCAACTGGCGCTACATGGCCTTCGGCAGCCTGATCCTCGCGGCGGGTTTTGCTGGCGCCCTGGTCTGGCAATCCGCGCGTGGCACTGTCGTGCCTTGGGTCGTTCAGGTCGACGCGCTCGGCGAGGCCCAGACCGTCGCCCCGGCCTCCGCCGACTACGAGCCGACCGATCCGCAGATCGCGTTCCATCTCGGCCGCTTCATCGAACAGGTCCGGTCGATTCCGGCCGATCCGATCATCGTGCGGCAGAACTGGCTGCGCGCCTACGAGTTCACCACGGATCGAGGCGCGGCCGCACTTAACGACTTCGCCCGCGCCAACGATCCGTTCGCACGCGTCGGTCGCCAACAAATCGCTGTCGAGGTGTCCTCTGTCATCCGGGCCTCGCCGGGATCGTTCCGTGTCGCCTGGACCGAGCGCCACTACGAGAACGGCCAGCTTTCCACGACTGAGCGCTGGACCGCGATCCTGACCGTCGTGATCCAGACTCCGCGCAGCGCCGAGCGCCTGCGCGCCAACCCCCTCGGAATCTATATCAATGCGATCTCCTGGTCGCGGGAGATGAGCCAATGACTGAACAGCATCTTCATGCAACCAGGTCTCCGGGCGTCAGGACGCCGATGTTGGTGGCCTTGCTGCTATCCGCATCCGTACTGGCGGGATGCGCCAGAAACCCGGTGCCGGAATTCAGCTACGACGAGTCCGTGCCGCCGCTGCCCACTCCGCCCGCCTCGGCTGCCGAGGAACGCCCTCGGCCGCTGCACACGCCGCCAGTCTGGACAGTGGCGCATGGCGGAGCGGCGGCAGGCACACCGAACGGACGTATCGAAAACGCCAATGCCGCCGCCCGGGTCGAGCCGCGCCGCGAGGGCTATTACAATGCGATCCAGATCTATCCCTGGTCG
Organism: Paroceanicella profunda; assembly: GCF_005887635.2. Lineage (GTDB taxonomy): Bacteria > Pseudomonadota > Alphaproteobacteria > Rhodobacterales > Rhodobacteraceae > Paroceanicella > Paroceanicella profunda. The sequence continues at coordinate 3,611,228 of NZ_CP040818.1, read as the reverse complement.
GAAGGCGCCCTCTATCAGGTCTATGCCGCGCCCGGTCAGATCACCAATATCGCACTCGAGCCGGGCGAACGTCTGACCGGCGCGGGCCCGATCGCTGCGGGGGATACCACGCGCTGGATCATCGGCGACACGGAGAGCGGGTCCGGAACCACCGCCCGCGTCCACATCCTCGTCAAACCGACGCGGGACGACATCTCGACCAATCTGGTGATCAGCACTGACCGGCGGGTGTATACTATCGAGCTGCGTGCGCGCGAGGCGCTCTACATGCCCTCTGTCGCCTGGGCCTATCCGGCAGCGCCGCAAGGCGTTCGACAGGCTGTGGCGACCGCGCCGACCATCCCGGCACCATCGGCCCGCAATTATCGTTACGGCTTGCAGATCCAGAGGGAGAGCCCACCCTGGCGCCCGGTTTCTGTCTTCGACGATGGCCGTCGCGTCTATGTCGTCTTCCCGGCTGGCATCGCCCAGGGCGAGATGCCGCCGCTCTTCGTGCTCGGCGCCAACGGAGAGCCGCAGATCGTCAACAGCCGTATCCATCGGAACGTTCTGATCGTGGATCGCCTCTTCGGCGCTGCCGAGCTCCGGCTGGGAGCAGGGGATCGCCAGCAGGTGGTCCGGATCGTGCGCATGGAAGAGGGCGAGGCGGATGCGCGAAGGGGAGGGGCGTCATGAGTGACACCGATCCTGCAGCTCCGATGCGTCTGCGTCCCGATCCGCCCCGCGTGACCAGGCTGTCGCGCAAGGTTCTGGCCGGTGTCGGAGCTGTCGCCCTGTTCGGCATTGGAGGCGCGCTGATCTATGCGCTCCAGACCCGTGAGGCCGGGCCGGGAGGTGGAGAACTTTATTCCATTGACAACCGACCGGCAGCGGACGGCCTGGAAGGGCTGCCGTCCGACTATACCGGACCGGTTCTGGGGCCCGCACTGCCCGGTGATCTCGGGCGGCCGATCCTCGATGCGCAGGAGCGGGGAGTGCCCTTGAACCCTCCACCAATTGTGGGCCCGACCGTCGACCCAGACGCGGAGCGCCGCAGGGCAGAGGAAGAAGCCGCGCGTCTGAGCGGTGTCTTCTTCGAAACGGCGTCCGGCAGGGCAACGACGGCCGGGGGCGGCTTGAACCTTCCGGCCTTAAGCGGCATCGAACAGCCCGATGGGAGTCGTCACACAGCTTTCCTCAACGGCCCGGTGGACCGGCAAACCGTCGCATCGGATCGCGTTCAGGAACCGGCCTCACCATACATCCTTCAGGCAGGTGCGGTAATCCCGGCTGCCCTCATCACCGGCATTCGCTCCGATCTTCCGGGCCAGATCACCGCGCAGGTCACCGAGAATGTCTATGACAGCCCTACCGGATCACTGCTGTTAATCCCACAAGGAACCCGCATCATCGGCCAATACGATGACGGCGTTACGTTCGGCCAACGCCGCGTGCTGCTGGTCTGGAACCGCCTGATCCTGCCCGGAGGCCGGTCCATCGTTCTCGAACGTCTGCCGGGGGCGGATGCGAGCGGCTATGCCGGTCTCGAGGATGGCATCGATTATCATTGGTGGGATCTGATGCGCGCGGCGGGTCTGTCCACGCTGCTCGCAATCGGCTCGGACCTCGCCACCGATGACGAAGACCGCCTGGTCCAGGCGATCCGCGATGGCGCGGTGGACACGATCAACCAGGCTGGTCAGCAGATCGTCCAGCGTCAGCTGCAGGTCGCTCCGACTTTGACCATCCGTCCGGGGTTCCCGGTTAGGATCATCGTCACTCGCGATCTCGTTATGGAAGCTGCAGGAGGTTGATCATGTCGAAACTGAAGCTTGGGCCATTGCCCGATGACAAGCCGGTGAAGGTGACGGTGGAAATGCCCGCGACCGTTCACCGCGATCTTGTCGCCTATGCAGACGTCCTTGGTCGAGAGACGGGCCAACCCGTCGCCGATCCTGTCCGGCTGATCGTGCCGATGCTTGAAAGATTCATGTCTACGGATCGAGGATTTAGAAGGGCTCGGCAGTCGATGCCGCCGACCCGTCGGCGTGAGTGAAAGATGGTTTAGAAGCCTTTCGACAAGGCTCCTGTTACTGGCTCGATCTGCCGTAGAGCAAAAATTTAGCCAATTATGGTGCGTACCAGATAGCATGTAAGCCGTAACCGTAGAACAACACGCAACAACGAGATCCCCAACGTCGCTCGTTGCCATACTTTCCAACACCTCATTCAGAGCCACGACTGTTTGACGCCGCTGTTTTGGACGCTCGCCAAGGTTTCGCGGACCCGACAGCGTGGTTCGAGCTGCGGCGAACGAATACCTCTTCCGCCCTACGGAAGGTGCAATGGCGCCTCCCCCGCCAGACGAAGAGGTTTCCGGATGTTGAATCGACGCAATTTCATCGCCCTTGCTCCCGCCACACTCGCTGCCAGCCAAGTGGTGCTGTCCGGATGCGCGGAGGCGCAGACCGCCATGACGACGGCGGCGGGCAGCCCTGATCGGGTGGCGGCCGCCGCCGGTGCCTTTCTCGACCTCCTGTCCCCCGAGCAGCGTGAGCAGGTCCTTTACGATAGCGGTGACCCCGCCCTGCGCAACTGGATCTACTTTCCCAGCCGGGGTGACCGGAACGGCATCGCCTTCGAGGATCTGACGGAAGAGCAACTGAACGCGGCCTTCGCCGTGGCCGAGGCGATGCTGTCCGACAGCGGTTACCGGCAGTTCCGGGGCATCATCGCCGCCGAGGACGAGCTTGGCATCCGCAACGGCGAGGCCCATGTCAATTCCGGCCGGTATTTCATCGCCCTTTTCGGCAGGCCGGGCGCGTCCGGGCGCTTTACCGTCCAGATCAACGGCCACCACCTCGCGCTTAACACCACCTATGCGGACGGGATGGTGAGCCCGAGCCCCGCCTTCACCGGGGTCGATCCGGTCGAGATCGACATGGGCGGCGAGACCGTGCAGCCGATGCGCGCCAAGACCGACGCCTGTTCTGCTCTCCTGACCAGGCTGAGCGAGGAGGCGCGCGCCGCGGCCGAGATCGGGGCCATGGGCGACGTTGCGGTCGGGACAGGCTCCAGCAACCGCTACCCCGAGCCGGCCGGCACCCTGGTGACGGACCTCGCAGCCGAGGATCAGGAGCGCGTGGCCGCTGTGGTGCGGGCCTGGGTCGGGGATGCGACCGACGAGGTTGCCGAGCAGCTCGTGCAGCTCTACCGGGCGGATTTCGGGCAGACCCGCATGGGATGGTCCGGCACCACCGACCCCTACGCGCGCGGCGCCTATCTGCGGCTGGACGGGCCGCGGCTGTGGATCGAGTTTTCCAACGTCGGCCGGTTCGGCAATGGCGACAACCACTTCCACACCATCTACCGCGACAAGCAGGCCGATTACCTGGCCTGACAGCCGCGCCACCGGGGGCTGCCTCGGGGCCGCTCCGACATTTCCCTGAAGGCAGGACGATGACCGAAAGACAGTCTTTTACCACCCGCCGCGACCTGTTGCGGGGCGGCGCGGCCCTGGCGCTGGCGGCGCCCTTCGCAAGCCTGGCCTCGCGCGGGGAAGCGCAGGACCGGTCGCTCGCCGCGCTGCTGGAGCAGGCGGCGGAGCTTGCCTTTCTCGAAACGGTGATCGTCGCCCGAAATGGCGAGATCCTGGCCGAGCGCGGCTATAGCGGGCAGTCCACCTCGGCCCCCACCAACATCAAGTCCGCGTCGAAATCGGTCATCTCGGCCCTGGTCGGCGTCGCCATCGGCGGGGGCGTGCTGAGCGGCGTGGACCAGCCTATCGCCCCGATCCTGCGCGACGAGGTTCCGTCCTCGGCCGATCCGCGTATCGAGCGGATCACGGTGGGCCATCTGCTGAGTATGCAGGCCGGGCTGCGGCCGACCTCGGGCGCCGATTACGGGCGCTGGGTGTCTGGTTCGAACTGGGTGCGCGGGGCGCTGGCCCAGCCCTTCGAGGACGATCCTGGCGGGCGGATGCTCTATTCGACCGGCTCGACCCACCTCCTGTCGGCGATCCTGACCGAGGTCACGGGGCGGCCCACCCTCGACAACGCGCAGGCCTGGCTGGGGCCGGTCGAGGGCTTTTCCATCGCAAGCTGGCAGCGCGACCCGCAGGGGATCTACCTCGGCGGAAACGAGATGGCGATGAGTCCGCGCTCGCTTCTCGCCTTTGGCGAGGTCTGGCGGCGCGGCGGCACAGGTCCGGACGGGTCGCAAGTGCTGCCGCGCGGCTGGGTCGATCAGGCCTGGACGCCGCGCACCACGTCGCGCTGGAGCGGGGACGGCTATGGCTATGGCTGGTTCCTGCGGACGATCGGCGGGCAGGAGGTCCGCTTTGCCTGGGGCTACGGCGGCCAGATGCTCTATATCGTGCCCGCGCTGGGTCTGTCGCTGGTCATGACATCGGACGAGACCCCGCGCCCCACCACCATCGAGGACAGGGACCGGCTGCACGAACTGGCCGCGGCCATCATCCAGGGGCTTCGCGCCGGCTGAGCCGCAGCGAGACCCAACCCGAGACAGGAGTGAAGACATTGAAAACGAGCGGAAACACAATCCTCGTCACCGGCGGAACCAGCGGTATCGGCCGCGCCCTCGCGTCGGAGTTCCATGACCTCGGCAACCGCGTCATCATCACCGGCCGCCGACAGGAGCTGCTGGACCAGATCCTCTCCGAACACGCCGGCATGTCGGCCTACCGGCTGGATGTGGACGACCCCGCCGATATCGCCAGCGTCGCCGCGCGGGTCACGGCCGAATTCCCGGACCTCAACGTGCTGGTCAACAACGCGGGCATCTCGCGCGCCGAAAGCCTCGTGGACGGGGAGTTCGACCTGTCCGTCGCGGAAGCGCTGGTCCGCACCAACATCATGGGCGTGCTGCATGTCACGGCCGCATTGCTGCCGGTGTTGCAGCGTCAGGCCACCGCCAGCATCGTGACCACGACCTCCGGCCTCGCCTTCGTGCCGCGGGCCAACTATCCGACCTATTGCGCCAGCAAGGCCTTCCTTCATGTCTGGCTTCAGGCGCTCCGCACGCAGTTGAGTGGCCGCGGTGTCGAGGTTCTGGAACTCGTGCCGCCCTACGTTCAGACCGAACTCGCCGGACCCGAGCAGGCCCGCGATCCGAACGCCATGCCGCTGGTCGACTACATCGCAGAGGTCATCGGGATCATCGAGGACGCGGATAGGCCGGGGGGCGAGATCCTGGTGGACCGCGTGAAGATGTTGCGCCGGGCGGAAGAAAGCGGACGCTACGCGGAAACTTACAACCGCCTGAACGGCGCCTGAAGCAGATCGCGCAGAGTTCCTGCCCGCCATCGGGAACCGGGCCGACTGACGGACGAAAACGGATCGCCGAAACCCAGAGGGTGTCAGGGGCGAACCATAAGGAAGGAAAAGGGAAATGAAGATATTTGTCACAGGCGCCTCGGGCTTCGTGGGGGCAGCCGTTGTCAAGGATCTGGTGGATGCCGGCCACCGGGTGATCGGCCTCGCCCGCTCCGCTGCGGCCGCGGGGACGCTGTCGGCCCTCGGGGCCGAGGCCCATGCCGGAAGTCTCGAGGACCGGGACAGCCTGCGCAGCGGGATCGCCTCTGCGGATGCGGTCGTGCACACGGCCTTCAACCACGACTTCTCAAGGTTTCGGGAGAATTGCGAGGCCGACCGGGACCTGATTGCCTTCTACGGCGAAGAACTCAACGGTTCGGACCGTCCGATCATCGTGACTTCCGCCATCGGAATTCTCCCCAACGGCGAAACGGTGACCGAGGCGACGATGCCCGCCACGGGCGAGGCCGCCCATCTGCGCGCCGCGACCGAGGCAGCGGCCCGCCAGATCGCGGATGAGGGCGTCAACGTCATGGTCGTCCGGCTCTCGCCTTCCGTCCATGGGGCGGAAGACCATGCCTTCGTGCCGACGCTGATCCGCACCGCGCGGCAGACGGGCGTTTCGGCCTATATCGGCGAGGGCGGGAACACTTGGCCTGCGGTGCATCGCCTGGATGCCGCCCGCCTGTACCGCCTGGCCCTGGAGAACGGCCAGCCGGGCGCGGTCTATCATGCGGTCGGCGAAGAGGGCATCCCGTTCCGCGACATCGCGACCGCGATAGGCGAGGGCTGCGGCCTGCCGGTGGTCAGTAAGACCCCGAATGAGGCGTCGGACCACTTTGGATGGTTCACGCATTTCGCGGGTATGAACCTTAGGGCCAGCAGTGCCCGGACCGGTGAGGCCTTGGGATGGTCGCCGGATCGGCCGGGTCTAATAACTGATATGGCGCTCGAGAGCTACTTCGGTTCGATGAATATTCAGGATCGTTAGCTTGCGGCAGTGCAGTTGATGTGTGCGCAAAATGACATGCAGCCCACTCTTAATCATTTCAAGTGCTTCATTGTAGCTTCGGAAGAGGGTAGTTTCCGAAAGGCAGCATTGCGTCTTCAAGTCGATCCTTCTGTCGTCTCCCGGGCTATTCAAATCGTTGAAAACGATGTCGGCGCGGAATTGTTTAAACGAATTCCTGGGCAAGGCGCCAGGTTGACTGAAGTTGGAGTTGCTTACGCAATCGAGATTGATCGCATATTTGACTACATGTGCCGTGCGAAGAAAGCTGCACAAACTATTGCATTTGGTAGTCAGGGCTTAATACGCTTAGCTATCTCCCAAGACATTTCTGGTCCGATCCTCGCAAACGCCCTCGCGGATCATCAGGAAAAATTTCCGAATCTGAAGGTTGACTTGTTGGAGCTGGCGCCTGCTGATCAAGTGCGTTCATTGCGTATGGGTGAGGTCGATATTGCGATCATGCTAAATCCGCCGAACGACAGGTCGATGGTTGTTGAGAGGGTGTGGATTGAGAGCTGCAAGGTCGCACTCGCGGAGGACCATTGGCTTGCAGGACATAGCGATTTATCCGCTGCCGACCTCGATCAGGAGAAGATAATACTTGGACATCCAACACGTGGTCCATTCTTCGGCGAGTTTGTGTTATCTATTTTGCAGGCGCGGCAGGTTCATCTCGAGACCGTGGCGAGAGTGGAGCGTGTTGAAACACTATTGATGCTTGTGGACGCTCATAGGGGAATCGCCTTTGTGCCGGGAACGTCCTACCACGAGTGCGTTGGGGGCATTACCTACCGAAGCGTAAATTTGAGAGAATCAGACATCAATGTATTTGCAGTTCTGCCAACGGCTGAGCCCCCTGGGTTGGTCGGGCAATTTCTGAATAGTTTGCGCTCAATGGCGGAGAAGCTTCAGAATTAGAGGCCGCAGCTGTCGGGCACTGACAAACTGTACCGACCCTCTGAATTCCTGCTCATGCTACAAGGGAGAACGTAGCGATGAGTATGACAATGGACGACGGCATGAAGCGGCGGACGGCGAAGCGTAAGACAGCGCTTGTCATCGAGATCATTCAGGGCAAGACGACCGTGTAGGAGGCGAGCCGGTCCTTTGACCTGACGCCCTCCGAGATCGAGGGCTGGGTCGAGGATGCGACGCGCGGCATGGAGAACTCGCCGCGCGCCAACCCACTCGACATCCGCGAGCAATACGAGAAGCAGCTCAGGGACCTGCAGGAAACCTACGGCGAGGCCATGCTGGAGCTGCGGGCCCAAAAAAGCTTCAGGCCCTGCTGGATGCGCAGGACGGGAATTGATCCGTCGCATTCAGCAGGGCCTTTTGGCCTAGGGCCTCGCGGTGCCCATCGCCAAGCTCTGCACTTGGTTCGGCATCCCCCGGCGCACGGTCTACTACAAGCCGGTGAAAGCCGCGCCGAAGGTCGATCCCCGCTTCGCCGAACCGATCAAGAAGATGATCGAGGAGGAGCCGTCCTTCGGCTATCGGACCGTGGCCTGGCTCCTGGGCTTCAACAAGAACACAGTGCAGAGGATCTTCCAGATCAAGGGCGGGCAGGTTCGCAAGCGCGCCGTGGGTATGCGGCCCCGCATCCATGCTGTTCCGTCTGTCGCAGTTGCGCCGAACGAGAGGTGGTCGACCGATCTGGCCCGCATCTGAACCGGCAAGGACGGCTGGGCTTCACTGGCCTTGGTGATCGACTGCCACACCCGCGAGTTTTTGGGCTGGCAACTGTCGAAGTCGGGCAAGGCCACGACGGCCAGCGCAGCCCTCGAGCATGCGCTGATCGCGAGGTTCGGCACACTGGGTCGTGTCGAGGAGGAGTTCCTGCTGAGGTCAGACAATGGCTTGGTTTTCACCAGCCTCCACTTCACAGCCATTGTCCGCAGTTACGGGCTCAAGCAGGAGTTCATCACCCCGCACTGCCCGCAGCAGAACGTCATGGTCGAGCGCTTCATCCGGACACTAAAGGAGCAGTGCGTGCATCGCCACCGCTTCGAGAACATCCAGCACGCCATGCGAGTCATCAGCGACTGGATCGGCTTCTACAACAACCGCCGCCCTCATCAGGCTCTTGCCATGCGCACGCCTGCCGAGGCATTCAGATTAGCGGCTTAACTTGAGCAGATTCCGCTGGGTCGATACATTCAGTCGGTATGCCGGTCTGTCTCCGGCTCGCTATGGTCGGGAGCACAAGGCGGCCTAGGGAGCCCAGACCGAATAATGCAGCGATGAATTAGACGCCGTCGTACTCGCAACGACTGGAAGGAGTTGTGGCGCCGCAATTTTTTTACGGCGTCGCAAGGCCTGCGGAGAATTGGCCCTGCGCTTTGGTTTCGCACCGGACTAGTGTTTGCTCTGCCAGCAGGTTCCGACCCGTATGACACGACGTGTCGAGACGCGGCTCATCGGGCCGGACGCAAGTTTGCCCGGCGGGCCATGGCGGCGTCGACGCTCCACGGGCCTGGGCCAGCCGCCGAGATGTAGAGAAACAGGAAGCAGTAGAGCATTGACGGCTCGCCACCGTTGAGCACCGGAAAAAAGTTCTGCGGGGCATGGGCCATGAAGTAGGCGAAGGCCATTAGACCCGACAACATAAATGCGACAGGGCGCGTCATCAGGCCGATGGCGAGTAACGGGCCTCCGATCACTTCCATAAATCCAGCGATATAAACCAAGCCAGACATCTGGTATTCGAAGGGGGCTGGCCAGGAGAAGATCTTCATAGAGCCATGTGAGAAAAACGAGCCGGCGGCAAAGAGGCGCAGCAGGCTGAGAATGTGCGGCGCGGCGGTAGCGGAAGCGCCGAGAAGAGACATTTGCATTCCAGTTCCCTTGGGTTTTCAGTCCAATTCTTGTACCGCGTCGGTCCGCGTGGAGTTTGCCGTGCATGTATCGTCTCGGTATCAAATTGTAATTCGGGTCGGCTCCATACGTTTCTCTTCAGCTCCTTGCCGTACAGTCAGTTCGTTTTATTCGACGTGCGTCTGGCTTGCCGGGCCCCTAGGTCAGAGAGCTGACGCCATAGCAGTTCATGCCTGGCTGGAGAGGCGGTCATCGGCCCAGCCTTGCCTGACCCGTAGGGGGAGGCGATGCTTGCCGATGACAGTGTTTGCCGGTCCCCGCTTTTCCCGGTCGTGCTGCGCCGCTGCAAGCTGCGTCGCACTCATGGTCCACTTTCAGACGTTGGCGCTATAGGGCAGGGGTATCCAGGCGTAGTGCGTTCCGACGCGTTGGACTTGGCCAAGACCCGGAAAGCCGTGATGTGCTCCGGCAACAATGTATCTTTCGTCCGCGGCTTCCGCGAAGGCGGCGGCTCGAGCCGCGCAAGCCATGTCCGGATCGAGATCGATTGTCACCGTCACCTCGGGCCGATCGTATTGCAGGAAATCACCGTGCACGATGTCGCCCCAAATAACGAGCTTATCACCCCCGCGTTCAACGGTGACGGCGCTATGACCCGGAGTATGGCCAGCCCGGAGGGCAGTAGAGAATCCTGCAATGGGGGATGCGCCGTCCTCGAAGCTCTGAAGCCTGCCGGCCGCGATGTACGGGGACAGTGAGCCTAGGGCCTCCTCGACCAAGGAGGCGAGGGTTTCAATCGTCCGCGCTTCTCCGGCTGGCGCCAGCCAGAAGTCCATTTCCCGACGGTTCACATGTACTGTCGCGTTCGGGAAGGTCATCCGCCCGTTGGTAACCAGACCTCCCGCGTGGTCCGGGTGGATATGCGTCAGGATGATGTCGTCCACCTGCTCGGCGAAATGGCCGGCAGCCGAAAGATTGCTCGGCAGCCTGCCCAGATCCGGCCCCATCAGGGTTCCCGTACCAGCGTCGATCAGGACCAGCCGCTCGCCGGTGTTGACAAGGTAGGCGTTCACCGAAGTTTCGACTGGCGATGCTTGGAAACGCTGAGCGAGATGCTCGATGACATCCTGCGGTGGAAGGCCTTGGTACAGGGTATCCATCGGGAGCCCAATGGTCCCGTCCGATAGAGCCGTAACCTCGTAGTCACCAAGCCGTATCCTATAATAGCCGGGAGCTTGTTTCCCACTTGCGGGGGCGCCGGCCTGCGCGGACTGTGCCACTGTGGCACCCATGCCAACAGCTAATCCCATGCCCCCGGTGTATTTGAATAGTGTACGACGTTTCATCGGTGTTCTCCTAACACGGTCGACTTCTGTTCAACTGCGAGGTAAGGACGTTTTCTGTAGTGATCAAATCGATGCGAGGAATGATGTCCATCGACCATTTCAATCTTCGTTCGTTCGACCTTAACCTTCTGGTCGCCTTCGATGCGCTGATGACTGAGCAGAGCGTGACGCGGGCGGCGCAACGGCTTCGGATTGGCCAACCGGCGATGAGCCACGCCCTCGCGACGTTGCGGATGCTGTTGCAAGATGAGCTATTTGTCCGATCGGGCCAGACTATGCAGCCGACCTTACGAACAAGAGCGCTCGCCGGGCCAATCCGGCAGCTCCTGTTGCAGGCCGAGGCCGCACTCCGGCAGCAGCAGGTGTTCGACCCGGCCACCGAGTGCCGATTATTCCGAATTGCCATGTCACCTGAGGTCGAGGTGCTTGTTCTGCCCGCCTTGGTGGCACTTATCGGCCGGGCGGCCCCGGGGGTCTCCGTGCAATCTGTACCGGCGCAGGGAAATGATCTCGATGCCGCACTTGAGAACGGCGGCGTCGATCTGGTGGTCGGCTGCAGACCCGCCTCGCCGGCAACGGGGGAGAGTTCGGTGCTGTACGAGGTCGATGCGACCTGCTGCTACAATCCCGCTTTGGTGGAAATCCGGGGGCCGATTTCATTCGACGGCTACATCGCCGCCCGGCATGCGCTCGCCTCGCAGGACGGAAGTCTCCAAGGATACATCCGGGATGCCCTCCGGGCGGCTGGGCCGCAGCTAAACGTGGTCATGGAGCCAATGGGCTTTTTCTCCGCACTTGCTGCTGCGCAGGCGAGCCCCCTTGTTGCGACAGTGGCGCGCGATGTGGCAGAGCGGTTCGGGCGGCCGCTTGGTCTCGTTGTGGACGCGCTGCCGATTCCGCTGTCATTGCCAGCTGTGCGAATGCGGTGGGGCAGACACGCAGCAAACGATCCAGCAATCGGGTGGCTGCGGGAGCGCGTCCGTGAGGCCAGCGAAAAACGTAGGTCTCCACCGTGTCCGAGCTAGAAGAAATATGAACTCTGACGAAAGGGGTACATGCTCATGTGGGTGGCGCCGCCCCGGCTATGCTTTCTCTTTGGTCCGCACGAAGACAGAACTTGCGACTGGTTGAACTGTCGCGCTCCATCCCGCTACGAAGACATAGAAGATTCGACCGACTGACCAAAAGATACTCCCGTCAATCGGATCGCCTCTTCCCACAGGCGGGCGGCGATCTGCGGGTCCGCGGCTTGCTCGACAATTTTCGCGGCGACCGGATAACCACGGGTCTCGCCCATGCGGTTGGGGCCGTAGTAACCTCCGGGTCGGGCATCGGGCGAAGTGGCCGCGTAGAGGGTTGGCAGGGCGCCTTGTGCAACGGGTTGAAACAGGAACGGTAGGTAAGTCCGCATCAGGCTACTGAAGTGCCAGCGGTTTGCGGAATTGGTGATGAGGTCGCTGCGCGAGACGCCGGGATGTGCGCCGATGCTGTCAACGCCCCATGCATTCGCCTGGCTGCGCCGCTGCAACTCAAGAGCGAAAAGCACGCAGGCCAGCTTCGATTGGCTATAGTTGACCATCGGCTTGTAGGAACGCTCTGCATTGAGGTTGGAAAAATCGATGGCACCACCGTTCGCAGCAATGCTCCCAAGGGTAACGACACGCGGTTCGTGACCCAGGCGGAGCAAGGGCAGCAGATGCGCGGTCAGCGCGAAATGGCCAAGGAAATTGGTTCCGAACTGCAGCTCGAAGCCGTCCTTCGTCAGTCGCTTGTCCGGGGGGGCCATGACGCCTGCGTTGTTGATCAGAAGATCGAGGCTGTCACGTCCCGCGCGCAATCTCTCTCCGAATGCCGCAATGGAGTTGAGGTCGGCGAGGTCGATCTGTTCAAATGAAACATTTGCGCCCGGCGTTGCCGCACGGATGCGATCAACCGCGGCTCTGCCGCTGGTCGGGTTTCGGCCGGACAGCAAGACCGTGGCGCCGGCGCCCGCCATCGCAACCGCAGTTTCATAGCCAATGCCACCCGTTCCGGTAATCACCACTGAGCGGCCTTGAAGCGAGGGGAGGTCTTTGGTGGTCCATCTGCTCATTTGCGCGTCCTCAAATTGCAGGTAAATCCTGCAGCATTTGTCCGACCTAAATGGATGCTGCAACGGTGCGGCGCATGCCTGAACCACGCGAAAATTTGCCTAATCCTACAAACCTCTGGTTTAGCGGGTGGGCTTTCGCCACACTTGGCGACGGAAGCTGTTGAAAGGACTGGGTGGTGGATGCCGAACTCGTAGGTACATTGTCAGAATATGTTGCGTCCGCCGGTGGGACCGACGCCCTTTCCCGCACACCGATAGATGAAGTTCTGGTGTTGTGCAGCACGCAGGCGAGTCTGCCGTTCAGGCAGATGTACAAGCCGTCGCTATGCGTTGTGGTGCAGGGGGCGAAACGAATCGAGGTCGCGGACAAGGTCCTGGACTACGCGGCGGGCAGCGCCCTGGCCGTGAGCGTCGAGCTGCCAGCCTTCGGTTGCGTGACGAAGGCGAGCAAGGCGGAACCGTTCCTTGGACTGACGATCGAGTTTGACGGCGACACCTTGCGCGGGGTTTTGGAGAAGCTGCCAAAGCCGCCGGCAGTCGGGCCATCCGGATCTGGCCTGTTTGTCGAAACGCTCAGCGCCGGGGCGCGCGACTGCATCATCCGGCTGGTCCGGCTTTTCAACACCCCCGAGGCGGTTCCGGTGCTCTATCCGGCAATCATCAGGGAGTTGTATTACTGGCTTCTGACGGGGCCGAACGGCGGGGAACTTCGCAAGATGGTGCAGGTGGACAGTCATACCCGCCGGATTGCCGACTCCATCATTCACCTGCGCCGGAACTTCAAGCGCCCGTTCCGGATTGACGAACTGGCCGAGGTCGCCTGCATGAGTACGTCATCCTTTCATCAACACTTCAAGACCCTGACTTCGATGACGCCGTTACAGTACCTGAAGCAGCTTCGGCTGATCGAGGCTCGGCGGCTCATGGTAACAGAAGCGGCGACCGTCACCCGCGCCGCTCTCGAGGTCGGCTACGAGAGCCCTTCGCAGTTCAGCAGGGAATATTCCCGGCTGTTCGGCTGTTCGCCAAAGCGGGATGCGGCCGCTCTCCGACCTTACGGGGAGCAGTTGACCCTCTGAGCGTCGGCTGGCAGCGCCAGGTCAAACAACAGGACTTCCAATACCGGTCAAGACTCCATCTCACGGCCCGCCTTCGAAAAGAAATCCAAAAAAGCCTCAAGCGCCGGGGGTTTGTGCCGACGGCTCGGGTAATAGAGATGCCATGCAGGGAGCCGGGGTGAAAAATCAGACAGCAACCTGACCAGACGGCCGTCCGTAAGGGCCTCCTGCGCGTAGGGTAGCGCCACGCGAGCCAGCCCGGCTCCGCCGATAGCCGCCGCAACGGCATGGCGCGCGTTGTTCACTGTGAGCCTTCCCTCGGGCGTGAAGGTGATCTCCTGGTCTCCGTCGCGGAAGCGCCATGCGAAGATCGTGCCGCTGGGGAAGCGGATCCGGGTACAGTCGAACTCTCTCAGATGCTGCGGTGATCGCGGAATGCCGTACCGATCGACGAATGTCGGAGAACCCACGACCGCATAGTCTTGCTCCGGCCCCAGAGGAACGGCGACCATATCCTGCGCCATTTCAAGTCCGAGCCGGATACCGACGTCATAGCCTTCGGCCACTATGTCCACGTCCTTCGCATCCTCGATGATCTCGAGAGTGATCCCCGGATAAGTGTCAAGAAACCGAACCATGTGAGGCACGATCAGCCAGTCCAGCGCCGGTGCCGGTGCATTGACGCGGACCCGGCCCGTCGGCTGCCCCTTCATTGAGCGCACTTCCTCAATGCTGGATCGGATCTCCGCTAAGGCCGGCGATAGCCGTTTCATCAGCAGATCGCCCGCTTCGGTTAGTACGACGCTGCGCGTGGTCCGATTAAAGAGCCGGACCTCCAACGATTCTTCCAATGCGCGGATCGTCTGGCTCATGGCCGATCCGGTCACGCCGCGCTCGCGTGCGGCGACCCGGAAGCTGCCGGCACGGGCAACGGCGAGAAAGGCCTCGAGATCGGAATGGCGCATGGCGGGTCATAGTTAAGATTTGGTAATCTATATGGTTAGCTGCGGCCGCATGGTTTTTCCAGCCTGCGCTCTCCAACTTTGTCGTGACACCCGCTTCTCATGCACCGGAGCACTTCTGACATGTCCGACACTTCTCTCCGCGCTCCGGTTCGCAATGACCATCAAACGTCGGATTATCAGGCAATTTTTTTCGAGCTTCGGGCACGCGAGATTGGCCGGTTGTGCGCGACAATCAGACTCAGCCTGAAAGCGGAAAAGCACTTCATGACAAAACCGTTCGAGCCACGCAAAAAGTTGCCCCGGTTCGGCTGCACATTGCGACTTGCAGCGGCTTTGGTGCCGTGTTCGCAGATTGTGTCTGCGCAGACCGTCGATGGCGAGCGCCTTTACCAACAGCGTTGCGCATCCTGTCACAGCCTTGAGGACAGCGGGCGTGGAGCAGGTCCCACACTCGCCGGTGTGTTCGGGCGTCCTGCAGGCAGCGTCGAGGGCGCCCGCTATTCCCACGCTCTCGAGGAAGCGGATCTCGTTTGGGATGCAGAAACTCTAGACGCGTTTCTGGCGGACCCACGCGAAGTCGTGCCCGGCACCATGATGGCCGTCCGGATCACCGACCCCGCTCAGCGGCAAGCGATCGTCAGCTTTCTTGAAGCGCACGGGAGTGGGGGAGAAGACCCCTGATCCCGAGGCGAGACCCAACCATAACAGGCAAGAGGAACCAAGATGGTCAATCTGAACGTGAATGGTCGAAGTGTAGAGATCGACATCAGCCCAGATACGCCACTGCTCTGGGCACTCCGGGATGAATTGAAGCTCACGGGCACGCGCTATGGCTGCGGAGCGGGGATGTGCGGCGCCTGTACGGTGCATCTGAACGGCGAGGCCATGTTTGCCTGCCAGCTCCGCGTCGGCGATATCGAGGGCGACACGATCACCACGATCGAGGGTCTGTCTCCCGAAGGCGATCATCCGGTTCAAAAAGCCTGGATAGCGGAGCAGGTTCCCCAATGCGGCTATTGCCAGTCTGGCCAGATCATGCGGGCCGCCGCGCTGCTGTCCCGTTCTCCCCAGCCGAGCCGCGACGAAATCGTCGACGAGATGTCGGCCAACCTATGCCGCTGCGCCACCTACTCACGGATCATTCGCGCGATCGAACGCGCCGCACAGGAAGGATGACTCATGTCAGGTTCACTCTCCAGGCCGACCAGACGCGGATTTCTCGGCGGCGCGGGCGCCTTGTCGTTCGCATTGATGAGCGGCGGCGGTGTTGCCGTCATCGGCCGATCGGTCGAGGCGCAATCCCTGAATGGCGGGCAAATAAATGCTTGGGTCACGATCACGCCGGATGATCGCATGACGATCATGTACGGCGGGGCTGAAATGGGGCAGGGGGCGAATACGGCGCTGCCCATGATCGTCGCGGAAGAACTCGATGCCGACTGGAGCACGGTGTCGACCGAGCAGGTCGGCAACGACCTGGACGGGGTCTACGGAAACCCGTCGATCGGCGGCATTCTGTACACCGCCGGCAGCTACACGGTCGAGGGGTACTTCAACGGCCTGCGGCAGGCCGGTGCCCAAGCGCGCCAGATCCTGCGCCAGATTGCTGCCGCGCATTGGAATGTGCCGGTCGCAGAGGTAACGACCCGTCAGGGCACACTGCTGCACAACGCCACCGGGCGGACCATGCGGTACGGCGAGGTCGCCGCTCTCGTGCAGCCCGACATGCCCGTCGAGGCAGTGGCCGATGAGGACCTGAAGCCGCGCTCCGAATGGACGATCATCGGCACCGATGTCGACCGACTCGATATCCCGGACAAGACGACGGGGGCGACGCGGTACTCCATCGATGTGGACGTGCCTGACATGGTCTATGCCGTGCAGCTTCTGGCACCTGTGGAGGGAGAAGCGCCGACAATCAACTCGGATGCCGCCGCGCGTGCCATCGACGGAGTTCTCGACGTTATGGCCCTGCCCAATTCGGTCGCGGTACTGGCCAGGTCCTTTTGGGCCGCCGTTGCCGGGCGCGAGGCGCTTGACGTAAGCTGGACGGAAACATCGCCGTTCCGCACGGCCGACAGCGAGGCGGAGCTGCAGAACCTCACGACGGCCGCCGATGACCCGAATGCCGACGTTGTGGTCTGGGAAAGCCGGGGAGACGGGGGCGAGGACTACTCCGCCGGCAACGTCATCACCGCGCACTATACCACGGAGCACGTCTATCATGCTCAGATGGAACCCCTGAATGTCGTCGCCTCGGTCGACGAGGATGGTCTCGGCGCCGAAATCTGGATCGGCACTCAAAGCCAAACGGTCTCTGTCGCCATCGCTGCCGCAGTGCTGGGTACGACGCCGGACCGCATCCGGCTGAATGCCATGCAAATGGGCGGTGCTTTTGGACGGCGGACATGGTTCGCCCGCGAGATGCTGCGCGACGCATTGATCTTGTCGCGTGCCGCAGGACGGCCAGTCAAGCTGGTCTGGACCCGCGAGGATGACGTCAAGCAGGGGTGGCTGCGCGCCGCTACGGTGCAGCGATTCGACGCAATCCTTGGCGAGAACGGCGCCTTGGAGGCATTGCGTCATCGCGTCGCCGCGCCCTCGACCTTCCAGTTCGTCCAGCCCGACAGGTGGAATCCCGAGGTTCGAACGGACCCGCTGATTATGGAAGGCAGCGAGAGCCGGGACTACGATATTCCCGAATTCCGCGCAGAGCACATCCAGGCGCCACGGGTCTCGCGACTTTCTGCATGGCGCGGAATCGGGTGGGGACCGGTCTGTTTTGGTCGGGAATGTTTCATTGACGAACTTGCTGAGCAGGCGGGTTCCGACCCGGTGAGTTTCCGGCGGCGGCTGCTGTCGAATTCGCCCCGGGGACTGGGCGTATTCGATGCCGTGGTGGCGATGTCCGATTTCGGAAATGCGCCTGAGGGTAGGGCCCACGGCATTGCCTTCGCCGGCTATAAATCGAGCTATGCCTCGGGAGTGGCGGAGGTCTCGTACGAAGGGGAACGGCTTAGGGTTCACCGGTTCTGGGCGGCCGTCGACCCCGGGCTTGCGATCCATCCGCAATCCTATCTCTCTCAGGTAGAGGGTGGCATTCTGTTCGGCCTGTCCTCGGTCCTGGCGGAGCGGTCATCCTTCACGGCGGGCCAGATCGATCAGAACAACTTCTACGATTACGAGCCGATCCGCATGTACGACGTGCCAGAGATCGAGGTGCAGATCATTGACTCAGACAATCCACCCAGCGGCGGAGGGGAAATAGGCGTCCCGATGGCTGCACCCGCGATCGCCAACGCGGTGCGGGCGCTGACGGGCGCCGCACCCAACCGGCTCCCTTTTCCTCGCCGGACCTAACTGGACGGTCGGTGACGCACCCACGGGCCCCAGCTGCGCCAGTCGTAGAAACGTCTTGCCATACGGTGCTCGTCGCGTTCTCCAACGCGGCGAGTGACGGCACCAAAAACGACAGCCGAAGGGTGAGAGGCCGCCAGCAAGTGGCTGCTCCTTTGGAAAATTTTGCCAGGATCTTTGCGAACAGGCGGAAGTAGTCAGAGACATTCTCGGGTTGACGCCGTCAACCGGGCCCGCCTATGGTTGACGATGTCAACGTGGAGGGTTCAGATGCCGACTATTCTAATCACCGGCGGTCACGGTGGTATTGGCCTCGAATGCGTTAAGCACGTCGCGGCAAAAAAGTACGACCTAGTTCTGCTGGGGCGAAATGTTTCGAGGATGGATGAGGTTGCAGAGGACCTTCGCGCAAATTTCGCGGTGAAGGTGAGCCCAATTCAAGTGGATCTGGGGTCATTGGCTTCAGTCCGCGAGGCAGCTTGCCGTTGCCTCAGCTTGATTGAAAGCGGTGAGATTGCAGGTCTTCAGGCAGTCCTGTGCAATGCGGGTGCGACGTTCCGAGGTGAGCCGACTTATACTGAAGATGGTTACGAGCTGACCTTCACGACGAACTACCTCGGGCATTTCCTGCTTGTCCAGTTGTTGCTCGACGCCTTGGACAGGGAGGGGCGCATCGTCTTCACCGCGAGTGGCACCCATGACCCGGATACGGCAGACGGTCGGTTCATTGGTCGGGCCACGAAACCGGTGGCGGAGGTGCTGGCGAAAGCAGGACTTGACGGTCACCCGCCTCTTACAGGAGGCGAGCGTTATACCACCTCCAAGCTCTGTGTCATACTGCACTGCTACGAACTGGACCGGAGGCTAAGGGCGGCCGGCCGGGGCATCACGACCATCGCTTACGACCCCGGTGCCATCGCCGAAACCGGATTGCTCAGGGATCTCCCGGGGGCGGCACGCGCAATGATAGGCTCGCGCGTCATGCGCTGGCTGATGAGGCGGTTCGGTCTGACGCTTGGTGACCTCGAACAGTCGGGACGTGCCCTTGCCGACCTCGCGACTGCGACCGCTTACGGCTCGGGGTGCTACTATCAATGGCAAGACGGGGCCTTGGTCGAGAGGCGCTCCGCGGCAATGTCGTATGATCTGGAGTTGGCGCGGGATCTTTGGGCGGAATCCAAGAGGCTTTCGCGGCTTGGCCAGGACGAGGAGCCGGGAATGCTATTATGAGTACGTACGAAACGCTGGTCGAGACCGCCGCAAATCTGCTGGATTGTGGAGGCGAAGCGGCAGTGACTTTGCGCGCGGTCGGCAAAGGCGCGGGCCTTTCGCACAATGCTCCATACAAGCATTTCGAGAGCCGTGACGCCCTGCTTGCCGCCGTTGCTGCGGCGGATCTCGACAACCTCACCGCCTCATTCGCCGAGCTTCGCAAGGCGGAACAAGCACCCAAAGACATGCTCATGAAGGCCATCGGAGCACTTGTGACCTTTGGGCGCGAACGGCCGGCCCGCTACCGCCTCGTGTTCAGTGTTCCGGCCCTCGCACGCAATCATTCCGACTTGCAGAAGAAGAGCACCGCCTGCGTGGAACAAGTCATGGCCATGGTTGTGGAATGCCAAAGGGATTTCCAACTCCCTGACGCATCAGCCAAGGTTCTGACAAGTCTCTTTCTCGCCACCATGCACGGGCTCGTCTCTATGGAGGCCAACGGGGTCCTGTCAAAGGAGAAAGGGCTGCCGAGTATCGAAGAGGGGCTCGATCTGATGTTCGAGCTGTTCTCCCGATGATTGATGGGGGGCATGACCACTTCGTATTGAGTAGCCCGGCTTAACAACCCATTCTGATATTGCAGCCTTATTTGGTTACTTCCGCCCTGCCATTTGATGCCAGAGGTCCTGGGGCTGGGCGATGAGAGCTTTGCCCGAAGTACGTCATCACTGTGCCGGGCATTGCGACGGCATCTCATCGCAGGAGTTCTTATGTCTCTCTACACGATCAACAGAAGAAGAATCATGCTCACGGCGATTTCGTCCGCATCCGCTTCTCTGACAATGCCTGCCAGCATGTCACTGGCGCAGACGGCGACTGCGAGCGCACCGGCCGCTCCTGGCCAGAATGCCGGGTACTATCGCTTTCGGGTCGGTGAGGACATCTCGGCCACCGTGCTGAGCGACGGGTTGATCGGCGGCCCGCCGCAAGTCTACGCCAGCACCGCCGCGGAAGCGGAGCTTGAGGAGGTTCTGACTCGTGCCTTCCTGCCGACCGATCGGCTGACGCTGAACCTCAACACTCTTCTGGTCGAGGTGAATGGCAGACGGATCCTTCTCGAGGCCGGCGCCGGGCAGACGATGGGTCCACAGGGCGGGGCCATCTTCGCGAACCTCGCCGCCATCGGTCTGACTCCGGGCGACATCGACATCGTGGTTGTCTCGCACACTCACCCAGACCACGTCGGTAATCTGCGCGCAGCCGATGGCGGTAGTGCTTTCCCGAATGCCACAGTTTTTGCGCCCCGTGCTGACTGGGACTTCTTTGTGAACAATGACCCGGATCTGTCTTACATGCCAGTTTCGGCAGACTTCCGTCGCAATTTCTCTGCGGCCATTAAACGGAGCGTAGAGCCCATCGTAGATGAGATTGAACTCTACGACGCGGGAGACGAAATCGTTCCCGGTTTGACCACTATTTCGGCCGTCGGCCATACGCCCGGCATGGCGAATTTTCTCGTCCACTCAGGCGCCGACCAGTTGTTGCTGACGGCGGATCTTGCCTATCACCCTGTGGTCAACATCGACCAGCCCTGGTTGCCCGGACCCGATCGGGACAAGGAAACCGCGCTGGCGTCCCGGATGCGGATTTTCGAGATGGCCGCTGCGGACGGGATGCTCGTCCTTGGCTTCCACTATCCGTTCCCCGGACTTGGCCGGATGCTACGCACCGACGCCGGCTACGCGTGGGTGCCGGCCAACTGGCAGTTCTGAGACGTGATGTTGCCCCGGACCCAAGACGGCCTGCGGCCGGATGGGCCCGGGGTGCGACGGTCCGTTCAAGCACGGCTGCGCGAGGCGTTAATCTCTTCCGACAGTTGCCGGCACTTGGCACCTGCCCAGTCATGCGCATCCTCTCCGAAGAGTAGCCGTCGAGCCGGCTCGGACGCAGCTGCCTCGGCGACAATCATCGCGACAGGGTCTTCAGGGTCGCTTGGCTGCGTGCCGTTTGCCTGCGCAATGAAACTTCGGAACCCTTCCACCGCCTCCGCATAATCTGCAGTTTCGAATTGTCCCTGACGCGCGGTCGATGGGTCGAGGAAGTTCGTGCGCATCATCCCCGGCTCCACGATCAGCGAGCGGATGCCGAGCGGAGCAATCTCCTCGGCAAGGCCCTCCATCCAACCTTCGAGAGCGAATTTCGATGCCGCGTAGACCGAGCCGCCCGGATTGGAAACGAGCCCGTTCACGGACGAGATGGTCACGATCAGGCCGGACCGCTGCCGGCGCATCGTGGGCAATACCGAACGTGCAACGTTCATCGCACCAAAGAGGTTGATGTCGAACTGTCGGCGCACGTCCTCCTCGGGAATCGTTTCGAACCCGCCTAGCTGAGCGCGGCCGGCATTGTTGACCAGGACATCGACACGGCCGAACCTTTTCAGGGCCGCATCGTGGGCCGCCGACGCCGCCTCCGGATCCGTCACGTCGAGCGGCAGCACCAATAAACTGTCCTCCGGGGCAGAGAGGCCCTCTGCGCCCCCGTCGACAACTGCGCTGGTGGCGACAACCTTGTCGCCAGTCTGTATCGCATCGCGGGCGATCAGGTGTCCCAGCCCTCTGCCGGCACCGGTGATGAACCATACTTTGTCAGACATATTCAGCTCCACATACTGTTTGACATCCAATGTGGGCATCTCGTCGGCGATCGATTAGCGCATGGATAGTTCTTGGGCCCAGGAGTATGAGTCATGAATGGATCCTCGCAAATTCTCCGACCTTGTTGTCTTTCACTGCGTCGTCGAACTGCAGAGCTTTACCGCCGCAGCGCGTAGCCTCGGGGTCACTCAGTCCGCCGTCAGTCGAACCATCAAGCGTCTGGAAAGTGAATTGGGGGTGCGGTTGCTGTGGCGGTCGACACGCAGCCTTGCCCCGACGGCCGCAGGTGATCGGCTTCTCAAGACCCTTGCGCCGGCGATCGCAGGGCTTGACGCGGAAATCGAGGAACTGGGCCTGCTGCGGGAGCAGCCAGGCGGGCGTCTGCGTGTGACGCGTGGAAAACATGCCGCGGACACCCTGGTCTGGCCGGCCTTTTCGCGCCTGATGGCGGCCTATCCCGGAATCGAGGGCGAGTTAACTGTCGAGGACGACTATGTCGATATCGTCGCTGAACGCTTCGACGTCGGGATACGGATGCGTGATCGTCTGGAGATGAATATGGTGTCCGTGCCCGTGGGACCGCCGCTGCGCACCGTCGTCGTGGGGGCGCCGGCGTATCTTGATGGCGTCAACGAGCCGCGGACGCCCCGGGACCTTTCCGGGCACCAATGCATCGGCTTCCGAAATGCCGGAGGCACTCTTTCGCCTTGGGTATTCGAAAAGGACGGGCATGCGGAGACCGTGAAGGTGTCCCCTACGGTCATCGTCAACGACGGCGACGCGCTCGTGGGGGCGGCCTGTTCAGGGCTGGGCTTGGCCTATATGTTGGAGGACCTTGCTGTGCCGGCTCTGGGCAGAGGGAGCCTTGTCGAAGTCCTCGCAGACTGGAGCCCGCCTTTTCCGGGGTATCACGCGTTCTATTCAAGCCGCCGCCAACCGACCCGTCCCTTCTCGCTCTTCCTCGCGATCCTGAGGCAGGAGGCGCCAGAGCGGATCGGCGCCTCCGATGGCAGAGAGCATTAGTCGATCGGGCTGCCGACGCCCGGTGACCATGTCTGGCAAACGCTACCAGGGAAGCGCTCCGTGCTCGGCGTGAGTGAAGGTTCCGGTCGGGCTCCGGTCTTCGAGCAGCGCAAGGCGAACGGCTTCGGCCGCGCCTTGTTCGACCGTATCAGTGCCGGCAAACCCGGTCAGCCGTGTCCGCGTGTAGCCCGGCGATACGGCGTTGACGCGGATACCCTCGGGTTCCAGCTCGATAGCCATGGCAAGGGTCAGGCCGTTCAGCGCCGTCTTCGACGCGCAATACCCGGCGTCGAACCCGGACCGAAGCGGAAAGTCTGATTGCGCGTTCAGAGTGAGTGATCCTGCGCCGCTGGAAATGTTCACGATACGAGCGCCAGGGGTCAGGCGCATTACTGGCAGCATTGCTTGGTAGACCGCTAGGACTCCGAACACATTGGTATCCCAAATTCGTCGGATGTCCTGCATGGGGATGACGGACGGTCGACCAGCGTGAGCCAATTGCTGAGATGTAACCTCTCCCGTCAGCGCGGTGGCAATGGCTGCGTTCTGCACCAGGACGTCGAGCCGTCCAAAGTCTGATCGGACACGCTCCGCCGCCGCCGTGACAGACGTTTCGTCCGTTACATCCAGTTGTAGTGGAACGACATTCGATCCGATCTCGCGCGCGGCGATCTCGCCGCGCGCGAGATCTCGGGAGCCGAGGAGCACTGTAAAACCGTGACCCGAGAGGTCGGTTGCAATCTGGAAACCTATACCCTGGTTGGCACCGGTTATGAGTGCGACGCGCGATGTATGCATGGTATCTCCTGACGGTTGCTAGTCTCGAGTAGCGCATATGAATATAATTGGAACATTGCTCCGCATGCTGACATACGGAGCAATGCTCCGTTTTGCAAGTATTGGACGAACTCATGGTCAGAAAGCCACCCGACCTCGCAGCGATGCCCGGACACGGCCACAAGCCTCTTCGCGTGGATGCGCAGCGTAGCGTTGAGGCGATCGTCGTGGCAGCTGCGCAGCTTTTTGCCGAACAGGGTGTGGACGTCACGACGCGTGAGATCGCGCAACGGGCGGGGGTTGGCATGGGAACGCTCTATCGCCGCTTCCCGCGCCGTGCTGATCTGGTCGGAGCCGTCTTCCGGACCGAGCTCGACGCCTGTGTTGCGGCGGCCGAGCGGCTCCGACGCGATCGGCCTGCCTTTGACGCGCTGGCGGAATGGATGCAGATCTATGTTCGATTTCTCGGCACGAAACAGGGTCTCGCCAAGGCGGTTAGTTCAGACGATCCGGTCTATACGGGGATGTATCCCCTCTTTGAGACGCGCCTTCGGCCTGCGGTGGACAGCCTCTTCGCCGGTGCTGTGGAGGAAAGATCGGTGCGGTCCGACGTAGATCCGGGCGACATCCTCGCAGCCGTCTCCACGCTGTGCCTTTCTGCGCATGAGGGCCGGCCGGATCACGCCGCGCGGATGGTCGCGCTGCTGATTGAGGGTTTGCGCCGCAAGTCTTGAACGACCCGCATCAGGCGAGGCAGCGTCGCGCCGACTATCTTAGACTATGGACCGCTCACCACTCAGTCTGTCGCGGACCGGCCTGCAGCCGGTGTCTACTCGGACATTCGCCTGAAGGTGCGCCGCGTGTACGAAGGTACTTGGCGAAGCATAGCCGACATCGCGGGCAATCGCTCGGATATCGCCGCCGCCGCCCAGACCCGCGCCGTGCCAGTAGCATTCGCCAGCGTATTAGGCAGTCCAGAGGCGGCTGGTCGACGCGCCCGGGGCGCAGGACTAAGAAGCATCGAAGGACGGCAAAGACAGGAGCCGGTGTCGTCCTCTGGCTTAGTAAAGTGGGCGCTCAACGTGTCGACACTCGGGTCACACGCCTGTTCAGTCGAGGCTCTAGGCAAACCCGCCATTGGCCCGAAGGACCTGGCCGTTGACCCAGCCGCCGTCCGGTCCGGCCAGAAACGACACGACCGCGGCGATGTCCTCTGGGGTGCCGAGCCTTTCAAGTGGGGGCAGGGCCGCGAGCCGGTCGATCTCCTCCTGGCTCTTGCCTTGCAGGAAAAGGGGCGTCGCGACCGGGCCCGGTGCCACTGCATTCACCGAGATACCGCGCCCGCGCATCTCATTGGCAAAAACCCGCACCAGTCCTTCGACACCCAGTTTGGAGGCGATGTATGCGCCGTAGCGCGGAAAGTTGACGCCAATAACGCTGGTGGACAAAGCGATGAACCGCCCGCTCTTTGGCATGTGCTCGGCTGCCGCGCACATGGCGAGGTAAGTGCCGCGAAGGTTTGTCGCGATGGTCCGGTCGAAACCGTCTAGCGCGTTCGCGCTGATCGGAGCAAGTTCCATCATACCTGCGGAATGGACAACGACATCGCATGTGCCGCGTGCCATCACCGTGTCGAACATCTCTGCCACCTCAACCTCCTGGCTGACGTCCGCACGAATGGAGAATGCCGCGCCTCCTGCCGCAGCGATCTCGGCAACAACCTTGTCGGCGGCCTCCGACGCTCCACAATATTGCACGGCAACTTGAAAGCCATCCGATGCAAGA
Source organism: Paroceanicella profunda (assembly GCF_005887635.2). Taxonomy (GTDB): domain Bacteria; phylum Pseudomonadota; class Alphaproteobacteria; order Rhodobacterales; family Rhodobacteraceae; genus Paroceanicella; species Paroceanicella profunda. The sequence goes on along the minus strand of NZ_CP040818.1, from coordinate 3,585,815 downwards.
CGCTTTGCGATACTTCCGCCGATGCCCCCCGATCCGCCTGTGACAAGCGCTGTCTTCCCGTTTTCCAGCCCGGCCTTCCCTCTGGTCGTGGCGCACAACGAGCGCGTCCTGAAGTGGGTAAGTGGACGTCGGAACTGATGAAGACTACGGTTGCAATACTGGATGGACCGAGTAGAACTACTAATCAATATTTGGTCAGCACGGCCGGATTCTCGTGCCTCACGTCCGCGGACTAGTGCACCCATAACGGGCCCCTGATCGCGCCGCCGGCGACCGGGCGTTGTGTTGGGGCCTACGGCGCCAACTTCGACAGGGCCTCGCGCTGATACCGGCGCGGTGGCGTCCCCATTTCGCGTTTGAAAGCCGCGGCGAAGGCGTGTTCGGAGGCGTACCCGAGGGTCGCCGCGATCGCACCAATGCTGTCTTTCGTTTCGATCAGTCGCTCGCCGGCCAGCATCATGCGCCAGCGTGCGACGTAGGACATGGGGGTAGCGCCAACCAATACCCGGAACCGCTCGGCAAAGACGGTGCGCGAAAGCCCGATGGTCATGGCCAGCACTTCGACGGTCCAGGCACGAGCTGGGTCCTGATGGATTTCCCGGATCGCGGCGCCAATATGTGGATCGGCCAGCGCGGCGAGCCAACCTGTCTCGGCTGGTCCCTGCCGTTCGACATGCAGTCGGAGCGTCTGAACCAGCATCATGTGCGACAATTGCTGCGCCATCAGAGATGATCCGGGCCGGCCATCCCGCATTTCCTCCATCATCATCTCGATGAGGTCCCGCAGCCGCGCACGGCCGTCGGCGGCCACGACTCGGATCAGCGGCGGCAGTGATTGAAGGATCAGGCCGGCGTGGCGACCGTTCACCTCGAAACGGCTTCCAACGAGGTAGCAATCTCCGCCGCCGTTCATCGTGACGACACCGCCGCTGTTGTCCGGGTCCAGGACTTCGCTTGCGCGGTGAGGCGTGACGTCCGGACCACTCGAGATCACGACATCGCGCCCGGAGGGAAGAACGAAGCACTCGCCCGCCTGGAGCTGGATCGCCGTGCCAGCCGGCTCGGGGCGGAGCCAGCAGGCGCCGCTGACCACCGCATAGCACTTGATCCGGCCCGCGAGATCGTCGAGCGCGAGCGCCCAGCTGCCGCCGGCATCGAAACCGGCGGTGATGTAGCTTCGCGGCTTGAGCAGCGACAGCAGGTCAGAGAGAGGGTCCATGGTGATTCCGAACGATCGCGTAAACCTCTGGGATGCTCTCGTATAGATCGTTCGGCGAACGGCGTCTATCTCTCTGCTCGAACGCGTCGGGAAGGCAATGGTCGATGCGGCCTCCCGTCTCTCGCAAACGAAAGGAAAGCCAATGGTGGAAGTCTGTGCAAGCGGCGTCATCGACGCCGATATCGATACCGTCTGGTCCGGTCTCCGGGATTTCTCGGGACCTGCACGATGGGTGCGCAACATCGTCTCGAGCGATATCGAGGAAGGAAAGCCCGTGGATCAGGTGGGCGCCGTGCGGCGCCTGGTGTTCGACAGCGGTTCGGAACTGCGCGAACGTCTGATCGCTCTTTCGGATCACGACCGCTATTTCCGCTATGCCCTGCTGCCTCCGACGTCACTTCCGATCGAGGATTACAACGGCAAGGTCCAGGTTTTCCCGGTCGTGGAGTCGGGCCGGTCTTTCGTGCACTGGAGTGGAAATTTCACCATCCGCGAGGGAGAGCCCGAAGAGGTTATGGACTGGGTGCGGGGCATCTATCAGCGCGACATCGAGGACATGCAATCCTGCTTCGGCAGGTCGGTGCAAGCGGGAGCACAGCCATGAAAGCCGCAATCATAACCTCGCCCGGCGCACAGCCGCGCTATGGCGATTTTGCCGAGCCTGCCGCCGGAGAGGGCGAGATCGTGGTCACCGTAAAGGCGGCCCCGATCAGCCCCATTGTCCGGGTGCGTGCGGCGCAGGCGGACATTGGAGACGCGGGCGTTGTTGCCGGTATCGACGGCGTGGGAACGATGCCGGACGGTCGCCGGGTCTATTTCCTTTTCCCAAAGGCCCCGTTCGGCGCGCTGGCCGAGCGCACTCTGGTGCCCGCGGCGCTGACAGTGCCTGTTCCCGATGGCCTAGACGATCCGGCCGCCGCCGCTGTGGCGACATCGGGCCTAGCATCTTGGGTCGCGCTGACACGGCGCGCGCCGATGGTTGCCGGGCAGACTGTCCTTGTCACCGGAGCAAACGGGGCGGCTGGGCGCATCGCGCTCGACATCGCACGTCACCTGGGGGCCGGGCACACGATCGCAGTGGCGCGCTCCGCCGCCAAGCTACAGGGGCTATCGGCCGACACGGGTATCGCGCTGGATGCGCCGGATGCGGACCGGGCGCTAAAGGCTGTCTTCGATGACGGTGTCGACATCGTGCTCGACTTCGTGTGGGGCGAGACGGCAGGCCGCCTGATCGGCGCTGCAACGGCTGGTCGCGGCTCGCCGGGGGGTGAGGCCCGGACACGTTACCTGGTTCTGGGGACCAGCGGCGGCCTGACGGTGCCACTGTCCGGTTACGGGTTTCAGAGTTCGGGGATCGAACTGCTCGGCTCGGGCATCGGTTCGGTTCCGGTGCGGGACTACCTGGCCGCGGCGGGCGAGCTTCTCGGCGCTGCCGCGTCAACTGCGCTTTCTCCCCGCTACGACGTGGCGCGGCTGTGCGACATTGCGTCTATATGGGGCCAGTCGGGCGAAAGGCGATACGTCTTGCTGCCGGATCGCGAGATTCCTGGTCGTTAAGGGCGGGGAAGAAATCGAGCCAGCACGCGTGTCAGCCCACGGGGCGGCTGGCTGCCGATACAAAATGATACACTCCGCGACGGCGCCGACAACGCTCTGCGACACGCATGGGTTAACCCTGATCAAAAAAGCGAACTCCCGCCGCGGCTTGCCGGTCGCGGCGGGGATCCTAACAGACGCCTCAAGGAGAATTTGATGCCCCGCTTCCCATCGCGCCGTGCATTTCTAATCACTGGGGCCGCTCTGGGCGGCACCGCTCTCGTTGCAGCGGTCGGCGGTGTCGGCTACCTCTCGACCCTCGATGTGGACGGGCTGGACGGCCATGTCGAGGGCGATTTGGCCCATCTCAACGCCTTCGTCATCCTGCACGAGGACGGGCGCGTGGTTGTGAACGTGCCCAAAACCGAGATGGGGCAGGGGATCCACACCGGACTTGCCATGCTGGTGGCGGAAGAACTGGATATCCCTTGGGACGATCGCATTTCAGTTGTCTTCCCGACCGAGCCGCATCCGGCCTATTCGAACTGGTTCAACGCGCTTCAGATCCGACCAGAGGAGGCGACCGGCCCCGTTGTCTGGATCGGCCGCCGGGTTCTTGGGCAGTTAGGGTTCATCGCCACGGGGGCCTCTGGGTCGACCATGGGCATGTGGCATCCAATGCGTGTTGCGGGCGCATCCGCGCGGCACATGCTGGTCGCCGCCGCCGCCGCGCGGTTGGTTGTGCCCGAGGCAGAGCTGACCACGCGCGATGGCGCGGTGCTGCACGAAGCCTCTGGCCGGCGGCTGCCCTATGGCGCACTCGCCCGCGAGGCTGCCTTGCTGTCACCGCCGGATGACCCGGTCCTGCGCAACCCGGCGGATTGGCAAATCGCGGGCCGGTCGCAGCCGCGCATTGACGTGCCGCCGAAGGTGCGGGGCACGGCGGTGTTCGGGATGGACGTGGTCCTACCGGGCATGGTGTATGCCTCGATCCGGCATGCGCCGGTTTTCGGTGCCTCAGTTGCCCGCATCGTGAATGAGGACGAGGTCCGCTCAGAGCCTGGTGTCACGGACGTGGCCATCGTCGGCGGCCGCCATGTCGCGGTAGTGGCGGCAAGCTGGTGGCAAGCGGAACAGGCTGCGTGGATCCTCGATGTCGAGTGGACTGCGACCGAGGCCGACGGTGTGTCCAGCGGCGAGCTGAACGAACGGCTGCGCGAAGGGCTGGACAGCGAGGAGCTGCACGAGCATCTGGTCGAGGGCGACATTGACTCCGCCTTCGCGACCGAGGGGGCCAGGCTGGTCGAGGCCGAGTACCAAGTGCCCTTTGTCACCCATGCCTGCATGGAGCCGATCAACGCCACCGTGCGGATCGCCGAGGACGGTACCGCCGAGCTTTGGGTGCCGACGCAATCGCCGGCCTTCGCCCGCCGCGCCGTGACGCGAGGGGCGGAATGGGCCGGCGTCTCACTCGGCGAGGTCACCTGCAACGTCACCCTGACCGGCGGCGGCTTCGGGCGGCGCAGCGACGGCGACGTGGTGTCCGAGGCGATCTTCCTCGCCGCGCGGATGCAGGGCCGCCCGGTCAAACTGATCTGGCCGCGCGAAGAGGACATCGGGCGCGGCCTGTACCGGAGTCACGCCGCCGCGCGGCTGCGCGCCGCCCTTGGCCCCGACGGCCTACCCGCCGGGTACGATGCCACGGTCGCGGCGCAATCCGCGATGGAATCCATCGCAACCCGCAACCTGCCGTTCACACCGAACCCCGAGGGGGACGCCCTGTCGCTCGAGGGTCTGGACAAGCCGCACTATGCCATCCCGGACCGGCGCATCCGCATCGCCCATGTCCCGAGCCACATGCCGATCCACTTCTGGCGGTCGAACGGCTATTCCTTTAACACTTTCTTCAGCGAAAGCTTCGTGGACGAATGTGCCACGGCGGTTGGGGCCGATCCGCTGGACTATCGCCGGGCTATGCTGCGCGACAGCCCGCGCCATCTTGCCGTTCTCGACCGTGTCGCCGAAATGGCCGGCTGGGGCTCGCCGCTCGGGCCGGGGCAGGGCCGGGGCATTGCCATCGAGGAATGCTATCGCAGCATCGTGGCGCAGGTTGCCGAGGTGACTGTCCTGCCGGACGGCGAGGTTCGGGTGGATCAGGTGTTCTGCGCCCTCGATGCCGGGCTGATCATCAATCCTGACGCGGTGGTCGCGCAGATGGAGGGCGGCATCATCTACGGCATCGGCACCGCGCTGATGAACGCTCTGACGATCCAGGACGGCGCGGTGCAGGAAACGAACTTCCACGACTTCACCATGCTGCGCCTTGCCAATGCGCCCCGGATCGACGTGGCCCTGGTGCAGAGCGGGGAGCTTCCCTGCGGCGTAGGGGAACCGGGCGTGGTGCCCGCGGCCGCTGCCGTTGCCAATGCTATCTTCGCCGCGACGGGACGGCGGCTCCGGTCGCTGCCCCTCGCCAATGTCGAGACGGTGGGCGAGCGGCGCATCCGGACGATCCTTCCGGCCGCCGCGTCCTGAGCGCGCGGCGGCGGGATCCCGCGCCTATTCCGCAGCGGCCGCCGTTGCCAGCCGGCCGAATTGTCGCGGCGAGACCCCGTGCAGCCGCTTGAACGCGGTGCTGAAGGCGCTTTCCGACTCATATCCCAGGTCGAGCGCGATCACCGAGACCGTGTCATCGCTGTGTTCCAGCCGGTCGATGGCGTGCAGCATCCGCAGGCGGGTCAAATATTCGATGGGGGTACTGCCGACCCGTTCCTTGAAATGAGAGGCGAAGGCCGACCGCGACATCCCGGCCTCGGCGGCGAGGTCCTGAAGCGACCATCGCCGCGCGGTGTCGTTGTGCAGTGCCGCCATGACCCGTGACAGATGCGGATCGGCCAAGGCGCCGAACCAGCCGGGCCCGGTCGCGCTGGTGCTGTCGAGGTAGTGGCGCAGCGCCTGCACCAGCATGATATGGGCAAGGTGCTGCGACACCAGATGCCCGCCGGGCCGGCTGTTGCGCATCTCCTGCATCATCATCTCGACCGAGGATCGCAGCACGGCTTGCTCGGCGGCCCTGCTCACATGCACGATGGGCGGGAGAACGCCAAGCATGTCCGCCGCATGGGTTCCCCCGACCGCAAAGCGCGATCCGACGATCTGGAATCTGTCTCCCCGGTTGATCCGCACCATCCCGCCGTCGCGCACCGCGGGTAGAAGATCCCGCGCGGCAACGGCCGCAACCTCGCGGTTGTTGCCCATCCAGAACCGCCTGCCGCTTGGCAGGACGAAGCAGTCACCCTCCTCCAAGTGTGTGGGCGCGTCGCAGCCATCGACCAGAAGCAGGCATTCACCTCGGGTCACCGCGTAGCATTTGATGAGACCCTCCTGCGGGTCGAACTGAAGCGACCAGTCCCCGCCTGCCTCCAGACCCGAGGAGATGTAGCTGCGGGGCCGGAGCAGCGAAAGGATGTCGGAGAGGGGGTCGATCTGCATCGGGACGCTCGCGAAGGTCTGCTGGACGGTGCGGAATAGCTGGTTTTGCCTGTGCATCCTAACTTGCCGGACAACGACATCGAAGCGCGAAATCCCGGGACCCGATGATAACTTCGTCAACTCCTCCGACACAGGCGGAACAGTGCCGAGGCCGCGGGCTCTGGTTGTTTCGAACGGCTGGACCGCCTGCCGGGTGCCGGAAACCCGGACCATCACCTTCACCATAGCAAGGGAAACGAGATGAAAATAACCTCGCCAATAGTATCCCGGCGCTCGTTGCTGCGGGGCAGCGCGGCCGCGGCTGCCACGTCCCTGGCCCACGCGGGGCGGGCCTCCGCGCAGGACGCAACCGCCGAAAGCGCTTTCGAGGCACGGATCGACCTGCGGCTGAACGTCAACGGGCACCAACATGCGCTGACCGTCGAGCCGCGCGTGACCTTGCTCGACGCGCTGCGCGAGCGGATGCAGCTCACCGGGACTAAGAAGGGCTGTAACCGCGGCGAATGCGGGGCCTGCACGGTTCTGATGGACGGCCGGCGCGTGAACTCCTGCCTGGTGCTCGCCGCTTCGGCCGACGGCCGCGAGATCACGACCATCGAGGGGCTGGCCGACGGCGACACCCCGCATCCGGTGCAGCGCGCCTTTGCCGAGGCGGACGCCTTCCAGTGCGGCTTTTGCACCTCGGGACAGATCATGTCGGCGGTGGCCTGCATCGAGGAGGGGCATACCGGCTCGCCCAAGGAAATCCGCGAATGGATGAGCGGCAACCTCTGCCGCTGTTCCGCCTATCCGCAGATCACCGCGGCCGTTGCCGCCGCCGCCGAGGAGCTGGGCTGATGCGCGACTTTTCTTATGTACGCGCCGGGTCCCGCGCCGAGGCGCTGGACCTCGGGCAGGCCGATGACGCGGCCTTTCTTGCCGGGGGCACCGAACTGATCAACTGGATGCGGATCGGCATCAATGCGCCAGCGCGGGTCATCGACCTGTCGCGGGTCGAGGGGCTGGACGCGGTCGAGGAGATCGAGGGCGGCGTGCGGATCGGCGCGCTGGCGCGGCTGAACGACGTGGCGCAGAACCCGCTGGTCGCCGAGGGTTATCCGGTCCTGTCGCAGGCGATCCTCCGGGCAGCCTCGGCCCAGATCCGCAACCTCGCCACCATCGGCGGCAACCCGGTGCAGCGGGTGCGCTGCCCCTACTTCCGGGCCAATGAGGGCGCGCCCTGCAACAAGCGCGAGCCGGGATCGGGCTGCGCCGCGCTGAACGGCATTCACGACCGCCACGCCATCTTCGGCTGGACCGAGGATTGCGTGGCCGTCCATCCGGCGGACCCGCCGGTGGCTCTGGCCGCGCTCGACGCGGTGATCGTGACCGACCACCCGGACGGCGGCCGTCGCATTCCCGTGCGCGAATTCCACGTCCTGCCCAGCCAGAACCCGGCCTGGCACGATGTGCTGCGCGCCGGCGAGCTGATCGTCGGCATCGAGCTTCCCGCTCCCGCGCCGCAGTCGGCCTACCTCAAGATCCGCGAGCGCGAGAGCTACGAATACGCCACCGTGTCGGCCGCCGCCGCGCTCGAGATCGAGGGCGGCGTGATCCGGCGCGCGCGCGTTGCGCTCGGCTCGGTCGCGATGCGGCCTTGGCGGCTCGCAGCCGCCGAAGAGCGGCTGGCGGGCCTTGCCCCGGATGCGCCGGAGGTGGCCGAGGCGATAGGTGCCGCCTTTGCCGAGGCACGCCCCCTGGCGGGCACCGAATGGAAAGTCCGGCTCGCGCGGAACGCGGCCCGGCGCGTGATCGAACTTGCAGCGGAGGCCTGAGCCATGGCTATCGGAGACACAATCACCCGCGTCGACGCCCCGACCAAGACGACCGGGCGCGCGATCTATGCCAATGACGTCAACCTGCGGGGGCAGCTTTATGCCACCTTCGTCGGGGCGACGATTTCCTCGGGCCGGATCGTGTCGATCGACCCCGCCGCCGCGCTGGCCATGCCGGGCGTGGTGCGGGTGCTGACCGAGGCCGACATGCCCCGACCCGAGCCGAGCTTTGCCGACCTTTTCGTCCCGCCCCTCGCCACCCGGCACATCCCTCTTCAGGGGCTGGAGATCGCCCATGAGGGCGAGCCGGTGGCCATGGTGCTGGCCGAGACGCTGGAGGCCGCCGAGGCGGGCGCGCGGGCGGTTCGGGTTGCCTACGAGGCTGCGTCCTTCATCGACCCGGTCACTGCCGAGCCGATCAACCCCGAGCCGGGCAGGGGCGATTATTCCTTCCTCGACATCGCCGAGTTCGAGAAGGGCGACGCCGCTGCCGCCATCGCCGCAGCGCCGGTCCGAATCAGCCGGACCTACACCCAGCCCAGCCGGCATTCCAACCCGATGGAGCCCTGCGCCGTGATTGCGGAATGGTCCGGCGGGCGGGTCACGATCCACGACACGATCCAGCATGTCGCAGCACTTCAGGGGGTCATCGCCGGGGTCTTCGGGCTGGAGATGGATCAGGTCCGCGTCCAGTCGATCCACTGCGGCGGCGGCTTCGGGCCGAAGGGCTTCATCTGGCCGCACCAGATCCTGGTGCCGATGGCGGCGCGGGTCGTCGGGCGGCCGGTCAAGCTGGCCCTGACGCGGGCCGAGATGTACGCCCTGGTGGGCATGCAGCCGCATATGGTGCAGGAGGTCGAACTGGGCGCCGACGAGAGCGGCCGTCTGCTCGGCATCAGCCACATCGCCTCGAACGAGACCGGCGTGACCGAGGATTACATCGAGTTTTCGACCGTGCCGAGCCGGACCTACTACGCCTGCGATGCGATCTACAACCGGCAGTACATCCGCCGCGGCAACGTAACTTTGCCGACCTATCAGCGCTCCCCCGCCGAGGGGCCGGGCTCCTGGGCGCTGGGATCGGCGATGGACGAACTGGCGCGCGAGCTGCAGATGGACCCGCTCGACCTGCGGCTGGCGAACTATGCCGAGGTGGAGCCCTCCAGCGGCGATCCTTGGTCCTCCAAGAAGTTGCGCGAGGCCTATGAGATGGGGGCCGAGCGGTTCGGCTGGCGGAACCGGCCCGCAGGCGGCACGCGGGACGGGCACTGGCGGCTGGGCTACGGCATGGCCGATAGCAGCCAGGGGACGCAGCGTTACGGTTCCAGCGCGCGTGTGCGGCTGCGGGCGGACGGCACGGCGGTGGTCGAATCCAGCTTTTCGGATATCGGCACCGGCTCGGCGACGGTGATGCGCCAGATCGCGGCCGATATCCTCGGCCTCGAAATAGGTGTGGTGACATCACGCGAAGGCGACAGTGTCCTGCCCGAGGCCGGGCCGACCTGGGCCTCGGCGACGGTGATCAGCACCGGTACCGCCGTTCACCGGGCCGCGACCGAGGTCCGCGGCCGCCTGGCCCGCCTGGCGGGCTGGCCCGCCGACGCGGTCGAAGTGGACGGCGGTTCGCTGACCCACGAGGGCGAGGCGCGGCCGATCCGCGACATCCTGGCCGAGGCCGGTGTCTCGGAGGTGTCAGGCGACGGCATCTTCACGCCCAACGGCGGCGAGTTCTCGGACGCCGGACCCGAGGGGTTCCCGTCGCGCGTCTTCGGGGTGATCTTCGTCGAAGTGGCCGTCGATCCCGAGCTGGGCCTATTGCGGTTGCGTCGGGCGACCGGCGTCTACAGCGCCGGACGGATCATCAACCCCCGGACAGCCCGTTCGCAGATGACCGGGGGCATCATCTGGGGCTGGGGCATGGCGGCCATGGAGCAGAGCCGTCTGGACCCGACGCTCGGACGCTGGTTGTCCAAGGACCTAGCCGGAGTTGCGGTCCCGACCAACGCCGACATTCCCGAACTGGACGTTGCCTTTGTCGATGAATTCGACGAACGCTCTGGCCCGCTGGGGGCGAAGGGTATCGGCGAACTGGGGGCGACCGGGGTTGCGGCGGCGGTGGCCAACGCGGTCTACGACGCCATCGGCCTGCGGGTCCGCGAGTTGCCGATCACGCCGGAGAAGATCCTGGCCGGGTGACCCTCGGCACAAATCACAAAGATGCGGGTCAGCTCCACCTTCCAGAAGGCTTGAAACTAATCACACGGCGCGGCGGGCTAAGCCCCGCCGTTCAGCCGGCGCGACAACTTGGAAGCCACTCTTTGCGGCGACTGACTGACCTTGTCGGTCTGCCGATGGCGATACCGACAGGGGCCAGCGTCAAGCAAGTATATCGCGACGGGCCGCGCCAGTCAGTCGCGCGTCAGCCCCCGGGCGATGGTCTCGGCCCTAGCCAGTGCGTCTAGGTCGATCCCGTGGCTGAGGCCATGCGCTTCGACCACCTCCAGCACGCGGCGGGTGTCGACATTGCCAGGCGCGCCCGGCGCATAGGGACAGCCGCCAAGACCGGCGACCGAGGCGTCGAAGCACCGCAGGCCGCGCTCCAGCGACAGCGCCACCAGTTCGGCGGCGTGCCCGGTGGTGTCGTGGAAATGCCCCGCGAGCCGGTCCGGCGCGATGTCAACGAGCAGGGTGCGGAGCAGCGCGTCCAGCGTGTCGGGCGTGCCCGCGCCGATAGTGTCGCCCAGCGAGACCTCGTAGCAGCCCGCCTCGATCAGCCGGTGCGCCCAATGCGCTGCCACGGCGGGGTCGGTCGGCCCGTCGAAAGGGCAGGCGATGACCATCGACAGGTAGCTCCGCACCGGCACATCGGCGTCTTTCGCGGCGGCGAGGACGGGGGCAAAGCGCGCGAAGCTCTCTTCGATCGAGCAGTTTAGATTGGCGCGGCTGAAGCCCTCGGAGGCGGAGGCGAAGACCGCCACTTCGTCGCAGCCCGCGGCCAGCGCCCGCTCGAAGCCGGTGAGATTGGGCGTGAGCGCGGCGTAGCGCAGACCGGGGCACCGCTCGATGCCGGCCATGACCTCGGCCGCGTCGGCCATCTGCGGCACCCAGCGCGGGCTGACGAAGCTGGTCGCCTCGATCCGGCGGAAGCCGCTGCGCGAGAGCCCATCGATCAGGTCGATCTTGCTTTCGGTCGAAACCATGCCGCCCCGGCTTTGCAGCCCATCGCGCGGCCCCACCTCGAAAAGCGCCACATCGGGGATCATCGCATCACCGCGCATTGGCCGTCAGCGCCTCGGGCAGCCATGTCACCAGCCCGGGAAACAGCGCGAAGAGGATCAGGATAACCACCTGGATCAGAAAGAAGGGCACCACGCCGCGATAGACCTGCCCGATGCCGATGCCCTTGGGCAGCACGCCCTTGAGGTAGAACAGCGTGTAGCCGAAGGGCGGGGTGATATAGGCCATCTGCGCCGTAATCATGAAGAGCACGCCGAACCACAGCGGATCGAAGTTGAGCGCCGTGATAATCGGCAGGAACACCGGCACGCAGAGCAGGATGATGCCGATCTCGTCGAGGAACAGTCCGAGGAAGATCAGGATCAGCATCATCGCCGCCAGCACCAGCCAGCGCGAGGCCTCGAGCGTTTCGACGAAATTCAGCAGCGAATCCGCGCCTCCGGTGGCGACGAAGGTCGAGATGAAGGCCCGCGCGCCGATGGTGATCCAGAGGATCATGGCGGTCACCCGCAGCGTGTCGCTGGCGCTTTCGGAGAGCATCGACAGCGAGAAGCGCTGCGTCACCAGCGAGGAGGCGGCCGCGCCCAGCACGCCGACCGCGGCGGCCTCGGTCGGGGTCGCGATGCCGGCGTAGATCGAGCCGAGCACCCCCACCACGACGAAGGCGGGCAGGATCAGGCTCTTGAGTTTCGACAGCTTCACCCGCAGGGGTACGTCCTGGATGTCGTCCGGAACGGGGGCCAGCGCGGGGTTGATCCAGGTCCGCACGAGGATATAGACGATATAGCTTCCCGCCAGGATGAGGCCCGGCACGATTCCCGCCGCGAACATCTGGCCGATCGAGATCTGCGCGGTGATGGCGTAGACGATGGTGATGACCGAGGGCGGGATCAGGATGCCCAGCGTGCCCCCGGCGCAGATCGCGCCGAGCGCGAGCGGCGGGTAATAGCCGCGTTTGAGCATCGAGGGCAGGGCGAGGATGCCCATGGCCGCCACCGCCGCGCCGACCACGCCGGTCATGGCCGCAAGGATGGTGCAGATCGCGATGGTCCCCACCGCAAGCCCGCCGTTGACCCGCGCGAACCAGGTTTCCATCGCATCGTAAAGCGCGTCGATGATCGCGGATTTTTGCAGGATCGAGGCCATGAGCACATAGAGCGGGATCGCCATCAGGCTTTCAGAGGTCATGGTCTCGAATGTGTTGAGCACCGCCACGATGAGCGCCGCCGGACCCCATAGCAGGATGGTCGAGATGAAGGCGATGGCCCCCAGTACGAAGGCCAGGCCCGCGCCGCTCAGCATGAAGACGATGAGCGAGACGAACATGAAGGCGAGGATCAGCGAGCTTTCCATGTCACTGCGCCTTCATTCGGGTTTCGGGGCCGGTATCGGCGCCAACCGCGGGGTCGCCGCTAGGGCCGGGGTGGTTGCCGTGCAGCACCGCGACGGCATCCGCCAGCGCCTGCAAGGTCAGCAGCAGCGCGGCCAGCGGCAGGAACAGCCTGGCCGGCCAAATCGGCGGGTTCCAGGCGGAATAGCTGGTTTCCCCGTAGCTGTAGCTTTGCCAGACCAGCGGCGCGGCGAACCACAGTAGGATCAGCCCGAAGGCCGCCGCCAGAAACAGCCCCACGAGGGTCAGCGCGGTGGTCAGCCTGCCGGTGGCCTTGGCCGACACGATATCGACCGCGACATGCCCGCCGAGATGCAGCAGATAGGGCCCGCCGAGCAGGAAGAACGGCCCGAAGGCCAGCGTCGCGAGTTCCGGCGCCCAGGAGGTCGGCGCTGCCAGAAGGTAGCGCGACAGCACCTCCCAGAGCATCAGCAGGACGATGGCGTAGACGAGCCATTTCGCGGCGGCGAAAAGACCGCGGTTCAGCGTGGTGATGCCACGGGAAAGGGGCAGCATGGCGGACTCCGGAAAAAAGGGAAGGGCCGGCCCGTGACAACAGGCCGGCCCCTGTCGGCTGTCAGAGCAGGCGCAGTTCCTGCATCAGGGCGACCTGCGACTCCATCATGCGCGTGGACAGATCGTCGGTTGCCGCGCGGGCCCAGCTTTCGACGGCCCTTGCGCGGTTGTCCGCGATGTCCTGCGGATCGAGATCGACGATCTCGACCCCAGCCTCCTGGAACCTGGCGATGTATTCGCCGTTTGCCACGATGATGTTCTGGCGCAGGGCGCCCGATACTTCGCGGGCCGCAACTTCGAGCGCAGCGCGCTGCTGGTCGTCGAGCGTATCGTAGGCGCGGGTATTGGCGACATAGGCGGTGGCGGTTGAGGGCTGATGGATGCCCGGCAGCACGAGGTATCCCGCGACCTCGTGCAGGCCTTCTTCATAGTTGGCCTTGATGTCGCCGCGGTCGGCGATGTCCACCAGTCCCCGGTCCAGCGCCGAGTAGACCTCGGAGGTCGGCAGCGGCGAGACCGCGACGCCGAAATCGGCCATCACCGCCGCGGCAAGGCCCACGAAGCGACCCTTCAGACCGTTCAGGTCGGCGATGCTGGTGATCGGCACGCGCGAATGGATCGGCTCTTCGCCATAGACGGTGGGGGCGACGTAGGTCAGCCCGGCCGAGGCATAGCTCTCGCGTGCCAGTTCGAGGCCGTCGCGCTCGTAGAACCAGGCTTCGTACTGGTCCGCCTCGGGGAAGCCGAAGGGCACCGTGGACGAGAAGCCGTGCGTCGGAATCCTGCCCGCGGTATAGCCGTCGAAGGTTTTCATCAACTCGAAGGCGCCGCCGCGCACCGCGTCGAAGGCCTGCGCCGCGGGCACGATCTGGCCGCCCGCGAAGGGCGTGATCTGGAGCGTGCCGCCGGTCAGTTCGGCGACGCGGGCGCAGAACCGTTCCTCGAACTCCATGGGCGTGGTGCCGCCGCCCCAGAGGGCCTGCATACGCCAGGTGGTCGTACCCTGCGCGCGCACCGAGGTCGCGGCGACGATGGCGGGCGCCGCGAGTGCGGCGGCCCCGAGGCGCAATATGCCGCGCCGGTTGGATCTGGTCATGGTCTTCCTCCCTTAATGATCCTGTCAGGTGCCCTCCAGCACCCGTTTTGCGCAGGCGACGCTGACGTCCCCCGCTGCGACGATGGCCTTGGCCACGCGGTCGATGTCGGAGCCGGCAGCGCCGGCGGTGATGGCGATGTTGCGGGCGTGCAGCGTCATGTGCCCGCGCTGGATGCCTTCGGTGGCCAGTGCCCGCAGCGCGGCCATGTTCTGGGCCAGCCCCACCGCCGCGGTGATTTCGGCCAGCTCACTCGCCGTGGCCACCCGCATCAGGCGGAGCGCGGCCTGCGCCGCGGGATGGGTGCGCGTCGCCCCGCCCACGATGCCGAGCGCCATGGGCATCTCAAGCGTGCCGACCAGCGCACCGGAGGCGTCGATCTCCCAGTGGGTGAGCGAGGTATAGCGCCCCGAGCGCGCGGCATAAGCATGGGCTCCGGCCTCGATGGCGCGCCAGTCGTTGCCGGTCGCCACCACCACCGGGTCGATGCCGTTCATGATGCCCTTGTTATGGGTCGCCGCCCGGTAGGGATCGACGATGGCCAGGGCGCAGGCTTCGACGATGCCGCGGGCCACCTCGGCGCCGTCCAGGGTCTTGGTGGTCAGCGCCTCGGCGGGCACGCGCACACCGGCGGTCACAAGCCGGCGGTCGGCGAGGTTGGACAGGATGCGCAGGCGCACCTTGCCGCCGGTGATCGCCTCGATCCGGGGGGCGAGCAGTTCGGCCATGGTATTGACCGTGTTGGCGCCCATCGCGTCGCGCACGTCCACCAGCAGGTGCATCACCACCATCGCGCCGATGGGGGTGTCGTCGAAGACATGGACCTCGATATCCTTGCAGCCGCCGCCGAGGCCCACCAGGACGGTGTCGCGCGAATTGGCCAGCGCCATCAGGTCGTCGCGATGCGCTAGAATCCGGGCGCGTGCGCCGCGCGGATCGCTGAGCCCCAGGACCTGCACCTGCGCCCGCATTATCGGGGTGGTGCAGGTTGCGGTGAAGCCGCCGCCGCTGCGGGCGATCTTGGCCATATAGGAGGCCGCGGCCACCACCGAGGGTTCCTCGACGGCCATCGGCACGAGATGTTCGCGCCCGTTAACGACAAAGTTTGTAGCGACGCCCAGCGGCAGCTCGAAGTTACCGATGACGTTCTCGATCATGCCGTTGGCGATGCTGAGCGGCAGTGCGTTGCCGGCAAGAATGTCCCCGTCGGAGGTATCGAGGGCGGCGGCCGCAACGAGGGCGTCCCGGCGCTCCTTTGGTTCCATGTCGCGCATACCTTCCACGCGCGAGCTGTCGTCCTGCGTAACGCCGGCTTGGGCAGTCCCGGTCATATATTCCTCCCCGTTTGGTGGCTATACTGACCGGTTCCACCTAGCTTGTATTGGTACAGTTCAGAAAATTGATCCTGTACTGTACTCGGCTAATATCGGATACAGTTCCGTCATGGCACAGACCAAGACAGACCGCATCTTCGAAGCCCTTCAAAACCGCATCCTGGCAGGCGAGTTGCCACAGGGCACACGGCTGGACTCGCTCCGGCAGGCCTGCCGGCACTACGGCGTGTCGAAGAACATCGTCGTGACCGTCTATGACCGGCTCGTGGCGCGGGGTCTCATCACCGCGCGGCAGGGGGCGGGCTTTTTCGTCGCGCACAGGCCGTCGATGGCGGTCGAGCCCGAAAACCTGCAAGAGGCGATCGACACGGTATCCCTGTTGCGGGCCCAGCTGGACCGGCCGCACACGGTGCTGGCCGGGGATGGCCGTCCCCCCGAGAACTGGTTGCTGAACGCCGTTCCCGCCCTCACGGTCTCGGCCGGCGAGGGCGGATATGGCACGCCGCACGGATTGCTGGCCCTGCGCGAATACATCGCGGCGGCACAGCTTGCGCAGGGGATCGAGGTCGCGCCGTCGCAGATCGTGACCACCTTCGGCGCCAACCACGCGCTGGACCTGGTGATCCGGCGATTCGTGCGCGTGGGCGATCCGGTGCTGGTGGACGATCCCGGCTATTACCCGCTTTTCGCCAAGCTGAGGCTGGCGGGCGCCAAGGTGATCGGCGTGCCGCGCCGGCCCTCCGGCCCGGACCCCGACCTGCTGGGCAGCCTCGCGAAAGAATATGGTGCGCGGCTGTTCTTTACCCAGTCACTGGGGCAGAACCCCACGGGCTGTTCGATCGCCCTGCCCATCGCCCATGCCATCCTTCAGGTCGCCGAACGGCAGGAGATGCTGGTGGTGGACGACGATCCCTTCCTGGACCTGCCCGGCATCGAGGGCACGCGGCTGGCGCATCTCGACCTGTTCGACCGGGTGATCCAGGTCGGCAGCTACTCCAAGACCCTTTCGCCCTCGCTGCGGTCGGGCTACATCATCGCGAGCCCCGGGATCGCGTCTAACCTGGCGGAGCTGAAGATGATCCTGACGGTCAGCAGCTCGAGCTATACCGAGCGCATCATCGCGAACCTGATCCGCAGCCGACGCTACGAGAAGATCAAGTTCACGATGGCCCGGCGGCTCTCAGAAGCACGAGCGGAGGGGATGCGCCGACTGTCATCGCTCGGGCTGTCGCTTTTTGCGGAACCGCATGGCGGACTTTATGGCTGGTTGAAGCTTCCCGACGATCTCGATGATCTGGAGATGGCGCGCGAAGCTTCGGCTCATGGCATTTTCTTGGCGCCCGGATCGCTCTTTCAGGCGGGATGGCAGGCGCATCCGCCGGGCATGCGTATCAACTGGAGCCGGGTGAACGACAGCCGGTTCTATTCGTTCCTGCGCCGCATACTGTGAGACGGGCATCTTCAGGAGGGTGCGGGCCCGTGAGTTGCCGATTACACCGGAGAAGATCTTGGCCGGGTGACCCTCGGCACAAATCACAAGGATGCGGGCCAGCCCACCTTCCAGAAGGCTTGCAAGGCGTTATGCGTCGCGGCGGTCGACGCCGCACCGTCCTGCTGTCGCGACAACTTGGAAGGGAGCTGTTATGACGACTGACTGAGTGACCCCGCCGATCTGCCGATGGGTCGTACTAGGAGGGTCCGGCACCGATCCGATCACTCCTGAATCATGACCTTCCTGAGTGCATCGGCATCCCTCCGGGGCGGGGCACCAAAAAGCCGTTTGTATTCGCGTGAGAATTGGGACGCGCTTTCGTAGCCGACGGCATAGGCCACCGCAGCGGATTCCAGTTGCTCAGTCGTCAGCCTCCGGCGCGCCTCGTGCAACCGGACGTGCTTTTGATATTGCAACGGGCTGAGACCAGACACGGCCTTGAAACGCCGGTGAAACACCGACACGCTCATCCCAGCGACGGACGCCATGGCATTGACGGTCAGCCGATCGGCATGACGCTGACGAACGAAAGCCATCGCGCGCCGTATTCGAGAGAGCGAGGAATCCGTAGCCGATATCTGCCGCAGCAGGTTCCCCTGTCGGCCCATCAGCAGGCGAAATATTAGCTCCTGCTCGACGTGCCGTGACATGACGTGGACTTCATCGGGGCGGTCGAGCAGCTCTGCGAGTCGACGCCACGCCTCGAGCAGGGGCGGGCCGGCCTGCGTGACGCCATAGCCGGACCGCGCCGCGGCCTGGGTCAACCCGTCCATGTCGTGCAGAAGGGTGGAAATCACCGCAGGATCGAGCAGCAGGTTCAGGCACAGAAATGGCTCTGCCGGCGTGGCCTCGATCACCTGCCCCATCGCGGCGACCTCTGCCGCGACCACGAGACACTCGCCCGGTCCGTACTCTAGGATGTCATCCCCGATGAAGGTGCGCTTGCGCCCCTGCAGGACGAGGCAGACGACCGGCTCGTAAACCAGTCCTGCGGCTTCGTTCGGAGTGTCGACCTGAAACAGATGCAGGCGAGGCATTGCAGGACACGGCGCACCTGCGTGGCGCCGGGCCAGGGCTTTCATGATGGCAAGATCTCTCATGCCCGAACGAGACGACTATTGCCGAGAAAAATCAAGCCGCCGGCAGGATCAGGCAATCATCCGGGACCATCGGGCATCCGAGGAAGGCTGCTGATCTGTACATATGGGCCACGAAACCAACAATTGACGCAGGACAAGACAATGCTCTTCTACGATGCCGACAACCCGACCCCCAACGTGATGCCAGTGCGCATGTTCATTCACGAGCGTGATGGGCTGGCGCTCGATACCACGATCATCAGCTTGGCGGAACTGGAGAACCGCGGTCGCAATTACCGTGAGACAGTCAACCGTCGCGGCGAGGTGCCGGCCTTGCGGGGGCAAGACGGTCAGGTCATTACTGAGATTATCGCGATCTGCGAATATCTGGACGAGAAGGCGACGGGAGGGCGTTCGCTGATCGGCGATACGCCTGAGCACCGCGCGCATGTCCGAATGTGGACACGCCGCGTCGATCTCGAAATCGCTCAGCCGGTGGTCGCCTGGTGGCGAGGAAGCAGTGACGCCGAAGATTTTTATATGGGTTATCGAACTCTTGCGCCCGAAGCTCAGCGTTTTCATCGCCTCCTGGCCGAACAGGGAATGAACATGCTCGACGAGGAAATGGAGGCCCGCCACTACATCTGCGGAGACAAGATGATGCTGGCCGATATTCTCCTGTTTGGTACGATGTTCACCATGTCGATGACAGGAGCCTGGATTAACAATCCTAACCGCAAGAACCTCGCTGCCTGGTCTGAACGGATGCGGGTTTCCGGCTCGGCGCGCGCCGCGCTGACATCCCTTGCCGGCGCCAAAGATTCTTTGGCCTGATAAGACCATTCCCGTCCGGCGGTACGCGGTTAGCGCAGACCGCCGACGGGAATGGGCAGAAAGTGGAGATCACCGGTGGCATCTGTTTCGTGACTCCAAGATCTTAGTTGTGGGCGCCGTGTTACCGCCGCTTCCTTGAAGGAAACCCCTGTTAGCCGTTCCGACACTTCCCACAGCCGAGTTGCTATTTTGGCATCGTCCGACAACGGTGGTACCCTGGCGACGGCCGGATAGCCCCGGAGTTCGTAAAACCGATCGGGGCCGAAGTATCCACCCGCGTATGCGTTGTCGGATGTCGCGGCAAACAAAACCGGAAGGGAATGTTGCGCGAGAGGCTGAGACAGGAGCGGAAAATAGTTGAGGATGCGCCACTTCCGGGTTTGTCTGCCGACGCTTAGCCTTGCAAGGCAATCTCGAGGAATACCGGGATGCGCCGCAATGCTCGTAATCCCCCAACTACTAGACCAGCTCCGCCGTTGCAGTTCGAACGCGAACAGCAGGCAGGCCAGCTTAGACCGGCAATAGGCCGTCATCGGGTCATAGGTCCTCACGGCGTCGAGGTCGTCGAAATCGATCGCACCGTGCCGTGCGAGAATACTCCCCAGAGAAATCACCCGTGCCCCGGCGCCTCGTCGCAGGAGTGGCAGCAGAGCTGCCGTCAGGGCGAAATGCCCCAGGTGGTTTGTCCCAATTTGCCGTTCGAATCCGTTGTCGGTTTCCTGCCGTGCCGGAGGCATCATCACCTCGGCACTGTTGACCAGCAGGTCGAGCCGGTCATGGGCGGCGCAGACGCGTCGGCCAAAGGTGGATATGGAAATAAGGTTAGCGAGGTCCAGCGTCTCGAACCGAACGATTATGCCGGGCACCAAGGCGCGAAGTTGCGCGATCGCGTCACTTCCCTTGTTCGGGTCGCGACCCGCAAGAATGACCTCGGCCCCCGCTCTTCCAAGGGCGACGGCCGTCTCCAGCCCGATACCGCTGGTTCCAGTTACGATGGCCAAGCGGCCGGTTTGCGAGGGCATGTCCCGGGCTGTCCACATGGTCATTGGCCCGGCAACCCATTGGCTGGATTGCTTCGAGCGACAGACGATGGGTGTCGAGGTGCACGCCGGGTGATCTTGTAGACCGAGGCCGGCGGCAGGTTCCACACTGTCCCGCCGATACGCCGCGACTTGAGTCCGAGGCGGTCGAGGATCGGGCGCGGCACGGGACAGCGCGGACCATAGGTAAACTGATAGAACCCGGCACTTGGCCGCAGGCAATCGAAGGCATTGGCAAGAATAGCGAGCACGGTGCGTGGCGACATCGACAATAGACCGAGACCACTGATGACTGCGCCGACTTCCCCTTGGGCAAACAAATCTCTCGGTCGGATTCGTGACGCATCGCCTTCGACAACACGGGCCTCGGGATAACGCGCGCGCAACAGGGCGGCGAACTCCGGCCCGTATTCGACCAGTGTCAGATTGGCGGGGGGGATGCCACGCTCGACAATTGCGCGGGTGAACACTCCCGTTCCGGGGCCGAGCTCCAGAATGGGAGCGCTTGGGGGGTCGATCTCGCGGGTGATGAGGCGAGCGAGGGTCGCGCTGGAAGGGGCTACGGCCGCTACTCGGAGCGGGTGCGCGGCCCAGGTCCGCAGGAACAACCTCAGATCAGGCATCCTGCGCTCTGGACCATTTGTCGAAGTTGACGAAAGTTGATGATCAAGCATGACTTCAGTTTCTCACGCGTCCGCAGTCCGCAGGACCGACCGGGTCTGGCGCTCCCCGATGGTTTCGGTCACTGCCAGCGGCAGCGATCGAATGCGACGACCCGTCGCTGCGAAGATCGCATTGCCAAGAGCGGGGGCAATCGGGATCACTCCGGTCTCACCGGCCCCGCCCGGCAACTCCTCGCTGGGGACGATCTCGACTGTGATCCGTGGCGCGTTGCGCAGGCGCTGGACCTGAAAATCGTGAAAATTCGACTCGACGATGGATCCGTTCTCCACGGTATTCTCGCTCATTAGCGCTGTGGTTAACCCCCAGAGAATGCTACCTTCCATCTGCGCGGTGACCTGATCCGGGTTGATCACGGTGCCTACGTCGACGGCGCAGAACACCTCGTCGACCGTAATCTCGCCGTCAATCGCCACCGTGACTTCGACCACCTGTGCGACAACGCTGTAATAGGCGCCGCCAATGGCGATGCCGCGGCCCCGGCCTGCAGGCAATGGGCTACCCCAGTCGGCCATCGAGGCGACGCGGTCGAGCACGTTCAGTAGGCGCGGACTGTCCACCAGCAGTCGTCGGCGGTACTCTAGCGGATCGGTGCCCGCAGCATGGGCGCATTCGTCGAAGAAGGATTCCGCGAAAAAGACGTTGTGCGAAAAGCCATTCGACCGCCAGAGACCAACACGGATATTGCTGGGGACATGGTGCGAGCCAACACGCTGATTTGGGATCACGTAATGCGGGCTTTCCAGTCCTTCCGACGTTAGGAAGTCACCCTCGGGATTACCGCCTCCTGTAATGGGCAACAGACGGCCCATCAGTCCTTGCGCGACCGACTGTCCGGCGACCCGCGCCTCATAGGCGATGGGCAATCCGTCTTCGCCTAACGCCGCCCGAAGGCGGGCGCGGGCGTGACTTCGATAGATGCCGCGTCCAATATCCTCTTCTCGCGACCAGAGCAGCTTGACCGGTCGATCCGGGTGAAGCGCAGCCAGGAAGGCGGCCTGCTGAACCACGTCCAACTCGGTCCGCCTGCCGAAGGCGCCCCCGTTCTGCATCACGTTCACCTTAATTTCGTCTAGGTCGATTCCGGCCGCCGCGGCGCCCCGGGAAACCCCCCACCGAGCCGAGGTCAGGGACTGCGACGAGACCCACGCCTCGGCGGTGCCGTCACTGCGGACCAGTACCGTGGCATTCATCGACTCCATGCAGGCATGGGTGACAAGCGGTGCGGAGTAGGCGGCCTCAACCAGACGGTCAGGCGTGTCCGGGAACGGCTCGCCTACCTCGTGAACTATATTAGGCTCATCGCTGTCGAGAGCAGCCTCCATCCGTTGGGCCAGTTCTACGCCTGAAAGATCGTCCCATTCTGTTGGCGTCCACGCGATTTCGGCCCGCCAGAGGGCCTGCTCGGCGGTCCACCAGCTGTCTGCAATCACTGCGACGCTGGTGTCTTCGATCACTACGACGTCAACAATACCCCGTATCTCGCGTAGCTCTGCCTCGTTCACCAGCTGGGCCACCGCTGCACCGGTCACGGGCGCTTGCCGGATCGAGGCATAAAGCATCTGGGGCTGGATCACGTCCATGCCAAAGACCGGCAATCCGCGCACCTTGGCCGGAATGTCAACGCGCGGTTGGGACCGGCCGATGAGCTGCCAATCTGAAGCCGGCTTCAGCTCCGGGCTCTCGGGCGGTGGTATCGTCGCTGCCGCGAGGGCCAAATGACCATAGGTCAGGCTGGTTCCGGTCGCCTCATGAACCACGCTGCCGTCGCCCGGGGTCGTCAGTTCAGTGGGCGCCACGCCCATTTCGGCTGCGGCGGCGCCAACCAGCATGTGGCGGGCCGCAGCACCGGCCTGACGCAGACTGGTCCACAATTCATACGTCGACGACGAGGCCCCTGTGGACACGATTGATGCCGCACCCAATGCGCGTCGCCCCAGCCAGTGAAGTGGGCCGCTGGCCTCTTCGGGGCGGATGCCGAGTTGCGATGCCCATCCGCCATAGACGGGGAGCACCTCTGTCGGATGTTCGACCGATATGCGGTTGTCGAAGGGAATGCCCAGTTCCTCGGCCACCAGCATGGCGATGCCGGTGTGAATGCCTTGGCCCATCTCTGTTTTCGGCACGAAGACAGAGACCGTGCCGTCGGTGTAGATAGCGACGAACGCATTCAGCACTGCGCGGTCGCCGTCGACAAACCCGTCCGGGCCGTCGATATCCACGCTTGCCAGATAGCCTATGCCAGCCGTGGCTGCGACCGCGACAGTGCCGCTGAGCACCGCGCCGGTAATGAGAAAACTGCGACGGGATAGCAGACGTGGCATCTAGATGACCTCGATTTCGGATCAGGTTTCGGACAGCGCCGCGGCTGCCCGGTGAATTGCCCGCCGGATGCGGGGATAGGTTCCGCATCGGCAGATATTGGAGATTTCCTCATCGATTTCGGCGTCGCTGGGGTTTGGGTTGGACGCCAGAAGCGCAGTCGCCGCAATGATGAAGCCCGGCTGACAGAAGCCGCACTGCGGTACCTGTTCGTCGATCCAAGCCTGCTGGACGACCGAGAGCGTTCCATCCGGCTCGGCGAGCCCTTCGATCGTCACCACCTCGGCGCCTTCGAGGTCGCCTGCGAAGGTCACGCAAGAGGGTACGGACACGCCGTTGACGAGAACCCGGCAGGCGCCGCACTGGGCCACACCGCAGCCGTACTTTGGGCCGAGGATGCCGAGGTCCTCGCGCAACACCCAAAGGAGGGGCTTGTCCTGGTCTACGTCCAGATCGACTGGAGCGTTGTTGACTGTAAATGTGACCATGACGGCTCCTGAACTCAGTTGCGGACCCGGTCGGTGACGGTAATTGCCGGGTGCTCGTGATAGTGTTGCGAAGCGGTTGGACCTTCTGCCTCGCGCTTCGGTTCATGCACGCTACCCGGATCCTGTCGCGCGGCTGTGCCGGCTCGGTCGCGGTTTGTATCAATGTGTATCGGGATCGGGGGAAGCCGCCGCCTGGACTCGGTGGCGCTTACAAACGGATACAGTTTGGAACGAGCCTTGGGCTAAAAAGGGGATATAGTAGGGAACAAGTTTAACACTGAAGGACTTGCCATGACGCAAGTACCCCACATTGCCGTCGTCGACGATCACCGCGATATCCGCGACTTGGTCTCGAAATATCTGCAGCAACAAGGCTATCGGGTCAGCACTGCAGAAAATGGCACCGGCCTTAGGCGGATCGTCGAGACCGGGGCGCCGGACCTGGTCGTGCTCGACATCATGATGCCGGGCGAGGACGGCCTGACACTCTGCCGGGAACTGCGTTCGCGGTCGGGGCCGGACATTCCTATTATATTCCTGACCGCGCGGAGCGACGAGACAGATCGCGTGATCGGTCTGGAACTTGGTGCCGACGATTACCTCGTCAAACCGTTTTCTTCGCGTGAGCTCGTCGCCCGCATCAAAGCCGTTCTGCGCAGGGTGAACAGCCTGCCTCCTCAGCGGGCCGCTCGACGGCCCGGTGTCGTACGCTTCGACCGTTGGGTGCTCAGCCTGTCGCGGCGAGAACTGCAAGGTGAAGACGGGGTCGGGATCCCACTGTCGACCGCCGAATTCCGGTTGCTGAAAGTGCTGGTCGAGCATCCTGGCATGGTGCTTAGCCGCGATCAGCTTCTGGACTTGACCGTAGGACGTGAGGCCGATCCATTCGACCGGTCCATCGACAATCAGATCAGTCGTCTACGCCGCAAGGTGGAAAGCGACCCGAAATCCCCCACCATCATTCAGACCCATCGCGGCGGCGGATACAGCTTCATGCCGGAGGTCTTCGCAGATTGAACCGCCTAGTGGGCATCCTGCAAAAAAGCGTGACGGCACAGTTGCTCTTGTCAATGCTGGTCGCGCTATTCGCATCACAGGCAATCGGCTTCGCGATCCTATGGGACTACCTGCAGAGTGACCTGCGCGCGGCTGCCCGAGCGGAACTCGCCAGTCGTGCCGCCGCGGTGGCTCGTTTGGCTCAGACGGTGCCTCCGGACCTGCTGGACGAACTCCTGCCGATCTCCAGTACGGATACCTCGCGTTTCTGGATCTCCAACGACCGACAGGTAGCGATCGAGTCTTGGGTGCAGCAGGCCTTCGAGCGCTTTGAGGTGCCGCTTCATGACATCCTCGGAGAAGAGGGGAGGGCCAACGCCGGGTATCGCCTGCCTGCCGGCGTCGATGCAGGTTACTTCATGGAGGGTGCCGAATGGTCGCTTTCCACGGCGGACCATTCCGAGCTTCCAATCCTTACCCGGTCCCTCGACTTTGCGCGGCAGAATGGGGCCGGTGTGATCGTTCCGATCGGTGACGGACGGGTGCTCAACGCTGCGCATTACAAGAACATCAATCCGGCGCTCTGGCGTACCCATTTGCCATTGTCGCTGGCTCTTACGGCGATACTTGTTTCCCTTGTCGGGGTGTTGACTGTGCGACGCATCGCGAGCCCGCTGCGGCAGTTGACCCGGGCGGCCGAATTGTTGGGTCGAGGCGAGCAGGTATCAGCGTTAGCGGTACATGGACCCGAGGACATCAGGCGCACGACCGTCGCTTTCAACAGCATGCAGGAGCGACTCCAACGCTTCGTGGCGGACCGTACCCGCATGCTGGCCGCAATCGGCCACGACCTACGCACCCCGCTCACGACTCTTCGCCTGAGGGCGGAATTGGTCGACGACGCCGAATTGCGCGACCGGATGCTTGCAACCATCGACGAGATGCAGGCGATGACCGAAGCCACTCTTTCCCTCGTCAGCCAGGACACGAGTAGCGAACCGACGCGGACCATCGACCTGACGGCATTGGTCGAAAGCGTGTGCGACGATCTTGCCGAAATCGGACATCCTGTCCGTTTCGTGCTCGGAGAGAGGCAGGACTACCGTTGCCGTCCAGAGGGACTGAAACGTGTTCTGCGCAATCTCATCGAGAATGCGGTCCGCTATGCCGGCGGCGCCGACGTCCGGCTTGTCACCGACGAAAAGGGTGTGACCATCTTCGTCGAGGACGAAGGGCCGGGTATTCCTTTCGGCGACCTAGAGGAAGTCTTCACACCTTTCTTCCGCCTTGAAGAGTCGCGGTCGCGGGAGACCGGGGGAATAGGCCTTGGCCTCTCGATCGCCCGCGCAATTGCCCGTCAGCATGGCGGCGACATCGTCTTGTCCCAGCGCGATCCTGGCCTGAGGGCCGCCCTTGTTTTGCCGCAGGCGGCTTGAACTCGGAGCCCCGCCAATCTGCCCGGTGCCCGTTTCACGTGGGGCTTCGGATACTGTATCTTCGGTAGATAGTTGCGAATAACCCGATCCATAGCGTCTCTGGTAAAAGCGACAGGCCGTCGGGGTGAGCGAGATCAAATAAGCTGTGCGTTTAAAGGTCTGTCCGGTCTGCCTTCAGAGCAACTTCGCGCTGCGCCTCAAGAGCGGCGAGGCGCATCTTTAGGGCGTCGGCGATCGACTCGTAGGCCGTGCTGCCAAGGGTCAGGCGCAGGGGCGGCGAGCTGCTCTCGGCAGCGTCGATCATCGCAGCGGCGGTCCGGGCCGCGTCGCCCTTCAGGACGAAACTGCCGTCGAGGATCGCGCGGCGCACCGCGCCGGCGGGGGTCTCTGCGTAGGCCTCGGACGCCTCGGCCACCACAAGGTTGGCGCCGAAATTCGTTCCCGTGGGTCCGGGCTGGGCAACGACGCAGGTAATTCCGAAACCCGCCACTTCCTGCGCCAGGGATTCGATGAAGCCCTCGATGCCCCATTTGGTTGCGTGGTACAGGCTGAAGCTAGGATAGGCGATCTGCCCGCCTTCCGACGAGACCTGAACGATACACCCGCCGCACTGGCCCCGCAGGTGGGGCAGGGCGGCCCGGATCAGGTGGATCGGCCCGGTCAGGTTGGTGGCGATCTGGCGGTCGATCTCTGCCGCGTCCAGTTCCTCGGCGGCGCCGAACAGGCCATAGCCCGCATTGCTGACGATGACGTCGATCCGGCCCAGCCGGTCGAAGGCGGCATCGACCGCCTGCCCGAGGCCTCCGGGGTCGGTCAGGTCGAGCAGGCAGGCGTCGAAGCGGTCCGGGTATTGCTCCGAGATGGATTTCAGCGACGCCGCATTGCGGGAGGTCCCGATCACCCGGTCGCCCCGGGCAAGCAATTGCGCGGCCATTTCCTTGCCGAGGCCGGAAGAGGCGCCGGTGATGAACCATGTCTTTGTCATGTGAATATCCTTCGATCTTGGTGTCCTTTCTGATCTAGGCGCTTCCATTGATGTGATAACGTCCCCAGTTTGGGATGATCTGGTGAGGGGGGGTCACGAATGGCGAGACCCAGCCTGAACGATCTCGCCGCCTTTGCGGCGGTCGCGCGGCATCGAAGTTTCCGCAAGGCGGCGGATGACCTTGGGGTGTCGCGCTCTGCGCTGAGCCACGCCATCATCGGGCTGGAGGCGAAGCTGGGCGTCCGCCTGCTCAACCGCACGACCCGAAGCGTGTCGCCTACGCAGGCGGGGGCAGACCTGCTCAAACGGCTGGATCCTGTCCTTCGAGACCTCGACTATGCGCTGGACACGCTGTCCGAGGTGCGCGGCCGCCCGGGCGGCATTCTGCGGATCAACGCCAACAAGAGCGGCGCCCGCATCCTGCTGCGCGAGGTCGTGCCGCGGTTCCTGGCGGAGTGTCCCGAGGTCGAACTGGATCTGGTCTCGGAAGGCCAGCTTGTCGATATCGTGGAGCAGGGTTTCGATGCCGGCGTCCGGCTGCTGGAGGCCATTCCGCAAGACATGGTCGCCGTGCGACTGGACGGCGGAACACGTTTCATCGCGGTGGCCGCCCCAGCCTATCTGCGCGACCGTGGCAGGCCGCAGAGCCCGCAGGACCTGCTGGCGCATGTCTGCATCAGGCAGCGCCTGCCCAGCGGCAAACGTTATCGCTGGGAGTTCTCGAAACGGGGCAGCGAGGTCGCCCTGGACGTTCCCGGTGCACTGACCCTGGACGACAACGACCTGCTGGCCGAGGCCGCGGCGGCGGGGCACGGCATCGCCTATGTGCCCGAGCATTTCGCGCAGCCCTTCCTGGGTGACGGGCGGCTGTGCACGATTCTGGAGGACTGGTGTCCGCAGATCGATGGTCTCGCGCTCTATTACCCCCGCAACCGGCACATGCCCTCGGCCCTCCGGGCCTTCGTCAACACGGTGAAGACGGTCAGACCCGGAACATAGGCTTGGGTCTGGGATGCCGCCGCCCCGGTCTGGGTCCCTTGACATTCGTTCGCTACCTATCAATTATCGTATGGTAGCGAACATTATGGATAGGCGGATCAATGTCCGAAGCGGACGAGATGACCGAGGCCGATGCGGATGCCGCAGTCGGCGCCTGGGCGAAACGCTGCTACATGGCGGGGCGGGCGGTGATGGATGCCACCCTGCGGCCCTTCGACCTGGGGTCGACCCAGTGGTATGTGCTCTGGCACCTGGCAAACTCAGGCCCGACCGTGCAGCGCGATCTGGGGCGAATGCTCGAACTGGAGCGCGCGACGCTGAGCGGCATCGTGACAACGCTGGTGCGCAAGGACCTGGTGGCGCAATCCGCCGACGGCACGGATCAGCGCCAGCGCCTGCTGTCCCTGACCCCGGCGGGGCAGGCGCTGTGGCAGGAGCTTCCGGACCTGACCTTCATCCATGACGCGGCCTTCGGCGGCGCCGATCGCGCCGATCTTGAAATCGCTGCCCGGGTCCTCCGGACGGCCACCGAAAACCTGCATTCCCTTCTGAAAAAGGACTGATCCCATGACAATCCTGATCACCGGCGCCACCGGCCTTGTTGGCGCGCGCCTGACCCCCGGCTGCGCGACGCGGGCCACGACTGCCGCCTTCTCCTGCGCGAGGGCAAACCCTGCCTGGACGGGTTCACTGCCGCGCGTGGCGATATACTCAATCCCAGCTCCTTGGCAGAGGCGGTACAGAGCGTGACGGCTGTCGTGCACCTTGCCGCGGTGTTCCGCACAACGGACACTGACCTGATCTGGAAGAGCAACCTCGACGGCACCCGCAACCTGATCGCGGCGGTGCGGGCCCATGCGCCCGACGCCCGGTTCATCCTGTCGAGCACCAGCCACGTATACGATGCAAACAATCCGCATCCAGGGCAGGAGAGCGACCCGGTCGATCCGCAGCACGCCTATCCCGCAAGCAAGGTGGCGGCCGAAACCGCGCTGCGCGACAGCGGCCTGACCTGGGCGGCCCTGCGCTTTCCCTTCGTCTATGGCGACGGCGACGGGCATCTGGAGGCGCTGCCCCAACATGTCGGCAACTGGCACCCGGCGCAGCGCATGAGCACGGTTCACCATCGCGACATCGCCACGGCGGTGCAACTTGCGCTGGACGGTAGGTTCGACGGCCGCGTGGTGAACATCACTGACGAGGCGCCGCTGTCGGTCTTCGAGCTTGTCAGCCTGTCGGGGGCCAAGATGGAGCCGAAGGCCGAGCCCCTGAGCAACCCGTGGTATCTGCATGTCGACGGGTCGCTGGCCCGCAGCCTCAGCTTCACGCCGACGGTGCGAACGGTGCACCAGGCCCGGCAGGAAGGGCTGCTGTAGCCGGTCGGGGCAGGGCGGAGATGGGCAGCGTCACCCGTCAGAACGCTTCGGACCGCTTGAAAAAGCGGACCTGAGGTAGGCGCTGGAAAGCCGGGTGAGCTCGATGTGAAATCCCGGCAGAAGCATGGCAGAGTTCGTGTCTTCGAGAATCTGCCGAGTACCGCCCGTGACGACGGCAACCCAGCAGGTCACGACCTCGTCGGGTGGGGCGGCACGGACCTCCGGGCAGCGGCGCAACATCTGCGCCGCTGCATCCTGAAGCCTGACGATTGTGCGGGAGACCAGCGCGCTCATCTCGAGGTGCGACGAGGCCAGATAAAGCGCGCGGGCCTTTTCGGGGTCGCCCGTCTTCGCCGCGAAATACGTCTCGACGAACACCGCTGCGCAGTCGTCCAGCCTAGGGCGCTCGGCCGCGGCGCAGGCCTCTTCGATCTGGCAGGCAACCTGATCCAGAAGCTGCTCGACCAGCGCGTACAGCAGTGCCTCCTTGCCGGGGAAGTACTGGTACAACGTGCCGATCGACACCCCGGCGCGCGTCGCCACGTGGTTCGTGGTCAGTCGGGCCAGCCCTTCGCTCAGCAAAACCTGAGCCGTCGCTTCGAAGATGGCGTCGACAGTCGCCTTGGCACGGGCCTGAACGGGGTTCTTGCGGGGCTTTAACCGTGTCTGCGGGATGAGCGTCATATGCGAGTAACCAAGCTGAGGGTTTGCTCATATATCTGCTTCTCAACGCAAGACAGCAAGAGGAGAGCGATATGGCTCAGAGCACAGGACTCGTCGTCCTCGTCACCGGGGCGAACAAGGGCATAGGGTTCGAGACTGCGCGTCAGATCGGTCTGGAAGGCCACACGGTCCTGATCGGTTCGCGCGATGCAGGTCGCGGCGACGAGGCTGCGGGCCGGCTCGGATCAGAGGGGATCGACGCTCGACCGATCGCGCTGGACGTCCGGGATGCGACGTCCCGAGACAGCGTGGCCGAGCAGATCCGGTCGACCTTCGGTCATCTCGACGTCCTGGTGAACAATGCCGGAACCGGCGTCGCCGGGGACGGGCCGCCGGGCGCGGCCGATCTGGCACAGGTCCGCGATCTGTTCGAGGTGAATTTCTTTTCGACGCTCGAGGTCATCCAGACCATGCTCCCACTGCTCCGCAAGGCGCCGGCGGGCAGGATCGTGAATGTCTCCAGCGGCCTCGGCTCCCTGTCCCGTCACAGCGACTCGGATTGGGAGTTCGATGCCGTTCGCCTGACGGGCTACAACTGCTCAAAAGCCGCCCTGAACATGGCGACCATCCTGCTCGCCAAGGAGCTTGCGGGGACGGGGATCGTGGTCAATTCCGTCGCGCCGGGGTTTACCGCCACCGACCTGAACGGCGGCGGGCCGGGCGCACAGTCGCCCCGCGACGGCGCCCGCGCCTCTGTGGCGGCGGCGCTGCGCGGGGACGGCACAACCGGCCGTTTCTTGGCCCATGACGGGATCGAGCCGTGGTGACCCGTGGCAGGGCGCCGAGGCAGGTGCGGTCGGAGATGTCCCGACCGCGCCTGTGAGTATGCTATGATCTCGCGCTTGGGGCGGACCAAAGGTTAGATTTCTCCGATCAGCGCGCGGAACTCCTGGTCGCACCATTCGCGAAATGTGGTCGGGGTTGTCCGACGCGAGGCAGTCATGTCGAGGGTGTCGATCCCCTCATTCTTGGCGGTCATCATCTCCACATAGGCTTGCGCCATGCCCTCACTTGCACCGAGTCCTCGCATCATCTCCTCGAATTGAGGCATGCTCATCTTCACCGCCTTGACCGGACGGCCCAGAAACTCCGACAGGATGACTGCCATCTCGTCGAACGACAGGTCCTCCGGACCCAGGAGCGGAAGCTCCTGGACATCCGTCCAGCCGGTATCCAGAAGGAGATCCGCCGCGATGCGTGCCACGTCGGACTTGGCGACATGCGGCAGCTTCTTGTCGCCGGGTGTCGGCTGGTAGAACATGCCCGTGGCCCGGATCGGTTCGATCTGGCGCGCAAAGTTGTCCATGAGGGAGGCGCAGGTCAGGGCGCGCAGGTGCACACCCGTCCGCGCGATCATGTCGTCGACCTCTAGCGTCGCGGTGACAAGCCCGGCAGGCTTGGGCCAACCGCGGCCGAGGGCGGAGATGCTGACCACCCTCGTCACCTCCGACCCCGGAAGAGCGTCGCAAAAGGCCTGCGAGACCCCACGGTAGGCGGCCCTCGCGGATGGGAGGCTCGGGTCACCGGGGGGCAGCCAGAACACGCGCGTCACGCCCGGCAGCGCCTGCGCGATGGTGTCAGCGTCTGACATCGACCCCTGAATGACGTCTATGCGGTTGTCCATCGACAGTTTGAATGGATCACGCGCGATGACGCGGACATGTGTGCCGGCGTCGAGCAGCCGGCCAAGCACGCGGTGACCGATGTCTCCGGTGGGGGGGGTCAACAGGATCATATCGTCTTCCATTGTCTGTGTGTCTCAGGCGCGATCGTCAGCGATGGTCAGGCACAAGGTCTGTAAGCGCCAGTCCCGTCGAGAAATCGATTGGGACCGAAACGTGATCGTGCAGGACAAGCCAGCGGCCGTTCACCCGGCGCAGGACGTTCGTTTCCCGCGTCCACATGTCGACGAAAGGACCGTCTACAATTGTGCCTTCCAAGCGCGTCAACCCACGCACGGTCGCCAGATCACCCTGCTGATAGACAGTCAGATCGTCGATCGATATGACAAGATCGTCTTCGAACATCTCGAAGAAGGCGACCCAGTTCTGCCGCCAGATCGCCTCGCCATCGAACGCCATCGCAAGACCGTTTTCGGTAGGCGCGGCCATGAGATCGTATGAATAGATGTCTGCGACGTAGAAGGACATCATTCGCTCGAGGTCTTGTGCCGCGAAAGCCTCCAGCCAGTCGGCGCGGGCGGCGGCAACCTCGTGGGCAGCGGCTGCATCTTCGGTAGCCTCGGACACGATGACCTCGAAGGGCAGGTCCATCTGCGCGTCCTGCGCCTGCAGCGGAGAACCGATGAAGACAGTCGCGGTAAATGCGGCGATGCAGAACCGGGCGGGGGCGGAGGGATAGGGATGAGGTTTGTTCATTTCGGGTCTCCTGGTGATCTACCATGCCCAGATATGACTTCTCTCCGAACCATTTATGTGTGATGGTTCGCAAAAATGTCGCAATCGTTCAGGACTTGTCGATGGCAGAAGTTTTGTTCGACCCGCTTTCAGACGTGCTTGAACTGCTGAGACCACACGATTGCGTCGCGGCGGGCCTGGATGCCGGGGGCAACTGGTCCATTGGTTATGCACCGCATGCCGGCCTGAAGTGTAACGCGGTCATGAAAGGCGGTTGCTGGCTGACGCTCGAGGGGGCCGGTTCACGCATCTGGCTGGGAGAGGGGGATTGCGTAATGCTACCGCATGGCAAGGGCTTCGTGCTGTCCGCTCGGGGCGCCCGTCAGGGGGAACCTGCCGAAGCGGTCCACTCCACACCGTCGCACGGAGCGACCGCGACGCTGCGCGGCGGCGGCGACTTCTTCATGACGGGCGCGCGATTCCTGCTGTCGGGCTTGGCCTCGGACATCCTCTTGGCGTCGCTTCCGGACGTTGTCGTGATCCGCTCCGGCGCCGACGACCGATCCGACAGCGGAGAGACGGTCCGCTGGGCAGTTACCCGGATAGCTGCTGAACTGAGATCGCGCCGTCCGGGCAGCGCCCGTTCAATCGAGCATCTGTCACATGTACTACTGATCGAGCTCATGCGGTACCACCTCGAGGAAGGGCAGGAGGGTCATTTCGGATGGACGGCCGCGCTTTCAGACCCCTACATCCGCCGCGCCCTAGCCGCGAT
Organism: Paroceanicella profunda; assembly: GCF_005887635.2. Taxonomy (GTDB): domain Bacteria; phylum Pseudomonadota; class Alphaproteobacteria; order Rhodobacterales; family Rhodobacteraceae; genus Paroceanicella; species Paroceanicella profunda. The sequence goes on along the minus strand of NZ_CP040818.1, from coordinate 3,552,600 downwards.
GCAAGGCGACCTCGCCCGGTCCTGGACGGTTGCCTCACTCGCCGAAAAAGCAGGCCTCTCGCGCACAGCCTTTGCGGTCCGCTTCGCGCGTCTGGTTGGACAGACGCCGATGAACTACCTCACCCTGTGGCGGATGCTCTGGGCGGCGCAGCGAATAGATCGCGCCGGGCTGACAATCGCGGTGGCTGCCGCCGAAGTCGGCTACGCGTCTGAGAGTGCGTTCACGGCGGCATTCAAGCGGACCCTGGGCCAGACGCCTCGACGGTTCGTCAGCAGGCAGTCGAAGCCCCTCCCGGTGACGAGCGCCCGACCGCCATTACGTGGCGCGTGAGCCCCCGTCCTTCCCTGGATGCCTTAAGCGCCGGACGTGGTCCACCAGCGCCCGCAGCTTGGGGGCCATGTTGCGCCGCTGCGGGAAATAGAGAAAGAAGCCCGTAAAGGGCGGAAGGAACCTTTCCAGCAGCGGAACGAGCGCCCCGGTGTCGAAATGTTCGCGCAGGCAGTCCTCAGGGGCGAAGGTGATGCCGGCCCCGGCAATGGCCATGCGGATCATCAGGCGCAGGTCGTTGGTGGTGAAGGTCTGGTTCACCGCCACGTCGAAGGGTTGACCGTTTTCGACGAATTCCCAGCGGTGCGGGGCAAGCTCGGGCGCGCGCCGCCAGCCGATGCAGGGGTGATCGATCAGCTCGCGCGGGTGGCTCGGCGCATCGTGCCGGGCCAGGTAGGCCGGCGAGGCCGCGGCGCGTTCACGCTGGTCGCCGCCGACCGGCACCGCGATCATGTCCTTTTCGATGACTTCGCCCAGCCGGACCCCGGCATCGAAGCCATGGGCGACGATGTCGAATTCCTCGTCCGTCACCGTCACGTCCACCGTTATCTCCGGATGGTTTTGCACGAAGCCTGCCAGAAGCGGGCCCGACAGGAACGGCTCGGCGATTGAGGTGGCGGTAAGCTTGAGGTGCCCGCGCGGCACGTCCCGGGCCTGGGCGGTTTCCAGCGCCCCGCCGATCTCGGTCAGCGGCGACTGGAGGGCGGCGACCAGCGCCGCCCCCGCCTCGGTCAGGTGGACCGAGCGGGTGGTGCGCAGGACAAGCGCGGTGCCAAGTTGGTCCTCGAGCCGCCGGATCGACTGGCTGACGGCAGATCGCGTCACCCCCATCCGATCGGCGGCGGCGCGGAAATTCCGCTCTTTGGCGACGGCGAGCAGAAGAGGAAGAAGGTTGAGGTCCATGGTGATTGTCCAGTCATGCTAACCACAGCATAAACCTCGGGCGGTCTACAGGCGACAATCAATCGCCTCCACCTTCTGTTCGGTCGGAAGACAGATCGAAACGAAGGAGCCAGACATGGACAAGGTCATTCTCATCACCGGCGCTTCCAGTGGCATCGGCGAAGGCATCGCGCGGGCCCTGGGTGCGGCAGGTGCCAGGCTGCTGCTCGGCGCCCGGCGCACCGACCGGCTTGCCGCGATTGCAGAGGACATCAACGCCAGCGGCGGTACCGCCGAATATCGCGCGCTCGACGTCACCAGCCGCGAGGACATGGCCGCCTTCGCCGCCACCGCCCTCGGCCTCTGGGGCCGGATCGACGTGCTGGTGAACAACGCTGGCGTGATGCCGCTGTCGCCGATGTCCGCAGGCAAGCACGACGAATGGGAGCGCATGGTGGACGTGAACGTCAAGGGCGTGCTCTGGGGTATCGGCGCGGTCCTTCCGGCGATGGACCGTCAGAACGCCGGGCAGATCATCAACATTGCCTCCATCGGAGCTCTGAACGCGGTGCCCACGGCGGCCATCTATTGCGGGACGAAATTTGCAGTGCGGGCGATCTCGGACGGGCTGCGGCAGGAGAGTCCCCACATTCGGGTGACCTGCGTGAATCCCGGCGTTGTCGACAGCGAACTGGCGCAGACGATCACGCATGAAGAGACGATGGCCTTCATGGAAGAGTATCGCGCAATCGCCCTTCAGCCTGCCGATATCGGTCGGCTTGTCCGCCATGTCATCGAAAGCCCCGAAAATGTGGCCGTGAACGAGATCACCGTGCGCCCGCAAGGACAGCAGGGATGAGCCGGGACGCACCGGCCTCCGCAACAGAAAGGACAGACAGATGACAAGGACCAAATCAGCATTCCGCAGCGCCCTTGGCGCCAGTGTGGTTGTCGGACTGGCCGTGCAGGCCCCTGCCGACAGCCGGGGCTCGGCGGCCGCCGAAGGCGCCTCTCATCCCTATGTCGGGATGTGGCACACCGACGACGACAGGGTCCGCCACGAGCTTTTGCCCAACGGGCGCTACGACGAAGCGCGCGGCACCCGCGAGAGCGCCTATCAGGGGCGCTACGAGGTGAAGGGAACCTATATCCTGTATTGGGATGATACCGGTTTCACCGCCGATGGCACCTTCGTGGACGAGAATACGCTCCACCATGGCGGCATGATCCTCCGTCGGCAAGGTTAACCCCCTGACACGCAATGCGTCTCCTCAGAGCAGATTACTTGCGCCGGTCTCGCTCGCCGTTCCTGCGGATAGGCTACCATGCTCTACGAATTAAAGGCCGCTGGGAAGGGCGATCGGGTTGCCGATCTCAGAGCTTAGAACGAGTATGAGCTCAATTCGCTCAAGCTGACTAAACGCGGCACCGCCGGGATCGACCATGCGTCCTATCGCGTCTCTTAGCCCGCAAGGCTGGAATGGCAGGTGACTCTTTTTCACTCGGCCAGCAGGAGCCGTTGCGACTCGATCAGCCGAAAATGCGGCGCGGATGGCCCGAAGAGTACCTTTTTCGAAGCGCGGGGAGCAATCAAGTGGTGAGAAGCGGACCGGCGACAGCGCGCACCGAGGGCAGGCATGACACTTAACATATCCTTTCAGCCTTGCCCGAGCTTCGTGACCGTCTTCTGTTCGTCCATGAACCGCGGGGCTGAGCTTTGACGTCGAGACGATCGACCGAGCGGTGCTGGAGAACCGCTAGCCCTCCTACAAGACCGCGATCAACCCGCGCGGTTAGCTTCCGGCACTGAGGCCTCACGACGGCATCATCATCACTGAGACCACCGCGATCTGCAGCCATTTCGACGAGGTGGCGGCGTATGGCCGGCGAGACCTTTCAGGAACGGGCCGTAATCCGAATGTGCACCCACCGCTTGTTTCGCGAGACCGTTCTGCTCAACTTCTTCTGGTGTCACGGCATCGAAGAGGCTTGTCGCGGGCATTGCGTTCAGAGAACCCGATGCAGAGTGGAGTCATCGTCTGTTGGAAGACCAGGGATTGATCCGTCTGGACGAGCGTATGGATGGGAAGACTTTCGCCGCAAAAGATGGCCTGACCATGACCGACATCATGCTCTCCGGTTTCATGGGGCCAGCATTGCCAAGGGTGAAATCCCATGGCTGTTTCATGCTCGATTGTGGAACATGACGGGGTGGTACGACCGCATGTCCGAGTGCAAACCGCGCCGGAAGGTGATAGATGTCTCCCGCCCGGAGTGGAGTGTTGACCCGGCGGCCTATAGCCGGTCGGAGAATGAGGCAAGTTTTCCGGGGTATCCGGCATCGTAGCCGTGAGGGGCGGTTTCTACCTTGGGTCTCAAGCCAAGGAGGCCAGCCATGCAGCGGAAATTAGGTCGCGGTTCCGTGCCGCCATCATCGTCAAACGAACGACCGGGGCTGTCGCGCCGGCGGTTCCTCCAGTCCTCAGCGGTCACTGCAGGGTCAACCCTGCTGGTCGGGTGTTCGACGCGTTCGCAGGCAGAGGATTGGGGCGTGGCGAACATCCCGTCCCATGCGGGGCGGTATGCTCTCGTGACCGGCGGCAATGGGTATCCGATCGGCGATATCAGCGGCCTAGGCTATCATACGGCGCTGCAGCTCGCGCGGGCGGGTGCGGATGTAACGATTGCCTCCCGCAAGGCGGATCGCGGCGCCGAGGCCGCCCGCCTCATCCGCGAGGCCGCGCCGGACTCGGAGGTTCGGTTCGAACAGTTCGACCTAACCGATCTGGCCTCGGTGAACGCCTTTACCGAGCGCATGACCAGCGAGGGCAGGCCCATCGACATGCTGGTGAACAATGCCGGCGTGATGGGGCGGCTCTCGATGGAGTTGAGCGTCGACGGCCACGAGCGGGTGTTCGCGACCAACACGCTGGGACATTTCGCGATGACGGGGCAGCTGATGCCGCTGATGCGCGACGGGCCGGAAACCCGCGTGGTCTGGGTGTCGAGTTCCCGCGCAGCGCGTGAGCCTCTGGATTTCGAGACCATGCGGCTGCCAGACCCCTACGATTACGGCGCCGCCTACAATTACACCAAGCTCGCCGCCATGGAACTGGCGATCGAGATGGAGCGGCGGAGCAGGGCGGCGGGCTGGGCCATCACCAGCGTCGCGGCCCACCCCGGCGTGGCGCGGACGCACCTTATCCCCGACGGCCCCGGACCCAACAGCATGGAGGGGCGGCGCCTCAGGACCATGGGCGCGATGTTCCCCCCGGCCGAGGAGGGCGCGGTGCCGCTTCTTTTCGCGACTACTTGGCCCGAGGCGCAGGGCGGCCACTACTACGGACCGACCGGCGGGCCAATGAGAAGCGGCCCGCCGGGAGAGAACGACATGCGCGAGGCGGCGCTCGATCCCGAGGCGAGTGCCGCGCTGTGGACCTGGCTCGAGGAGCTCAGCGGGGTCAAATACGGCTGATCCCGGGGTGCCTCCCACGACGGCTGGTGGGCCGGACGCCGGCCCTTTGCCGCCCGCTGTCACCAAGATGTGCTGATCCGGGCGGTTGATGGCGATGCGTAACAAGATGGCGCGATGCTATGGTTGTGATGAAACGCAACTGCAGTTCAGTGGAATCGCGCATGTCTCAGGCTTTGGACGAGACCACCCGGCAGGGCCCGGCCCGGACCGGGCGCACACCGGCTTGGCTAATGTCGGCTGCTCTCGATTTCATCGAGTCGCGGGGCGGCGGCCAGGGCCGGTTCAGCACGCCGCTTCCCGGTATCCACATCGTGCGCGCATTCCAGGACAGGCTGCCCATCCACAATCTCTACAAGCCGTCGCTCTGCGTCGTGCTCAGGGGCAACAAGGAAATCTACTTCGGCGACACCTGCCTGCACTATGCCGAGATGCAGTGCCTTTTGGTGAGCGCCGAGATCCCCGCCAGCGGCAGGATGGTGGGTGCATCCGTCGCCGACCCCTACATCGGGGTGATGATCGACTTCGACGTCGCCGAACTCAGAGACGTGCTGGGCAAGATCGATAGCCCGCCGGTGCCGCCCGTCGAGCCGGGGCCGTGCGTCTTTGTGGGAGAGGTCGATCAATTCCTCGCGGATTGCGTCGCCCGGCTGTGCAGGATGACCATGATGCCGGACCCGGTACCCGTGCTCTACCCGGCTGCGATGCGCGAGCTCTATTATTTTCTTCTGACCGGACCCTATGGCAGCGAGGTGGCGAAGATCGCGTTGCCCGAGACCTATGCCGAACGGATTGCCCGGTCCATTCACTTCATCCGCGGCCACTACAACGAAACCCTGAGGGTTGAGGACCTCGCGAGGAAGTGCGGCATGAGTTCGTCTTCGTTCTACCATCACTTCAAGGAGATAACCTCGATGAGTCCGGTCCGGTACCAGAAGCACCTGCGGCTGATAGAGGCCCGCCGGCTGATGGTTTCGGAGGGCGCGAGCGTTTCTCAGGCCGCGCATCACGTCGGCTACGAGAGCGCGTCGCAATTCAGCCGGGACTATGGCCGGACCATTGGATGTCCGCCAAAACGGGACGTCGCGAACTTCAAGGCGCTGCTCGCCGCCGGATCAAGGTGAGCCGATCGGGAGCGGAGGCTCGCAGGCGTCGCGGCCTCCCATTTCATTTTCACTGTCATCTACAGAGGCCACCCGCGGCGCGTGATGGCCACGTCACTGCGTGGCTATGGCAGACGAAGGCGCTCAGCAACGGTGACCTGTCCCCCTTTGAAGCCTGCACTTATGGATAAGTGCTGTTTAGGGTTTAATGTGCTGGACCGTGAGGAGGCCAGCTGCGACCAGCCAAAAACATGTTAGTCCTCATATGGAAAATTTCATCGTCGTGACGCAGGGACAGTTCGACAAGGATTGAAAGGCCGCTTGCAACCTAAGACGGCGCGCGGACTTACTCTTGGTTGATAGCGTGTCGCAGGGTCAGCCAGTCTGCATATTTGTCGCGACTTTCTCGTATGTGCGTGTAACGCTTTAGGCTTGTCCATGACCTGTGTCCGCTGACCGCTGCGACATGGGGAATGTTCCAACCTATCTCGAACAGCCGCGAAATGCCTTCGTGGCGCAGATCGTGGAAGTGCAGATCTTCGATCCCGAGCAGCTTGCAAGCGCGTGTGAAGTTGGCCGTGATCGCGTCCGGAGAGTAGGGGAAAATCTCAGCCTTGCTCTTGCGCATACTGTCGATGATCTGAATGGCCTCCTGGGGCAAATCCACCCAAGTATCGTTGCCGAGCTTTTCGCCGGGATGCTTCATGTCACGGAGCAGAATGCGTTTGTGCTCCTTCTGGAAGTCATCCCAGGTGAGACGGGTGATCTCTGCCTGTCGGCGCGTCGAGAAGAGAGCGAAAACGATCACCTTGTGCATGGGCATGGCCTGGGGCGCTCTTTGGCGCCGATCAATGAAGTAGGTCAGCAGCCGGTCGAGTTCATCAAGGGTGGGTCGTCGGTTTCGCTGCGCGGAACGGGAGATGATCCCCATGCGGCGCGCGACCGTGATCGCGTCTCTCATTTCCCGGTCATCCAGGCGAAAGTCCCACATCGGTCGTGCTATGGCGAATATGGAGGCGAGATGGCTCGCGTAGTTCCCGACTGTTTGCGGTTGTCCGGGCAGTGACTGAAGAAACTCGATAATATCCTTCGACTTGATGGTGGAACAGGGCAGATCGGCGATCGGGTAGGTGGCGATGGTCCTGAGGACCTGCGCCTTTGTGCGACCGATGTCCTTCACCGTCTCTTCAGTGTAGCGCTCGATCGCTTTGCACAGCGGAGGGTCGCATGCGTTCAGCCCTTCCAGCGCACCAGGTTTTGCTAGCTCTTTCTCGCGCTTCTTTATCCAGGCGGTTGCCGCAGGGCGTCTATCAAAGGTCTTCGTCTCATGATAGGAGGTTCCTTCTCGCATCACTCGCACGCTCGCATCACTCGCACGCGCGCAAGGTAGCTATCGCTGCCATCCTTTCGCTTGCGTGTACTGATCGAGCCCATGTTGACCTCCTGACTTGGTACATGGGAATCTATTTGGTACATTGTGCCAAGTCCAGCGTCGAAATCGGCGTAATTGGTACAGAACAGGCTGGAACGAGACGAAGATGAGGCGCGTGCAGGTGTCTGATAAAATGAAGAAAAAGGATTTATCAGTGGCCTCCCGCCTGTCCGTTGCCCCGATGATGGACTGGACGGACCGACACTGCCGCTTCCTGCACCGGCTGATGAGCCGGCATGCGGTGCTCTACACCGAGATGATCACCGCCGCGGCACTGATCCACGGGGACCGGGAGCGGCTGCTGCGGTTCGACGCCGCCGAACATCCCGTGGCCCTGCAGCTGGGCGGGTCGGAGCCCGATGCGCTGGCCGAGGCGGCGCGCATCGGGGCCGCGGCGGGGTATGACGAGATCAACCTCAATGTCGGCTGCCCGTCGGACAGGGTGCAGTCCGGCGCCTTCGGGGCCTGCCTGATGCGCGAGCCGGAGCTGGTGGCGCGCTGCGTGGCGGCGATGATCGCGGCGGTGCCGCAGGTGGAGGTGACGGTGAAATGCCGCATCGGGGTCGATGCGCAGGATCCGGAGCAGGTGCTGCCGGACTTCCTCGCCCGGGTGGCGGATGCGGGCTGCGGCACCTTCATCATCCACGCCCGCAAGGCCTGGCTGGAGGGGCTGAGCCCGAAGGAAAACCGCGATATTCCGCCGCTGGATTACGACATCGTTCACCGGATGAAGGCACGATTTCCCCGGCTGCGGATCGAACTCAACGGCGGCATCACCTCGCTCGACACTGCGGCGGACCATCTCGCCGCCGGGCTCGACGGGGTGATGATCGGACGCGCGGCCTATCATGATCCCGGGGGCATCCTCCCGGGCGTCGACGCGCTGGTCACCGGCGCGTCGGCGGCGGGGCGCGGGCCGGAGGAGGCCGTGCTGGCCATGCTCGGCTATATCGAGGCGGAATGTGCCGCCGGCACGCGGCTGAACCAGATCACCCGGCACATGCTGGGCCTGTTCACCGGCCGGCCGGGGGCGCGGCAGTGGCGGCGGATCCTGTCGGAGGGCGCGCATCTGCCGGGCGCAGGGCCGGAACTGGTGCGCCGGGCGCTGGAGAGCGTGCTGAGCCGCGCCGCCTGAGCCGGTTACTGGCGCAGCAGGATGCGGTTGCCGCGAATCGTGGTCTCGAACAGGCCCTCGAGGAAGCTCATGCCCAGCAGCGAGGATTGCAGCTTGCCCTCCTCCGCGACGGCGCCGCGCACGTCGCGCAGCTCCACATCGCCGATCCGCACCGAGGCGAGCACCACCGGTGCCACGTAGGAGCGGCCGTTCGCGGTGGTGACGGGGATGGAATAGTCGAGCCCGCGCATGTTCAGCCCGATGCGCTCGGCGTCGTCGTGGCGCAGCAGGACGAGCGAGGCGCCGGTGTCGATGAGCAGGGCGACGGAGCGGTCGTTCACCTCGGCGATGGCGCGGAAATGCCCGTCCCAGGCGCGGACCAGTTCCACCTCCCCGGTGCTCGCGGCGAGGGCAGCGGTGGGCGCCGGGGCGGCGGCGAAGAGCCGGGCGGTCTCCTCGATGCGCTCGCGCCAGATGAGTGCGGTGGCAAGGCAGGCGAACACCCCGGCCCAGGCGAGCACCGGCCGTGTGGCCCGGCGCGCGCCCTGCAGGTGAAACAGCATGGCCGAGAGTGCGGCGCCCGCCATCACGGCGGCGAAGAACACCAGCGGTGTCTGCGCCTCGTGCAGGCCGTTTCCGCTGCGGATCACCGCGAAGGTGAGCGCCAGCGCCAGGGCCAGGATCAGCGGAAGTTGCAGCATTGCGGGGACCGCGCCTCATCACCTCGGATCTCTCGGGCACCGAGACTAGCGCGGATCGGCGGGGCTGACGAGTCCGGCATGGGGGCACGTGCGCAGGTGGCACACGCGAGGCGCGCATCGGCGGGCGGTCGGGCATGCGGAGGCCGCACGGCCTGGCGCCTGCGGTCCCGATGGCAGGGATCGGGTACGCGAGGGCCGCATGGCCCGGCGCCTGCGGCCCCGATGGCGGGTGGCCAACTGGCGCCGGGGGCGTGGAGGCTCGTCCTGAGGGGGAACGAGCGGTTGGCGGAGGGGGCTTTGCGGCCCGACGTCCCGAGGCCGGGGCCTTGGCGGGCGAAGGGCTGGTGGCGCTGGCCGTCCGGCAGTGCAAGGCGCGCCCACGGGCGGACTGCCTGACGGCTCGATCTCAGGCGAGCTCGGACAGGCGGGCGGCCGCGCTTCGAGCTGTCGGGCGACAGGCTGGGGCTCCGGCCCGTGGGTGGGGCGCGGGCCTGTCAGTCGGTGCGGCGGGCGCGCCGGCGGGCGGAGGGGCGGTTCTGCGGCGCGCGCAGCAGGGCGCGGCGGTCGGGAAGTTCGGCCATGATGCGGGCGCGCTCCGCGGCCGGGAGGCCGGACCAGCCGGCGATCTCGTCCAGCGTGCGCAGGCACCCGGTGCAGAGCCCGGCGCCGGGATGCATCACGCAGATCTTCACGCAGGGGCTGTCGATCTCGTTCCGGGCCCAGATCTCGTCGGTCATGGCGCCTCCTCCTGCCGCGCCAGCCAGGCCAGCCGGTCCAGCGCGCCCTGCAGGATGTAGGAGGCCGCGACATTGTCGATGATCTCGGCGCGGCGGCGGCGCGACGTGTCGGCGGCAATGAGCATGCGCTCGGCTTCCACCGTGCTCAGCCGTTCGTCCCAGAACGCGATGGGGATCTCGGTGAGGCGCGAGAGATTGCGCGCGAAGGCGCGGGTGGACTGGCAGCGCGGGCCTTCGGACCCGTCCATGTTGCGCGGCAGGCCGAGCACCAGCGCGCCGATGCGGCGTTCGCCGGTCAGCTCCAGCAGGGCCGCGGCGTCGAGGCCGAACTTGCGCCGGCGGATGGTTGTGAGCGGAGTGGCGATGGAGCGCATCGTGTCGGACACGGCGATGCCGATGGTCTTGTCGCCGAGGTCGAGCCCGAAGAGCGCCGCGCCGGGGGCGAGCAGGGGCCCGAGGGCGCCCGCGTCCTCGAAGATCTCGGCGCTCATTCGGAAGCCTCCGCCACGCCGGCGTCCCGGGCCGCGGCGCGCAGGTCGGTCATCGCGGCCGGGTCTGCGGCGAAGGTGGCGCGGGCCTCGGCCCAGATCGCGGCGGCGCGGTCCCGCTCGCCCAGGATGCCGAGCGAGCGGATGAGGCGCGCCCATTCCTGCGCGCTGCCGCCCTCGGTGGCGAGGCGGCGGGACAGGCCGTCGACCATGCCGCGGATCATCTCCTCGCGCGCGGCGGGGTCCATGTCGCGCGCGTTGCGCATGGCTTCGGCATCCGGGCCGGGCAGGGGGGCGCCTGCCGCGGGGCCGACGGGCTGCGGCGGGGCCGGCAGCTCCGGCAGGTCCCGGCCGAGGGCTGTGGCCAGGCTCGGGAGCTGCCGGGCGATGGCCTGCACCCAGGGCGCATCCGGCGGGCCTTCCTTCAGAAGGGCGGTCCAGAGGTTCCACGCGCCCTGCGGCTCGCTGTTCTGGACCATGGCGAGGCCGGCATAGTAGCGCGAGGGCTTGTCGCCGGGGTCCGCCTGCAGGGCGGCGCCGATGGCCTGCTCGGCCTCGGGGGAGACATAGCCGTTCGCCGCGAGGATCATCAGCTCGGCGAGGTCCGCATGGTCCCGCGCCGTGGCCGCGTCTCCGGCGATCGCCAGCACGCGGGCCTGGGCCACGCGCGCCTCCGCATAGCGGTGCAACTGGGCGAGGGCGCCGACGAGCAGGCGGTGGCCGCGCTCGTCGTTCTGGCGCTCGGAGAGCACGGCGCGCAGCCGCACGACAAGCTCGGTGAGCTGGGTGGCATCCTGCGTGGCGGGGGGCTCCGGGGTGATGCCGGCATCCGCGAGCATGGCCTCCACCCGGTCCTGCCCGGGGCGCATGTCCTGGCGCGCGGACAGGGGCAGGTCCGGCAGCTCCGGCGTGCCGAGCCCGGCATAGAGCCCGACGGCGCCGAGCCCGACGGCCAGCACCAGCCCCAAGGCGAGCCCGCGGGACGCGGCCGCCGGCGCGCGCACCGGCCCGGTGGCGCCGCTGCGGGCCGCCTCGGTGTCCACCGCGAGCAGGCGCCGGCCCACCTCGGCGCGCGCGGCCTCGGCCTCCTCGGCTGACAGCACGCCGCGCGCCTGGTCCCGGTCGATCTCCGACATCTGGTCGCGGTAGACCCGCTTGTCGTACTCCGCCCGTGCCTCCGCGCCGCGCGCGCCGCCCAGCAGCGGCCGTGCGAGCCAGGCAAGCCCGAGCAGCGTGATCACTGCGATGCTGAGCCAGAGCGCCATGTTTCTCCCAGTCCGGCCGGTCCCGGCCCCATGTGGTCATCAGGTCGGCGGGAACCTACCCTTCCACCCGTCGGGCTTCAATGCACGAACGCGCCATGACACCCCGTGCCGCAGGGTGGCCGGGGCCCGCTTGCAAGCGGTGCGGACAGGCGCGCGGCGGCGTGCGCACCTCTGTCGGGAATGAATGGCGGAGTGCCGGAAAGTGGCGCATCGCCCCGGGGGGCGCCTGCTAGGAAAGGGCCGCGGACCCGCGGGCACTTGCAACCGCTTCCGCCGCGCGGGAGGATCGCCGCGCCGCAACAGGGGAGTCGTTCATGCGCCGCTATTCCGTCTTTTCCATTGCCCGGGAGGCCATGCGCTACCACCAGGGCTGGGAGCGCGCCTGGCGCTCGCCCGAACCGAAGGCGGAATATGACGTGATCGTGGTGGGGGCCGGCGGCCACGGGCTGGCCACGGCCTACTACCTCGCGAAGAACCACGGCGTGAAGAATGTCGCGGTGCTGGAGAAGGGCTGGCTGGGCGGCGGCAACACCGGGCGCAACACCACCATCATCCGCTCGAACTACCTGCAGGACCCCTCGGTGGCGATCTTCGAGAAGGCGCGCAGCCTCTACGAGGACCTGTCCCAGCAGCTCAACTTCAACATCATGTTCAGCCCGCGCGGCGTGCTGATGCTGGCGCAAACCGAGCATGAGCTGCGCGCCTACCGCCGCGCCGAGCACGCGAACCGCCTGCAGGGCATCGAGACGGAGATGGTCTCCACCGCGCGGGTGAAGGAGCTGTGCCCGATCCTGGAGACCGGCGGCCCGCGCTACCCGGTGCTGGGCGGGCTGTGGCAGGCGCGCGGCGGCACCGCCCGGCATGACGCCGTGGCCTGGGGCTATGCGCGCGCGGCCTCCGACCTCGGGGTGGACATCATCCAGCAGTGCGAGGTGACCGGCATCGACACCGCCGGCGGAAAGGTGCGCGGCGTGCAGACCAGCCGCGGCGCCATCCGTTGCAAGAAGCTCGCCATCGTGGTGGCCGGCCATTCGGGCGTGCTGGCGGAGATGGCGGGCTTCCGCCTGCCGGTGGAATCGGTGGCGCTGCAGGCGCTGGTCTCCGAGCCGATCAAGCCGGTGATCGACATCGTGGTGATGGCCAACACCGTGCACGGCTACATGAGCCAGTCCGACAAGGGCGAGCTGGTGATCGGCGGCGGCGCCGACGGGTTCAACAACTACACCCAGCGCGGCTCGTTCCAGCACATCGAGGAGACGGTGAGCGCGCTGGTGGAGACCTTCCCCATCATCTCCCGCCTCAAGATGCTGCGCCAGTGGGGCGGCATCGTGGACATGACCGGCGACCGCTCGCCGATCATCGGCCGCACCCCGGTGGACGGCATCTTCGTGAACTGCGGCTGGGGCACCGGCGGGTTCAAGGCCATCCCCGGCTCCGGCTGGGCGATGGCCGAGACGGTGGCCAAGGGCACGCCGGATGCGCTGGCCGGGCCCTTCGGCCTCGACCGGTTCGTGGAGGGCAGGATGATCGACGAAAGCGTGGCCGCGGCCGTCGCCCACTGACGGCGGCGCAACAGGAATTCCGGCACTCCACGGGGTGGCGGCAGCAGGATCCCGGGGTAACCCGGCAGCAGAACGAGGCGGCAGCATGAGTGCAGAGGGTGTGAGGCGCGGCTGGCAAGCCGGTGATGGGGAACCGGTTTCCCTCTCGCGCGTTGTCATGGGCAACGTAAACGGGATGGAGAGTACATCATGGCTACCGGCAATCGTGGTTCGGGACTGTCGTTCATCGTCGGGGCGCTCGTCGTCGCGGTCGTGGGGCTTGGCGTCTACGCCTACAATGGCGGCTTCGAGAAGCAGGACGCCGACATCACCATCGATCTGCCCGACGTGGACACGAACTGAACCGGGCTCCGGCCCCCGCTGCGGGAGGCCGTCATGCTGATCCTCACCTGTCCGTGCTGCGGTGTCACCGGTGAGGAAACCGAATTCCACCCCGGTGGCGAGGCGCATCTGAAGCGCTTCGGCCCGGGGTCGGAAGACGGTGAGTTCACCGCCTACCTCTTCGATCGCAAGAACCCCAAGGGCGTGCATTTCGAGCGCTGGCGCCACGCGTTCGGCTGTGGAAAATGGTTCCACGCCGCGCGCTGCACCGCAACGCTGGAGGTGTTCGGCACCTATCCCGCCCAGGTCTCCGCACCGCCCGAGGAGATCGTCGCGCGCATCCGTGTCCGCCGTCCGGGCTGGGAGATGCCGGCATGAGCGCCCGACTGCCCCGCGGGGGCCTTCTCATCGACCGCCAGTCGCCGGTGTCCTTCTCGGCCGACGGGCGCACGCTCACCGGGTTCCGGGGCGATACCCTGGCCTCGGCTCTGCTGGGCGCCGGCGAGATGCTGATGGGCCGGTCCTTCAAGTATCACCGGCCGCGCGGCCCGATCGCCTCCGGGCCGGAGGAGCCGAACGCGCTCTACGGCATCGGCGAGGGCGCGCGCTTCGAGCCGAACCAGCGCGCCACCGTCACGGAGCTGTTCGAGGGGCTGCACGCGCGGTCGCAGAACCGCTGGCCCAGCCTCGCCTTAGACGTGGGCGCGGTGAACGCGAAGCTTTCGCGCCTGCTGCCGGCGGGCTTCTACTACAAGACCTTCATCCACCCGCGCGCGGCCTGGAAGCACCTGTTCGAGCCGGTGATCCGCCGGTCCGCCGGCCTGGGCCAGCCCCCGGCGGAGGCCGATGCCGACCGGTACGAGCAGGTGCATGCCTTCGTCGACGTGCTGGTGGTCGGCGGCGGCATCGCGGGCCTTGCCGCCGCGCGGCAGGCCGCCTCCGGCGGTGCGCGGGTGATGCTCGTCGAACAGGCGCCGCATTGGGGCGGCCGCGCGCTGGTGGACGGCCCCGTCATCGACGGGATGCCCGCGGCGGAGTGGATCGCGGCGGAGACCGCCGCGCTCGGCGCCCGGGCCAATGTCATCCTGCGCAGCCGTTTCACGGCCTCGGCGGTGAACGATCACGGGTATGTGCTGGGTGTCGAGCGTCTCACCGATCACGCCCCCGCCACCGGCGCGCCCCGCCACCGGCAGTGGCGCATCCGAGCGGGCCGGGTGATCACGGCCACCGGCGCCATCGAACGGCCGCTGTCCTTCCCGGGGAACGACGTGCCGGGCGTGATGCTGGCCTCCGCGATCCGCGATCACCTCGCGCTCTACGCGGTGTCGCCGGGCGCGCGGACGGTGGTGCTCACCAACAACGATGACGCCTATCGCACCGCGATCGCGCTGAAGAAGGCCGGGCTGGACGTGCCGGCCATCGTCGACGCGCGCGCGAACCCGACCTCGCAGCTTGTCGCCGATGCCCGTGCTCTCGGCCTGCGGGTGGAGTTCGGGCGGGCGCTCTCCGGCGTCACCGGCTCGAAGCGGGTGGAGGGCGTGAAGCTCTGCACGCTGTCCGGGCAGGGCTCGGTGATCGAGGAGATCGCCTGCGACGCCGTGGCGATGTCCGGCGGCTGGTCTCCGGTGGTCCATCTCTGGTCGCATTGCGGCGGCAAGCTGGTGTGGGACGAGGCGCATGCGATGTTCGCCCCCGATCCGCAGCGCCCGCCCACCGGGGCGGACGGCGCGGGCTTCGTGATCGCCGCCGGAACCGCGGCCGGCCACATGCTCACGGGCGAGACGCTGGCGGATGCGGCGGCCGCAGGCCGTCGCGCGGGCGAGGAGGTGGGGCAGCGCCCCGGCGACGAACCCGTTCCCCTTTCCGAGACCATCGCCGAGGCGGCGCTGCTGCCGGTCTGGATCATGCCGTTGCAGGCCGGGCCGGAGCTGCGGGCCAAGGCCTTCCTCGACTACCAGAACGACGTGAAGGTCTCCGACGTCCAGCTCGCGGCCCGCGAGGGCTACGAAAGTGTCGAGCACACCAAGCGCTACACCACGCTCGGCATGGCGACGGATCAGGGGAAGCTCTCCAACATCAACGGCCTGGCGGTTCTTGCTGACACGTTGGGTCAGCCGATCCCGCAGGTGGGAACCACCACCTTCCGGCCGCCCTACACGCCGGTGTCCTTCGGCGCGATCACCGGCATGGCGCGCGGGCCGCTGTTCCGCCCCACCCGGCGCACCAGCACCGACCCCTGGGCGGAGGCCGCCGGCGCCGTGTTCGAGCCGGTGGGCGACTGGCGTCGCGCCTTCGCCTATCCGCGTGCCGGGGAGAGCACCGAGGATGCCGTGGTCCGCGAGGTTCTGACGGTGCGCGAGGGCGTGGGCCTGCTCGACGCTTCCACGCTGGGCAAGGTCATCGTGAAGGGGCCGGACGCGGGCAAGCTGCTCGACCTCGTCTACACCAACATGATGTCGACCCTGAAACCCGGCCGCTGCCGCTACGGGCTGATGTGCACGGAAAACGGCTTCGTCTTCGACGATGGCGTCGTGGTCCGGCTCGATGCCGACACCTTCCTGTGCCACACCACCACCGGCGGCGCCGAACGCGTGCATGGCCATTTCGAGGAATGGTTGCAGACCGAATGGTGGGACCTGCAGGCCTACACCGCCAACGTGACCGAGCAGTTCGCGCAGTTCGTCGTGGCCGGGCCGAAGGCGCGCGGCGTGCTGGAGGCGCTCGGCGGCATGGACGTCTCCCGCGAGGGGCTGCCGTTCCTCACCTCGTCCCAGGGCACGCTGGGCGGCTATCAGGTTCGGGTGCATCGGATCTCCTTCTCCGGCGAGCTTTCCTTCGAGATCGCGGTTGCCGCGGATCAGGGCGCCCTGCTCTGGGAGCGGCTGATCGGGCTGGGCGCCGTGCCCTACGGCACCGAGGCCATGCACGTTCTGCGTGGCGAGAAGGGCTTCATCATCGTGGGCGACGAGACGGACGGAACCGTCACGCCGCATGATCTGGGGATGAGCTGGGCCGTCTCGAAGAAGAAGCCGGATTTCATCGGCAAGCGGGCGCTGGAGCGCAGCTACCTCGCCGGGTCGGGCCGCAAGCAGCTGGTCGGGCTCGAGACCGTGGACCCGAGCGACCGGCTGCCGGACGGGGCGCACGCGGTTTCGGGCACCCGGCCGGACGGCCGCCCGCAGGCCATCGGCCATGTCACCTCCACCTACCGCTCGCCCACTCTCGGGCGGCCGATCGCGATGGGCCTGATCGTGGACGGGCTGGCGCGGATGGGCGAGGTGATCGACTTCCCCGTGTCCGATTCGCTCACCATGCATGCGCGGATCGTCTCGCCCTGCTTCTTCGACAAGGAAGGGAGCCGTCAGGATGTCTGACATTGCCCAAGCCCCGCTGCGCCGCTTTTCGGGAGACGCGCTGGTGGAGGACACAGGCCCCACCGGCATGGTGACCCTGCGCGGCACGCTGCGCTCCGGGGCGATCCTCTCGGCGGTGCAGGGTGCGCTCGGCCTCGGCGTGCCGGCGGTGCGCCGGGTGGAGAGCGGGCCGCGCGGCGCCGTGCTCTGGATGTCTCCGGACGAACTGATGCTGGTCTGCCCGGTGGCCGAGGCCGCCGGGATCGCGGACTCCATCGCGGAGAAACTGGCCGGGGAGCATTTCCTGGCCCTCGATCTCTCCTCGGCCCGCAGCCGCTTCCGCATTTCCGGCGCGGGCGCACGCGACGTACTCGCCAAGGGTGCGCCGGTCGATCTGTCCCCGGCGACCTTCGGCGTGGGCGAGCTGCGCCGCACCCGGCTCGGCTCGGTGGCGGTGGCGTTCTGGTGCACCGGGCCCGACATGTTCGAGCTGATCTGCTTCCGCTCGGTGGCCGATCATGTCTACGACTGGCTGTGTCTCGCAGCCCGGCCCGGCGGGCGCGTGGGCCTCTACTGAGGGGGCGCGCCGACGGCGGCGAATGGGTGACCGCCCGGGATGCCGGGCGGTCTCAGAGGAAGATGAAGTCGTCCGCGTCGAAATCGGCGGCGCTCAGGTTGGCTTCCAGGCCGGTGACGAAGAGGAACTGGTCGGCGTAGACGATGCGGACCACGCCGGGATCGAGGTCGACGAAGCGCAGGTCATCGAAGGTCATGCCCTCCTGTCCGGCGAAGACGATGGTGTCGATGCCGTCCTCGTAGTCGCGCAGGGCGTCGATCTCGTCATCGGTCTCGAAGATGAAGGTGTCGTCGCCATATCCGCCGAATACGCGGTCGCGCCCGGTGCCGTCGGTGATGGTGTCCTCGCCGTTGGCGCCGCGCAGGATGTCGTCGCCCTCATCGCCGAAGATGGTGTCATCGCCGTTGCCGCCGTGAATCCGGTCTCCGCCGCCGCCGCCGCGCAGGGTGTTCGAGATGCCGTTGCCGGAGATCACGTCACCGGCCGAGCCGCCGACGGCGTTCTCGATCCAGGCGGAGCGGGCCCCGGTGTCCTTCACGCCGAGGGCGATCGCGACGTTGTTGGCCACCGAGCCGATGGTGGAGAAGGCGCCGGGGCGCAGGTCGATCACCGCGCGGGTGGTCTGGGCCTCGGCGCTGAACGTGTCCACCCCGGAGGCGTCCCAGATGGTGGCGATGAGGTCGCCGCCATCCGCGATCTCGAAGCCGGTGCCGCTGCCCTCGGCGAAGTAGACGTCATCGCCGAGGCGGGTGGAGAGGTTCGGCCCGTAGGCGGACTGGAGCGCCTGGATGTCATAGAGCATGGGCGTGGCGGGGAAGGACTGCAGCAGCATGTCGATGTCCTGTTGCGAGGGCAGGCCGTTGTTCGACATCAGGGTGAAGGCGGCGCTGTTCTGCGCGCCTTGCAGGCTGTCGTCCGGCACGGCGAGGCCGAGGGCGCGGCCGATGCTCTGCATCACGTTGTGCCAGGCGTAATTCGTGCCGCCATACTGGGACTCGTCGTTCAGCCAGATGTCTCCGCCGATCCGGCCCGCGCTGGCGTCATAGACCACGCCGGCCTGCGAGGGGTCGTCGAAGGAGAGGGCGCCGAAGGTGAGGTTCCCGTCCACGACCGTGCTGTTGCGGAAGTTGAAGCGCCACAGTCCGGTGACGCCGGTGTTTCCGGCGGACTCGTCGAGCGCGCGCAGCGGCGAGTGGCGGCCGGAGGCGGGCAGTTCGTAGAAGTAGCTCCCGTCGCCGGACGTGAACCCGGCGCGGGGCAGGATGCCGCCGAAGCCGTTGTTTCCGTTGCTCGCGTCACCGGTGAGCCAGTCGATGTTCTCGTAGCGAAAGACGATGTCGAAATTTCCCGCCCCGTTGGAGCGGTCGTAGAGCTGGAGCTGGAAACTGTTCTGCCGGGAGCCGTTGCGGTCATAGAAATTGACGTGGTCCCAGGTGATGGTGACACAGTCGCGCTGCGTGTCCAGGTCGACCCAGACCCGGCCGCTGGTGCTGCCCGTGCCGCCGGCGCGGGTGTCCACATCGGCGAGGAAGGGGGCGATCATGGGAATGTTGCCCTGCGACAGCGAACGGGAATTGTAGGCAAGCACGCCGCCGCCGAAGGTGATCGACCCGTTGTTGTTCACGTAGATGGAACTGTAGTTGGTGCCGAAGAAATCGATGCCGTTCTCGAAGACCCGGCGGATGCTGTATTCGTAATAGGCATCGTCCGTCCGGGGCAGGGCGCTTTCGCCATAGCCCAGAGGGCCGCCGAAGAGGGCCTGCATGGTGCCCGACCCGAAGATGGCGCCGTTGTCCGCCTCCCCCGCAAGCAGGTCCGCGCCGGCGGAGGTGAGGTTGACGTTCGCCACCTCGTTGAGGCGTGACACCGCCGCCTCCACCAGCGCCATCTGGGTCTCCTCCAGCGTGGGGCTGGTGCCCGGCGCGTAGGCGTATTCCCCGATCACGTATTTCAGATCGGCCGAGTAATCGTCCGGGATCTCGTAGGCGTATGAATAGGATACCTTGCCCGACCCGTCATGCCACAGGGCCGCGTCGTCCGTCAGCAGGGCCTTGTAGCCCGTTTCCGAATATCCGCTGGGGATCGGCATTCCGCATGCTCCGTCCTGAGGATTGCAGGCCCCCCGGGGGCCCCAAGCGGACTGTGCGGCAACAAGGTGAATGAAAGATTGACCGGCTTGCAGTCACGTCATTGTCGATAAAGCTTGACGGCCCGGGGCCGGATCGGCTGCGATGCAGGCATATCAACAGGTGAGGGCCAATAAATATGCACAGACTCATAGCCGGCGCGGTCGCAGCCCTGGCGCTTTCAGGTGCAGCCTCCGCTGCTGACCTGAAGATCTGCGTCGAAGGGGCCTACGCGCCCTTCTCGGAGACGGCTCCCGACGGGTCCGTCGTCGGGTTCGATATCGATATCGCCAACGCGCTTTGCAGTAAAATCGGCAAGAGCTGCGAAATGGTGAAGACGGATTGGGACGGAATCATTCCCGCGCTTCTGGAGAAGAAGTGCGATGCCATCGTCGCCTCGATGTCGATCACCGAGGACCGCAAGCAGGTGATCGACTTCACCAAGAAATACTACAACACCCCGGCGCGCTTCGTCGCACGCGAGGGCACGGAGATGACCGACACGTCCGAGGGCCTGAAGGGCAAGCTCGTCGGCGTGCAGCGCGGCACCATCCACCAGGCCTTCATGGAGGGTGAGTTTCCGGACGTGAACCTGGTGCTCTACGCCAGCCAGGACGAAGCCTACCTGGACCTCGTCTCCGGGCGCATCGATGCGGTGATCGCCGATTCGATTGCCGAGGACGAAGGCTTCCTGAAAACCGATGCCGGCAAGGGCTACGCCTTCTTCGGCCAGCCGTATTCCATTCCGAAATACCACGGTGACGGCGCCGGGATCGGCGTGCGCAAGGAAGACACGGAGCTGCGCGACCAGCTTTCCGCGGCGATCGATGCCATCCGCGCCTCGGGTGAATACAAGACGATCGAGGAAAAGTACTTCGATTTCGACATCTACGGCGATTGACCAGGACTGCCGGCCCCTGTTCCGGGGCCGGCCCGCGCCGCGCCCCGGCAGGATGCCTTCATGCAAAAACTCCTGGACTACGGCCCTCTGCTGCTCAGTGGTGCGGTCACGACAGTCTGTCTCGCGGTGCTGTCGCTGTTGCTGGCCACGCTTCTGGGCGGCTGGGGCGCACGGGCGAAGCTGATCCGGCCGCAGGGCGACGCGCTCAACAAGGGGCTGATCCGCCTGCAGGCGCGCATCGCCACGATCTACACCACGCTGGCGAGGGGCATCCCGGACCTGGTGCTGATGCTCATCCTCTACTTCGGCGGACAGCGCCTGCTGAACTGGGCAACCGGAGTGGCGGGGCTGGAGACGCTGGAATTCTCCAAGTTCCTGGCCGGCACGCTCTCCATCGGTCTGCTTTACGGCGCCTATCTCACCGAGACCTTCCGCGGCGCCTGGATGGCGGTGGCCCGCGGGCAGGGCGAGGCGGCGGAGGCGCTGGGGCTGCGCGGCCTGCGCGCCTTCTGGCTGGTGCTCTTCCCGCAATTCGTGCGCCACGCGCTGCCCGGCTACGGCAATGTCTGGCAGGTGCTGGTGAAATCCACGGCGGTGGTCTCCGTCATCGGGCTGGAAGACCTGGTGGGGCTGGCCAATGACGTGGGCAAGTCGCAGCGCGACCCGTTCCTGTTCATGCTGGTGGTGATCGTGGTCTATCTCGCGATCACCTCCGTGTCCGGCTGGGGCTTCGCCTGGGCGGAACGGCGCTATTCGCGGGGGCTGCGCTGATGCGGTTCGACCTGGTCCTCGACCACTGGGAGCTGTTCGCGCGCGGGGTGGTGACCACGCTGGAACTGGTGGTGCTGGCGCTCGCCGCAGGCTTCTGCATCGCGCTGCCCGCCGGCATGGCCCTGGCGCGGGGCCACTGGACCTCGCGGGGCCTGCGCTTCTACATCTATCTCTTCAGGGGCACGCCGCTGCTGGTGCAGACCTACCTGTTCTACTACGGGCTGGGGGTGACGCTGGGGCAATACGACTGGGTGCGCGAGAGCCTGTTCTGGCCCTTCCTGCGTGACGCCTGGTGGATCGCGCTGCTGGTGTTCTCGCTGAACTCCGGGGCCTATGCGACCGAGATCATCCGCGGCGCGGTGAGCACCATCCCGAAGGGCGAGGTGGAGGCGGCACGCGCGCTCGGCCTGTCGGACCGGCAGGTGGACTTCCTGGTCCTGATCCCCTCGGCGCTGCGCCGCGCCCTGCCGCAATACGGCAACGAGGTGGTGTTCATGCTGCATGGCTCGGTGGTGGCGGGTGTGATCACCATCCAGGACATCTTCGGTGTGACGCAAACCTTCCGCGCGCGCTACTACGTGGCCTATGAAGGCTTCCTGACGGCGGCGGCGCTGTACATGGCGCTCACCTTCGTCATCGTGATGATCTTCCGCCAACTGGAGAAGCGCTACCTGCTGCACCTGGGGCTGAGCCGCTGAGCCTTGCAGCGCATGCATGGCGGCATCCGAATTTTTCGCACTGCAAATTTAAATCTGCTCGGGCCATATAGCTCTCAACGACACCGGGTCTTCCCTCGGGCCGGTAGCACAGAGAGACATGACCATGACCGCGATCACCTATCCGTCGAATGAAGAAATGGCCCGCATCGAGCGCGCTGCCCGCGCCTACCGCGCCGCAGTCCTGCGCTCCGGCTTCCGGGCGACCGGCCGTGGCATCGCCTCGGCCTGGCGGTCCCTGGCGGCGGTCCTGCACCGCCCCACCACCGCCTGACACCAGTTTCAAAGTTCCTCCCTAGACTTGGGCCGTGTTTGACACGGCCCATTTTTTTTGCCCGGCGCCCGGGTGCGACAGGCTGTCGCTGTTGCGGGCGCGAAGAAGGAGAGCCCCGGGATTCGTTGAGCATTCACGTCTGCAGCCCTGCGATTCATGCATATCGGCTTCCAGTTTTATTGCACTGCACAAAGCCGCGGGGCGGGCGCATATTGGTGTCAACGAAAGACACCGGAAACGCCCCTCACACAGATGAGGAAAGAGACATGACCATGACCCGCTCCGTTTACCCGTCCTACGACGAAATCACCCGCATCGAGCGTGAGGCCCGCGCGTATCGCGCCGCCGTCCTGCGCTCCGGCGTCAAGGCCTCGGGCCGCGGCCTCGCCGCCGTCTGGCGCGCCATCACGTCGATCCTGCATCGGCCGACCGCCGCCTGATACGAGTTTCAAAGTTCCTCCCTAGACTTGGGCCGTGTTCGACACGGCCCATTTTTTTGTCCGAAGGGCAGGCCGGCTGGAAGGCTGGCAGGAGAGTCGGACGCAGAACAGCCTGAGCCTTGCGTTTTGCGCATGTCGGCATCCTAATTTTTCGGGCTGCAAACTAATGTCGCTTCGAGCCATCTTGAGGCCAACGCAACGCCACAGCGACGCCAGGCTCGCACGGTTCACGAAAGAGAGACGACGATGACCAGCAGCTTCCGCACCCACGACGAGATCGCCCGCATTGAACGCGCCGCCCGCGCCCATCGCGCCGCCGTTCTGCGCTCCGGCTTCAAGGCCACCGGCCGCGGCGTCGCCGCCGCCTGGGCCGCCCTGTCCGCGATGATGCATCGCCCGACGGCCGCCTGACACCCGTTTCTAAGTTCCTCCCTAGACTTGGGCCGTGTTTGACACGGCCCTTTTTTTTGGCCTGATTCCAAGGGGGTGGCGCGAGCTCTGCGTTTTGCGCATGTCGGCATCCTAATTTTTCGGGCTGCAAACTAATCCGGTTCCGAGGCATGTTGATGCCAACGCAACGCAACGGCTACGCACCCTTCGCGCGGTCGAGGAAAGAGAGAGCATCATGACCAGCAGCTATCTTACCCACGACGACATCGCACAGTTCGAGCGCGCCGCCCGCGCCCATCGCGCCGCCGTTCTGCGCTCCGGCTTCAAGGCCACCGGCCGCGGCGTCGCCGCCGCCTGGGCTGCCCTGTCCGCGATGATGCATCGCCCGACGGCCGCCTGATACGAGTTTCAAAGTTCCTCCCTAGACTTGGGCCGTGTTCGACACGGCCCTTTTTTTTGCGTGCTGCGCGGCCGGGAGGGTGCTGCGGCTTTCCTTCGCCCGGCTTGCGCAGTATGACCTGCCCGAACCGCCGGCACCCCCGCCGGCCCCGCCGCTCGAGGGAGGCCATGGTGTTCGACCGACCTACCGTGCGACTGCGCCCGAAGCCCGGACGGCGCCATGCCGCCTCCGGCGCGCCGTGGTCCTTTACCGATGAAGTCGTGCTGGACCGTCGCACGAAGGCGATTCTGCCCGGGACGATCGCCACGCTCGAATCCGCCGAGCGCGAGCCGATCGCGACTGTGGCGGTGAACCCCGGTTCGCGCATCGTGCTGCGCCATCTCGACCCCGATCCGCAGGCGCTGATCGACGAGGCCTGGCTGACGGCCCGCCTGTCCCGGGCGCTTGCGCTGCGCGAGATCCTGTTCGACGCCCCGTTCTACCGGCTGGTGCATGCCGAGGCCGATGGCCTGCCCGGTGTGATCGTCGACCGGTTCGGAGACGCGGCGGTGATCCAGCCGAACGCGGCCTGGGCCGATCTGCTCATCGAGCCCTTGGTGAGCGCGCTGCAGGCGGTGACCGGGGTGAGCACCGTGGTGGTGAACGGGCAGGGGCGCGCGCGCGGCCTGGAGGGCCTGTCGGAGCGCATGGACATCGTGCGCGGCCGGGTGGACGCGCCGATTGCCGTGCCGATGAACGGAGCCGTCTACATGGCGGACCTGATTGGCGGGCAGAAGACCGGGCTGTTCTTCGACCAGCGGCCAAACCATGCCTTCGCCGCGCGTCTCGCCCCGGGGCTTCGGGTGCTGGATGTGTTCAGCCATGTCGGCGGGTTCGGGCTGGCGGCGCTGGCGGCGGGCGCGGAGTCCGCGCTTGCGGTGGATGGCTCCGCCGCGGCCCTGGAGCTGGCCGGGCAGGGCGCGGAGGCCGCGGGGCTGGGCGACCGGTTCGCCACGCGCAAGGGCGATGCCTTCGACACCATGGCGGCGCTGGCCGGGGAAGGCGCGCAGTTCGGCATGGTCGTCTGTGACCCTCCCGCCTTCGCGCCGTCCAAGACGGCGCTGGAGCCCGGCTTGCGGGCCTATGAGAAGGTGGCGCGGCAGGGCGCGGCGCTGGTGAGCCCGGGGGGCTTCCTGGTGCTGTGTTCCTGCTCGCATGCGGCGGACCTGGAGCGGTTCCGTGCCGCCTCTCTGCGCGGCGTGGCCCGGGCCGGGCGGCAGGGGCAGATTCTGCATGTCGGCGGGCCGGGGCCCGATCACCCGGTACATGTCGCGCTGTCGGAGACCTCCTACCTCAAGGCGATCTTCCTGAGGCTGGACTGATGCGCGCCGTGCTCGATGCCTGTGTGCTTTACCCGACGGCGACGCGGTCGCTGTTGCTGGTGGCGGCGGGCGGCGGGCATTTCGTGCCGGTCTGGTCCGAGCGGATTCTGGAGGAATGGGCCCGGGCGATGGCGCGGGACGGGGCTGCCGCCGAGGCCGCAACGCGGGGCGTGATCGCCGCGCTGGAGGCGCGCTGGCAGGCCAGCGTGGTGCCGGACGCGGTATCGCCGGACCTGCCAGACCCAAACGACACCCATGTGCTCGGCGCCTGCCTGGCGGGCGGAGCCGGGGTTCTGGTGACACGCAACCTGCGTGACTTTCCCCGCCGGCGTCTCGCCGGGCACGGGGTGATGCCGTCCGATCCGGACAGTTTCCTGCTCGGCTTCGCGCGGTCCGGCGCGGATTTCGCATCCGCTGCGGAGGACATGCGCGTTCAGGCCGGATGGACGGATGACCTGCGCTCGTTCCTGAAGCGGGCCGGGCTGCCGCGGTTGGGGAAGTTTCTCGCGGCGGCCTGAGCGGACGGCGCGTTCTTGCCGGCACATGGCCTGACCGCGTGAGCGGGGGCTGCCCGAAGGACAGTTGCTCCGGCCCCGGGGCGATGCCGGAGGGCTGGTCAGGCCCGGATCAGGACACGCGCTTGCGCGGGGTGGCCCGGGTGTTCGCCGGTGCGTGGATCTGGGTGAGGGCGCCGTCGGCGAGGCTGCGCAGCCAGGCTTCCCCCGGTGCGGAGCGCGAGAGCACCCGGATCGAGACGATGGTGCCCAGCAGCGTGCGGGCGAGCGCGGTGCTGTCCGTGGTCTCCGGCAGGGCGCCGGCGGCGACGGCGCGCTGCAAGGTTCTGGCGAAGGCGGCTTCCACCTCCCCCAGCCCGTCACGCACGGCGGCGCCGATGTCCTTGTCGAGGGCGGCCGCGCTGGCGGCCGAATTCACCAGAAGGCAGCCGCAGCGGTCCGCGGCGGAGACGCTCACAACCGAGAAAAGGAAGGCCTCTATCCCCGCGAGCGGGTCTTCCGCGGCATCCAGCAGGGCGATGCGCCGGCGCGACGAGGCGTTCAGATAGGCGTCCAGCGCGCTCAGGAACAGCTCCTTCTTGCTGCCGAACGCATTGTAGAGGCTGGAGGATGTCAGCCCCATCTCCCGTTCGAGGTCGCGCATCGAGGCCGCGTGAAAGCCACGCTCGCGAAAGCAGGCGATGGCGGCGTCCATGGCGCGGGTCTCGTCGAAGCTGCGATATCGTCCCATACAGGTTCCCTTTCACGGCCGATCACCAGCACGTCAGCAGGCTGTCACATGATTGAGTATCTGGAGCGCTTGCTCCAGAATCAACCAGGAGATCAACGCCGCAGCGATGGGAGAGTTTCATGAGACGAATTGCAACCGCCCTTTCCGGACTGGGCCTGTCGCTGATGCTGGGCATGGCAGCCCAGGCGGCGGAGTTCCGGCCCTTCGTGACCGCCGATTTCGAGGCCGCCCGGGCCGAGGGCCGGCCGGTGATCGTGGATATCGCGGCGGACTGGTGCCCGACCTGCAAGGCGCAGAAGCCGATCATCGACGCGCTGGCCTCCGAGCCGGCGCAGGACCGGACGGTGATCTTCGAGGTGGATTTCGACACTCAGAAGGATGTCGTCCGCGCGCTCGGGGCGCAGCGCCAGTCCACGCTGATCGCCTATCGCGGGATGACGGAGACCGCGCGCTCGGTGGGAGAGACGCGCAAGGAGGCGCTGGGGGCGCTGTTCGAGTCCGTGTTGGCGGAGTAGGGGGCGTGGCGGCCACGGCCCTTTTCGGACTGGTGGCGGGGCTGCTCTCCACGCTTTCTCCCTGCGTGCTGCCGCTTCTGCCGGTGGTGTTGACCACGGCCGTGTCGCAGCACCGCGCCGGGCCCGTGGCACTGGCGGCGGGGCTGGCGCTGTCGTTCACGGGGATCGGACTGTTCGTGGCGCTGGTGGGGTTCTCCGTCGGGCTCGATCTCGCGCTGTTCCGCATGCTGGGGGGCGTCGTTCTGATCGGGCTGGGGCTGGTGCTGATGGTGCCACGGGCGCAGATGCAGCTGGCGGCGGCCGCGAGCCCGCTGAGCGGCTGGACGGAATCACGCTTCGGGCGGTTCGAGGGCACCGGGTTGACCGGGCAGTTCCTGGTCGGCGTGCTGCTGGGCGCGGTGTGGAGCCCTTGCGTGGGGCCCACGCTGGGGGCTGCGTCGATCCTGGCCGCGCGAGGGGAGAGCCTGGGCGAGGTGACCCTCACCATGGCGGTGTTCGGCCTGGGGGCGGCCCTGCCGCTGATGCTGCTCGGGCTCCTGTCACGCGAGGCGCTGCTGCGCTGGCGCGCCCGGCTTCTGGGCGCCGGGAAGGGTGGCAAGATGGTGCTGGGCGTGCTGCTGGTCGCCGTCGGGCTGCTGGTGGTCTCGGGGGTCGACAAGCGGGTGGAGGCGGCGCTGGTGGCGGCCTCTCCGGAGTGGCTCACGGCGCTCACCACCCGGTTCTGAGCGGCTGCCGGCTTGTCAACGGCGCGCGGGGGAGGCATTAGTCCTCACCCGGGGCAGCGTGCCTGTCCCGCTCATGTGGACATCAGGGAGATCGGGGATGGACAGGCTCGTCGAAGGGTACAGGCGGTTTCGCGCAGGGGTGTGGCCGGGGCAGCGCGCCCGCTACGAGTCTCTGTCGGAGGTGGGCCAGAGCCCGGAGGCCCTCGTGATCGCCTGTTCGGATTCCCGCGTGGACCCGTCAGTGGTGTTCGATGCCGGGCCGGGCGAGATGTTCGTGGTGCGCAACGTGGCCGGGCTGGTTCCGCCCTATGAGCCCGACGGGCGCCGGCACGGCACCTCGGCCGCGCTGGAATACGCGGTGCGGGTGCTGAAGGTGGACCGGATCGTGGTGCTCGGCCATGCGCAGTGCGGCGGGGTTCAGGCCCTGGTGCAGGGGATGCCGGCGGAGGTGAGCGACTTCCTGGAAACCTGGATGAGCACGGCCGGCGATGCGCTGAGCCGGACGCCGCCCGAGGGGGTGGACCCGCTGGAATTCTACGAGACCGAGGTGGTGCGGGTGTCGCTCACCAATCTGATGACCTTCCCCTGGGTGCGCGAGGCGGTGGAGGCAGGGCGGCTGCAGCTTGCCGGCTTCCGCTTTGGCATCGCGACCGGCAAGCTGCTGCGGCTGAGCGAAGGCGGCTTCGTCGACGTACAGTGAGCCTGGCCCCCGGTGCGCGGCGCGTCGGGGGTTCGGGGGATCAGAACTCGTTCTCGTAGCCCTGCTGATAGGGTTTCACCAGGTTGCCGAACCGGGTGAAGCGCCCCTCGAAGGAGAGTTCCACGGTCCCGATGGGCCCGTGGCGCTGCTTGCCGATGATCACCTCGGCCTTGTTGTGCACGCGCTCCATGGCCTCCTGCCAGGCGATCATCTTGTCCGCGTCGTGCTCGGAGGGCTTTTCGCGCTCCTTGTAGTATTCCTCGCGGAACACGAACATCACCACGTCGGCGTCCTGCTCGATGGAGCCGGATTCGCGCAGGTCGGAGAGCTGCGGGCGCTTGTCCTCGCGGTTCTCGACCTGTCGGGAGAGCTGCGAGAGCGCGATCACCGGCAGGTTCAGCTCCTTCGCGATGGCCTTCAGGCCCTGGGTGATCTCGGAGACCTCGTTCACCCGGCTGTCCTTGGCCGTGGCGGGGCGCACGAGCTGGAGATAGTCGATCACCACCACGTCCAGCCCGTGCTGGCGCTTCAGGCGCCGGGCGCGGGCGGCCAGGGTGGAGATGGGCAGGGCCGGCGTGTCGTCGATGTAGAGCGGCATCTTCTCCAGCGCCTTGGCGGCCTCGACAAAGCGGCGGAATTCCTCCTCCGTCATGTCGCCGCGGCGGATCTGCTCGGAGGGCACCTCCGCCTGCTCGGAGAGGATGCGCGCGGCGAGCTGCTCGGCGGACATTTCGAGCGAGAAGAAGCCGACGACGCCGCCGTCGATGGTGCCCTCGGTGCCATCGGGGCGCATGCCGCGGCGGTGGGCCTTGGCGATGTTGAAGGCGATGTTGGTGGCGAGCGACGTCTTGCCCATCGAGGGGCGCCCGGCGAGGATCAGCAGGTCCGAGGGGTGCAGGCCGCCGAGCTTGCGGTCCATGTCCACGAGGCCGGTGGAGATGCCGGCGAGGCCGCCGTCGCGCTGGTAGGCGGCGTTGGCGACGTTCACCGCCTCGGTGACCGCCTTCAGGAAGGACTGGAAGCCGCCCTCGTACTTGCCCTTTTCGGCGAGGGTGTAGAGCTGCTGCTCGGCATCGCTGATCTGGTCGCGCGGGTCGGAATCCACCTCCACGGTGCCGGCCTTGCCGGTGATGCTCTCGCCGATGCGGATCAGGTCGCGGCGGATGGCGAGATCGTAGACGATCTGGGCATAGTCGCGCGCCGCGAAGGCGGAGATGGCAGCCCCCGAGAGGCGGGTGAGGTAGGAGGGCCCGCCCAGCTCGGCGAGACCGGGGTCCTCGGAGAGGAAGGTCGCCACGGTGGTGGGGGTGGCGAGCGTGTTCTTGAGCACGCGCTGCTGGATGATCTCGTAGATCCGCCTGTGCACCGGGTCGAAGAAATGGTGGGGGTCGATGATGCTCGCCACCTGGTCGAACACGTCATTGTTGTTCAGCAGGACCCCGAGCAGGGCCTGTTCCGCCTCGATGTTGTGCGGGGCGGGACTGGTGGTCTGGGGGGTGATGGAACCGTCGGCCATATGAATCGCTCTCCTTGGGCACGGTATAACCCGGCCGCCCGGGATTCACAGGGTGTGAATAACGGGGATAAGCCCGGAGACGAAAAAGCACGGCGCGAGGGCGCGCCGTGCTCTGGTGCCCGGCTGCTGCCGGACGATGTCGACGGGACGTATCAGACGGTCGGCTGATCGTCGGCCTGGCTGTCGCCGTCCTCGATCGGGGCTTCGTCGTCGTCCTCGCGGGCGGCGCCGCCCAGGTCGTCGAAGAGCTCCGAGATCTCGAAGTCGGCTTCCGCGTCGGCTTCGGCGCGCAGGTCCTGGATGGACCGGCCGGCGGCCTGAAGCTCGGCTTCATCCATCGAGCGGGCCACGTTCACCGTGATGACGGCTTCCACTTCCGGGTGCAGCGACACGACCAGCTCGTGCAGGCCGAGGTCCTTGATCGGACGCTCGACGACGATCTGCTTGCGGTCGATGGACACACCGGCCTCGTCGGCGGCATCGGCGACGTCACGCGGGGTGACGGAACCGTAGAGCGCACCGGATTCGGCGGCGGAGCGGATCACGATGAAGGTGAGGCCGTCGATGCGCGCGGCGGCGGCTTCGGCTTCCTTCTTCGTCTCCAGGTTGCGGGCCTCGAGCTGGGCGCGCTGCGCCTCGAAGCGCTCCATGTTGGCCTTGGTCGCGCGCAGCGCCTTGCCCTGGGGCAGGAGGTAGTTGCGGGCGAAACCCTGCTTCACGGCGACGACGTCGCCCATCTGGCCGAGCTTGGCCACGCGCTCAAGAAGAACGATCTGCATGTCGTCGGCTCCTTATTTGACAGCGTAGGGCAGCAGGGCGAGGAAGCGGGCGCGCTTGATGGCGCGGGCCAGTTCACGCTGCTTCTTCGCGGAAACCGCGGTGATGCGGGAGGGAACGATCTTGCCGCGCTCGGAGATGTAGCGCTGCAGGAGTTTCACGTCCTTGTAGTCGATCTTCGGAGCGTCGGCACCGGAGAACGGGCAGGACTTGCGGCGGCGGAAGAACGGTTTGCGTGCCATTGTGTCTGCTCCCTTGCTCAGTTGTCGCGGTCGCGGCGGGGACGATCGTCACGATCGCGCCGGGGGCGCTCATCGCGGGCGTTCTTGGCCTGGACGACCGCGGTCGGGCCTTCCTCATGCTCGTCGACGCGGATGGTCAGCACGCGCATCACGTCGTCATGGATGCGTGCGAGACGCTCCATTTCGGCGACGGCCGGGGCCGGCGCATCGGAGCGCAGGAAGCCGTAGTGGCCCTTGCGGCCCTTGTTGATCTTGTAGGCGAGGGTTTTCAGGCCCCAGTATTCGGTGCCGATGACGGAACCGCCATTGTCCTTGAGGATCTGGCCGAGATGCTCGATGAGCCCTTCGGCCTGCGCGTTGGACAGATCCTGACGCGCGATGAAGACATGCTCGTAGAGAGCCATGTGCCACCTGTTCTATGGGCGTGCTTCGCCATGCAGTCCGCCGCCCCGGCCGGCCCGCATTCGAGAGGCTACGCGAGTTCATGAAACCCGGGGAAGCGTGCCTTATACACCGACGCGCCCCCATTGCAAGGCGAAGGCGTGGCCGGGAAACCTTGTTCTGCGGGCTTCGAGTGATTAGAGGAAAGCCTCGGAGAGCGGAACCGAGAGGAAGCAGATGAGCCGAGCATTCGTATTCCCGGGGCAGGGCGCCCAGACAGTGGGCATGGGCCGGGACCTCGCGGAGGCCTATCCCGCAGCGCGCGCCGTGTTCGAGGAGGTCGACGAGGCTCTGGGCGAGAAGCTCAGCGCATTGATCTGGGAGGGGTCGGCGGAGGACCTCACCCTCACGGCCAATGCCCAGCCGGCGCTGATGGCCACTTCCATCGCCGCAATGCGGGCGCTGGAGGCCGAGGGCGTGACGGTGGGCCAGGCGGCCTATGTCGCCGGGCATTCGCTGGGCGAGTATTCCGCGCTTTGTGCCGCCGGCACGCTGGGCCTGTCGGACACCGCACGGCTGCTGCGCATCCGCGGCATGGCGATGCAGGAGGCGGTGCCGGTGGGCATCGGCGCCATGGCGGCGCTGCTGGGCCTCGACTTCCGCACCGCGGTGGCGGTGGCGGAGGAGGCGGCGCAGGGCGAGATCTGCCAGGCGGCGAATGACAATGACCCCGGGCAGGTGGTGGTCTCCGGCCATCGGCCCGCGGTGGAACGCGCGGTGGAGATCGCCAGGGAGAAGGGCGCCAAGCGCGCCATCCTCCTGCCGGTGAGCGCGCCGTTCCATTGCGCGCTGATGCAGCCCGCGGCCGAGCGGATGGCCGAGGCGCTGGCCGGTGTCACCTTCACCGCCCCGGCGGTGCCGCTGGTGGCCAACGTGCTGGCCGGACCGGTGACCGACCCGGACGAGATCCGCGCCCTGCTGGTGCGGCAGGTGACCGGCGCCGTGCGCTGGCGCGAGAGTGTCACCTGGATGGCCGGTCCGGGGGGCGTGACGGAATTCGTCGAGATCGGCGCGGGCAAGGCGCTCAGCGGCATGATCCGGCGCATCGCAAAAGAGGCCGGAACAGTGGCGGTGAACCGCCCGGCCGACGTGGCCGCCTTCGCGGCCGCGCAGTGAGGAGAGACAGATGTTCGAACTGACAGGCAAGACCGCGCTGGTCACCGGCGCATCGGGTGGCATCGGCGGCGCGGTGGCGAAGGCCCTGCACGCGCAGGGCGCTACCGTGGGGCTGAGCGGCACCCGCACCGACCCGCTGGAGGCCCTGGCCGCCGAGCTGGGCGAGCGGGCGCATGTGCTGCCCTGCAATCTCTCGGACAAGGATGCCGTCGAGGCGCTGCCCAAGCAGGCGGCGGCGGCGATGGGCTCCGTCGACATCCTGGTGAACAATGCCGGGGTGACCCGCGACAACCTGTTCATGCGCATGTCCGACGAGGAATGGCAGACGGTGCTCGACATCAACCTGACCTCGGCGATGCGGCTGGCCCGCGGCGTGCTGCGCTCGATGATGAAGGCGCGCTGGGGGCGGATCATTTCGGTCACCTCCATCGTGGGCGTGACCGGGAATCCGGGGCAGGGGAACTACGCCGCGTCCAAGGCCGGGATGATCGGCATGTCCAAGAGCCTTGCGCAGGAGGTCGCGAGCCGCAATATCACGGTTAACTGTGTTGCCCCGGGCTTCATCACCACGGCCATGACCGACGCGCTCAACGACGAGCAGAAGGCGCGGCTGCTGGCCGGCATTCCGGCGGGGCGCATGGGAGACGCCGGGGAGATCGCCGCGGCGGTTGCATTTCTCGCCAGCCAGGAGGCTGCCTACGTTACCGGCCAGACGCTGCACGTGAATGGCGGCATGGCGATGATCTGACGGCGATTTCCGACCGGTGCAATCAGGATTTGCACGTGCCGGAAGGTATGGTATAGGCGCGGCAGAATACAAGCCGGGGGCCTTGCCTACGGGTCTGTTTCTGTGCGGCCACTGACAATCGCCCGGCCGGTCGCACTCCCACATCTAGGCAACCCCTGCGGGGGGGCAAACTGCGAGGACAGGACTATGAGCGATATCGCTGAGCGCGTTAAGAAGATTGTTGTCGAGCACCTGAGCGTTGACGAGGACAAGGTTGTCGAGGGTGCGTCCTTCATCGACGACCTCGGCGCGGATTCGCTGGACACCGTCGAGCTCGTGATGGCGTTCGAGGAAGAGTTCGGGATCGAGATTCCCGACGATGCCGCCGAGACCATCCAGACCTTCGGCGACGCGGTGAAGTACATCTCCGAGAACGTCTGATCCTGCCCGGGCAACCGGACAGACTGCGGCATCCGGGCGATCCGGATGCCGTTTTGCTGTGGGTCGGGGGTACAGGAAGGTTGCTTGCCGCGAGCGCGGCCCCTGCTGTAGAAGAGGCCCGACCAATGAGAACTGAGGAGCGCTGATGAGACGGGTTGTGATTACCGGACTTGGCATGGTCACGCCTCTGGCCTGCGGCGTCGAGCAGACCTGGGAGCGCCTGATCGCCGGGAAATCCGGGGCCGGCAAGATCCGCCATTTCGACGCGAGCCACCTTGCATGCGACATCGCCTGCGAGCTGCCGCTCGGCGATGGCACCAACGGCACTTATAATCCCGATGACTGGGTTTCTCCCAAGGACCAGCGCAAGACCGACAGGTTCATCACCTACGCCCTCACGGCTGCCGAGCAGGCGGTGACGGATGCCGGCTGGAAGCCCACCGACGAGGAAGAGTGCATCCGCACCGGCGTGATGATCGGCTCGGGCATCGGCGGGGTCGAATCGATTGCCGAGACCGCGCTGATCCTGCGGGATCGCGGGCCGCGGCGCGTGTCGCCCTTCTTCATCCCCGGCGCGCTGATCAACCTGTGCTCCGGCCAGGTGTCGATCCGCTACGGGTTCCGCGGGCCGAACCACTCCGTGGTGACGGCCTGTTCGACCGGTGCGCATGCGATCGGCGACGCGGCGCGGCTGATCATGCTCGGCGATGCCGACGTGATGGTCGCCGGTGGCGCGGAGAGCCCGGTGTGCGAGATCGGCGTTGCCGGCTTCGCCGCCTGCAAGACCCTGTCCACTCATTTCCGCGATGAGCCGGAGCGCGCCAGCCGCCCCTATGACAAGGACCGCGACGGGTTCGTGATGGGCGAGGGCGCCGGAGTCGTGGTGCTGGAGGAATACGAGCACGCCAAGGCGCGCGGGGCCAGGATCTACGGTGAGCTGCTCGGCTACGGGCTCTCGGGCGATGCCTATCACATCACCTCGCCCGCGCCGGACGGCAACGGCGGCTTCCGCTCCATGCAGGGCGCGCTGCGCTCGGCGGGCATCACGGTGGACCAGATCGACTACGTGAACGCCCATGGCACCTCCACCCAGGTGGGTGACGAGATCGAGCTCGGCGCCGTGACCCGGCTGCTCGGTTCCGCGGCGGAGCGGGTGACGATGTCCTCGACCAAGTCCTCCATCGGGCATCTGCTCGGCGCGGCGGGCGCGGTTGAGGCCATCTTCTGCCTGCTCGCCATGCGCGACGGCATTGCGCCGCCGACGCTCAACCTCGAGAACCCCTCGGTGGAGACGGTGCTCGACCTTGCGCCGCTGAAGGCGCGGGAGCGCAAGATCGACGTTGCGCTGTCGAATTCCTTCGGATTCGGTGGCACCAATGCTTCGCTGATCATGGGCAAGGTGTAAGCCCATGCGCCATATCGCGGCGAACGGGCTGAACCTGCTGATCGCTGTCCTGCTGGTGGTGC
This sequence comes from Paroceanicella profunda, assembly GCF_005887635.2. Taxonomy (GTDB): domain Bacteria; phylum Pseudomonadota; class Alphaproteobacteria; order Rhodobacterales; family Rhodobacteraceae; genus Paroceanicella; species Paroceanicella profunda. The sequence goes on along the minus strand of NZ_CP040818.1, from coordinate 3,517,974 downwards.
TGGGCATCATCGGCTGGGGCGTGAGCGCGTTCCGCGGCGCGGGGCCGCTGCAGCAGGAGACCATCGTGGTTCTCGACCGCGGTGACTCCCTGCCGGTGATCACCGAAAAGCTGGAGCAGGACGGCGCGATCTCCAACGGCACGATCTTCCGCATCGGTGCCCGCTATACCAAGACGGCGACGACGCTGAAGTTCGGCGAATATGCGATCCCTGCCGGAGCGTCGATGGAGGATATCCTCGCGATTCTCTCCTCCGGCAAGTCGATCCTGCACCCGATCACCATCCCGGAAGGCTTCACTTCCTTCCAGGTGGTGCAGCGGCTCGACGAGGCGGATTTCCTGAGCGGGGAGATCACCACCGTGCCGCCGGAGGGCATGCTGGCGCCCGACACCTACAACCTGCAACGCGGAACCCCGCGGCAGACGGTGATCGACCAGATGATGGCGGCGCAGAAGCGCATCCTGGCTGCGGCCTGGGAAGGGCGGCAGGCGGACCTGCCGCTGGACACTCCGGAAGAGGCGCTGGTGCTTGCATCCATCGTCGAGAAGGAAACCGGCATTCCGGGAGAGCGGCCGGAGGTGGCCTCGGTGTTCATCAACCGCCTGCGCGCCGGCATGCGGCTGGAGACCGACCCGACGGTGATCTACGGCATCACCGGGGGCAAGGAAGTGCTGGACCGGGGGCTGCGGCGCTCGGAGTTGCAGACGCGCACGCCGTACAATACCTACATGATCGACGGTCTGCCGCCGACCCCGATCGCCAACCCCGGGCGTGCCGCGATTGCGGCGGTGATGCAGCCGGCGAAGACCGACTACCTGTTCTTCGTGGCCGATGGCTCCGGCGGGCACGTGTTCTCCTCCACGCTTCGCGAGCACAACCGCAATGTCGCGGAATGGCGGCGCATCGAGCGGCAGCGCCAGAGCGAACAGAACTGAGCCGCGGCAGCGCAGCTTCAGATTGCGCTTGACATTGCGCGCGCTCTTCTGTATAGAAGGAGCACGCTGGACGAAATGGGCGCCAAACCCCCGGGATCGCAAGATCCCGGGGGTTTTTGGTTTCGGTGGCAATTTCCGCACAAGGCTCGTTTCCAAATGAATTCTGTTTCAATTGATTCTGAAAAGGCGACTTCTGCGGCGCTTATCGGTCGCGCGCGCCGCATGTACGAGATGCTGTCGGAGGCGTTGGCCTCGGCGATAGCGGATTTGCGCGATGAGGAGGACCAGGACCCCGCCGGCGCACGCGCCCGGCTGGACCTGATCCGGTCTCATCACAAGGCACTTCAGACAGTCATCGATATCGAGGTGAGTCTTGAAAAACGCAGCAGGGAAATCGGCGGCGCAAGCGAGGGCGTGCTCGACCTCGATGCCGCCCGTGCCGAGGTATGGCGCCGGCTTGCTCGCCTCCAGGGGACGGGAGGAGATTGAGGGCTTTCTCGGCTCGCTCAGTCTCGGTGCCTTGCTGGCGCTGCCCTGGTTGTTCGAATTCTGGGCCATGCAGCACCAGCTCCCCCCGGAGGGGGACTGGTCGACCTGGGTGGTCATGGGCGGGCGCGGCGCGGGCAAGACCCGCGCCGGAGCCGAATGGGTGCGCTCCCAGGTCGAGGGGCCGACCCCGGAGGCGCCCGGAGCCTGCCGGCGCGTGGCTCTCGTGGCCGCGACACTGGACCAGGCCAGGGAGATCATGATCGAGGGCGAGTCCGGGCTGATTGCCTGCACGCCGCCCGATCGCCGGCCGAAGTGGATCGCCACGCGGCGGATGCTTGTGTGGCCGAACGGGGCGGAGGCGCGGATTTTCTCGGCCGCCGACCCCGAGAGCCTGCGCGGCCCACAGTTCGACTGTGCCTGGTCCGACGAGCTGGCGAAATGGAAGAAGGGCCGCGAGACCTGGGACATGCTGCAGTTCGGCCTTCGGCTTGGCGAGACGCCCCGGCATGTGGTGACCACCACGCCGCGGGTGAACCCGCTGCTGGAGGACATCCTGAAGGATGCGCACACGGTGCAGACGGCGGCGCCGACGCGGGCCAACCCGCATCTGGCCCGCAGTTTCCTCCGTGTGATCGAGGAGAGCTATCGCGGCACCTTCCTCGGCCAGCAGGAGATCGAGGGCGAGATGTGCGATGCCATCCCCGGCGCGCTCTGGACCCGGGCGGGCCTGGGGGGGATGCGCTCTGAGGCGCCGGAGCTCACGCGGATCGTGGTGGCGGTCGATCCCCCGGTGACGGGAGGCAAATCGGCCGATGCTTGTGGCATCGTGGTGGCCGGAGTGCAGGCGGATGGTCCGCCGCGCGACTGGCGGGCCTGGGTGCTGGAGGATGCCAGTGTCACCGGGGCGCATCCGAGCGTCTGGGCGGCGGCGGCCGTGGCCGCGGCCCGGCGCTGGAACGCCGACAGGGTGGTGGCCGAGGTGAACCAGGGCGGCGATCTGGTGGAGAACATCCTGCGCCAGGTCGATCCGCTGCTGCCCTACCGCGCGGTGCGCGCGGCCCGGGGCAAGGTGGCTCGGGCGGAGCCGGTCGCCGCGCTTTATGAGCAGGGCCGGGTGCGGCATGCGGGGATCTTCGCGGCGCTGGAGGCCGAGATGTGCGCTCTCGGACCGGAAGGCTATTCCGGCCGGGGAAGCCCGGACCGCGTGGATGCGCTGGTCTGGGCGATCACGGACCTGATGATCGTGCCGGCCGGGTCCTACCAGGCCCCCCGTTTGCGGGCGCTCTAGGGCGCGGCGCAGGCAGTTTCCGACCTCGCGGGCTGGTGAGGCGCACGCCGCAGGGTGTCGCGCCGCCTGTTGGCGTGGGCGGACCGGAAGGAGCGCGCCGCGCCGTATCGCGGCGGCCCCGGTTCGCGCAGAGACGAACGTTTTTGAACATTTGCGGGAGAGGCGAGACATGCTTCTGGGATTGCGACGCAGCGCGCGGGAGGCACCGCGCGAACAGAAGGCCTCGGCCGCCGGACCGGTCATCGCCTTTCAGGCCGCGGGCCGGCCCGCCTGGACGCCGCGGGACACCGCGTCGCTCACCCGAAGCGGCTTCATCGGCAACCCGGTGGGGTTTCGCTGCGTGAAGATGATCGCGGAAGCCGCGGCTGCGGTTCCCCTGGTTCTCAGCCGCGACGGGGCACGGTATGAGACCCATCCGCTGGCGCAGCTGCTCGCCCATCCGAACCCGGCGCAATCCGGGCCGGCGCTGTTCGAGAGCTTCTACGGCCACCTGCTGCTGAGTGGCGACGGGTACCTGGAAGTGTCGGGCATCGACGGCCGGGGCCGGCCGATGGAGCTGCATGTGCTGCGCTCGGACCGCATGCGGGTCGTGCCTGGCGAGGACGGCTGGCCGGTGGCCTACGAATATTCCGTCGGCGCCCGGAAGGCGCGGTTCGACATGCGCGACGGGGCCCGGCCGGTGCTGCACCTGCGCGCCTTCCACCCCCAGGACGATCACTACGGCATGTCGGCGTTGGAGGCCGCGGCCTCGGCGGTGGACGTGCACAACGCGGCGTCGCGCTGGTCGAAGTCGCTGCTCGACAACGCCGCCCGGCCGTCCGGGGCCATCGTCTATCGCGGCGGCGACGGGATGGGGCAGATGGCCTCCGACCAGTACACCCGCCTGGTGGAAGAGCTGGAGAGCTACCACATGGGCGCGCGCAATGCCGGGCGGCCGATGCTGCTGGAGGGGGGGCTGGACTGGAAGCCGATGGGCTTCTCGCCCTCCGACATGGAGTTCCACAAGACCAAGGAAGCGGCGGCGCGGGAGATCGCGCTGGCCTTCGGCGTGCCGCCCATGCTGCTGGGCCTGCCGGGGGACGCGACCTATTCCAACTATCAGGAAGCGAACCGCGCCTTCTACCGGCTCACGGTTCTGCCGCTGGTGAACCGCCTGCTCACGGCGCTCGGCGGCTGGCTGCCGGAGTTCTATGGCGAGCGGCTCACGCTGTCGCCCGAGCTCGACTCGGTTCCGGCCCTCGCCGTGGAGCGCGAGGCGCTGTGGCGGCGGGTGTCGGAGGCAGATTTCCTCAGCGCCGCGGAGAAGCGGGCGCTGCTGGGCCTGCCGAAGGCGGAGGAGGGGAGCTCCGAATGAGCAAGGAGCAGCTCAGGAGCGGCTCGCGGTTTCTCTATGAGCCCTTCGACAGCGCGCATGCCCGGATCGAGACCCATGAACGGGTGAGCGAGGAGCGTTGGAGCGCCCTCGAACGCCGGCTCTCGGGCATCGAGTCGGCCATCGAGCGGCTGGAGCGGCGCTTGTGGCTCGCCGTCTACGGCGTCGCGGGCGCCATGCTCAGCCAGCTCGTCTACGAATTCGCGAGCCGTGCCGGCCAGTGAGGCCCACGGCCCCCGTCCTCGTTTCAGCATTCGGGACAAGAGCTTATGACATCAGTATCCGATTTCGGCCTGGAAACGAAATTCCAGACCTTCGATACCGGCACGGGCCTCGCGGGGGAGACCGGCATTGCCGGCTACGCCTCGCTGTTCGGTGAGGCCGACCAGGGCGGAGACGTGGTCTGCCGCGGCGCCTATGCGCGCAGCCTTGCGGCGCTGAGCGCGCAGGGGCGCAAGGTGAAGATGCTCTGGCAGCACGACCCCGCCCAGCCCATCGGCGTGTGGGACGAGATCCGGGAGGATGCGCATGGCCTGCATGTGCGCGGCCGCATTCTCGCCGATGTCCGGCGCGGCGCCGAGGCGCTGACGCTGCTCAAGGCCGGGGCGATCGACGGGCTGTCGATCGGGTATCGCACCGTCCGCGCGGCGAAGACCTCGCTGGGCCGGGCGCTTGAGGAAATCGAACTCTGGGAGGTCTCGCTCGTGACCTTCCCGATGCTGCCTTCCGCGCGGGCCAGTCTCGGCGCGGGTGAGGCGGACGACGCGCTCGCTCGGGCGCTCACCGAGGCCATCGCCGAGGCGCGGGCCGACCTGACCTGAACGGCCCCCGTCCGCCGCCGCTCCCCGCGGGGGGCCTGTGGCGGCGCGCCCGGGCCACGCCATTCCAACCCCAGCATCCATGCGATCTCACGAAGGATCTCCCATGTCTCATTCCGATGCAAACCGTGACCAGGCGGCTGAGCCGTCGCGCGCGGGTACGGCCGTGGAGGTGAAATCCGCCATGACCGGTTTCCTGAATGAATTCAGTGCTTTCCGTAAAGATATGAAGTCCCGGTTGAACGAACAGGAAGAAAAGCTCGCCATGCTGAACGCGAAATCCGTCTCCGCGGCCCGTCCGCATCTGTCCCAGGCCGCCGAGCCGGGCCTGCCGCACAAGAAGGCCTTCTCGGCCTATCTGCGCAGCGGCGATGACGATGCGCTGCGTCACCTGCAGGTCGAGGAGAAGGCTCTCTCGACCACGGTTTCGGCCGACGGGGGCTACCTCGTCGACCCGCAGACCTCCGAGCAGATCAATGGCGTGCTGCGCGGCGCGCATTCGATCCGCGCCATCGCCAACGTGGTGACGGTGGAGGCGTCGGCCTTCGACGTGCTGGTCGATCATTCGGACATCGGCGCGGGCTGGGCGGACGAGGCGACCTCCACCGGCGAGACCACCACGCCGCAGCTGGACCGCATCTCGATCCCGCTGTTCGAGCTTTCGGCGATGCCCAAGGCCTCGCAGCGGCTGCTCGACGACAGCGCCTTCGATGTCGAGAGCTGGCTGGCGGATCGCATCGCCGACAAGTTCGCCCGCGCCGAGGGCTCGGCCTTCGTGGCGGGTGACGGCGACGGCAAGCCGCGCGGCTTCCTCGACCACCCGGCGGTGGGCAACGACAGCTGGGCCTGGGGCAGCATCGGCTATGTGCCCACCGGTTCGAACGGCGATTTCAACGGCACCGAGCCGGCGGACGCGATCGTCGATCTCGTCTACGCGCTCGGGGCGCGCTACCGCGCCAAGGCGACCTTCGTGATGAACTCGAAGACCGCCGGGGCCGTGCGCAAGATGAAGGACGCCGACGGCCGCTTCCTGTGGTCCGACAGCCTGTCCCAGGGCCAGCCGGCGCGGCTGATGGGCTACCCGGTGCTGATCTCGGAGGACATGCCCGACATCGGCGTGGACGCCTATGCCATCGCCTTCGGGGATTTCGATTCCGGCTACACCATCGCCGAGCGGCCCGACCTGCGCATCCTGCGCGACCCGTTCTCGGCGAAGCCGAACGTGCTGTTCTATGCCACCAAGCGCATCGGTGGCGACGTGAGCGACTTCGCGGCGATCAAGCTGATGAAATTCGCGGTGGCCTGAGGCCGATCCGCGAATGCGGCCCGGCTTTTTCGCCGGGTCGCAGGGGGCGCCCCTGTGCCGTCCAGCACGTGTTTCCCCTCTGCCCGTGGGGCGCAGGGGCGTCACCGATTTTCCCGCCGGTCCTGCCGCATGGCGCCCTCCGGGGCGCCGCGCGGAGGGGCCGGCTTCTCCCGCCAAGTGGTTGCCTGAGGAGACCCACCCATGATGCTGACCGAGCTTGAACCGCCCGTGCTGGGGACCAAGGCCGTGCGTGACCTCGCCGAACACCTGCGCCTCGGATCGGGCTTTGCCGACGATGGCGCGCAGGATTCGCTGCTCGAGCTCTACCTGCGCACCGCGATGGCCGCCATCGAGGCGCGCATCGGCAAGGCGCTCATCCGGCGCAGCTTTTCCTGGTCGGTGACCCGGTGGCGCCAGACCGGGCGACAGGTTCTGCCCGTCGCCCCGGTGCGGCAGGTGACGGCTGTCCGGATCATCTCCGCCAATGGCGCGGAGGAGGAGGCGGAGTCCTCCCTGTGGGTTCTGTTGCCGGATGGCCAGTCGCCCGCGCTGCAGGGCAGCTGGGGGCGGGCGCTGCCCGGCATTCCGGACCAGGGGCGCGCCGAGATCGAGTTCGACGCCGGCTACGCGGTGAGCTGGGAAGAGCTGCCGCCCGACCTGCGCCAGGCCTCGCTGCTGCTCTCGGCGAGCTATTACGAGAACCGCAGTGCCGACGAGGGCCGGGATGGCGCGATGCCCTTCGGCGTTCTGGCGCTGCTCGACCCCTATCGCCCGGTGCGGCTGTGAGCGGGGCGGGAACCCGTCCCGCCCTGCGCCGGCTCCTGGTGCTGGAGGCGCCGGAGCGGAGCGCGGATGGTGGCGGCGGGGTGGTCGTGTCCTGGGAGGCGCTTGGCGCGCTCTGGGCCGATGTGCAGCCGGTCTCCGGGCGGGAGACCATCATCGGCGCGCGCGAACATGCGCGGGTCTCTCACCGGATCATGGTCCGGGGCGCGCCGGAGGGATCACCGGCGCGCCCGCGCCCCGAGCAGCGGCTGCGCGAGGGCGCGCGCGTCTTTGCCGTGCATGCGGTGAGCGAGCATGACCCGATGGGGCGCTACCTCACCATCTGGGCAGAGGAGGGGACCGGCGCATGACCTATGCCATGTCCTGGGCCCTGCAGAAGGCGGTGTTCGCCCGGCTGAGCGGAGACGCGGCCCTGGCGGCACTGGTGGGGACGGGGGTTCACGATGCTCCCCCGCATGCCGCGCGCAGCACCGACCCTCTCGCGGTCTACGTCACCCTGGGCGATGAGACGGCGCGGGCCTGGAGCACCGCCGACAGCGCGGGTTGCACCCATGATTTCGACGTGACGGTGCATTCCGGCGCCGAGGGCTTCGCGGCCTCCAAGGCGGTGGCCGGGGCGGTGTGCGACGCGCTGGTCGATGCCGAGATGGCCCTGGACCGGGGCCATCTCGTGGCGTTGCGGTTCCTGCAGGCGCGCGCGCAGCGCGGCCGCAGCCCGGAGAAACGGCGTATCACCCTGCGGTTTCGCGCGGTGATCGAGGACACCTGAGTTTCGCAGCCCCCGCGCGCCGTGGCGATGATGCCGGCGCGTGGGGGCGATGGCAGGGCGCGGCGCGCCCGCCATCAGTCCCGGCATTTCAGCAGACGAGGATTTCGACATGGCCGCCCAGAAAGGCAAGGACCTGCTCATCAAGCTCGACATGGACGGCGGAGGGACGTTCCAGACCATCGCCGGCCTGCGGGCCACGCGCCTGAGCTTCAACGCCCAGGCGATCGAGGTGACGTCGCTGGAGAGCGCCGGGCGCTGGCGCGAGCTGCTCTCCGGCGCCGGCGTGCGCTCTGCATCGCTGTCGGGTTCCGGCGTGTTCAGGGATGCGCCGACGGACGAACGCGCCCGGCAGATCTTCTTCGACGGCGAGACCCCGTCCTTTCAGGTGGTCATCCCGGATTTCGGCACCGTAACCGGCCCGTTCCTGATCACCGCGCTGGAATTCTCCGGCAGCCATGATGGTGAGGCCGTCTACGAGATGGCGATGGCATCGGCCGGCGCGCTCAGCTTCGCGGCGCTCTGATGGCGAATCCGTGGCGCGGAGAGGTGGAGCTGGTGCTCGACGACACGACGCATGCGATGCGGCTGACGCTGGGCGCGCTGGCGGAACTGGAGGCCCGGCTCGACAGCGGCTCGATCGTGGAACTGGTCGAACGTTTCGAGAAGGGCGAGGTGCGGGCGCGCGACCTGCTGGCGCTGCTCACCGCGGGCCTGCGCGGCGGGGGGCTCGACATCAATGAGGCCAGCTTGGGCGCCTGCGAGATCGGCGGTGGCCCGGTGGGGGCGGCGCGGGCCGCGGCGGAGCTGCTGCGTCTCACCTTCGCACTGCCGCAGGGCAATGGCTGAGCGCATCGCCTGGGCGCGGCTCATGCGGCTGGGGATGGTGCATCTCGGCCTTGCCCCCGACCGGTTCTGGGCCCTCACGCCGGCAGAGCTGTTCCTGCTCGCCGGGTTCGAAGACGGCTCGGCGCAGGGAATGACGCGGGGCGCCCTGGAGGCGCTTGCCGCACGGTTCCCCGACAGACCCAAGGGAGAGACATCCGATGGCTGACCCGATTTCCGATGATGATTTCGACGGGCTCGACTCGGGCTTTGCCGGAGCGCAGAGCCTGGCTTCGGCGTTTCGCGCCGAGCTGGAGCAGGTGCAGAGCGCGCTGCGCAACACGGAGCGCGAGAGCCGCTCGCTGTCGCGCACCATGGGCTCGAGCCTGCGCGGCGCCTTCGAGGGGCTGGTTTTCGACGGGGCGCGGGTGTCCGACGTGCTGTCGGGGATCGGCCGCAGCCTGGGCAACGGCGTGTTCTCCGCCGCGATCCGGCCGGTGCAGAACGCGCTGGGAGCCGGCGCCGAGGCGCTGGTCTCCGGGCTGATGCCCTTCGCGCAGGGCGGGGTGTTCGGCGCGGGCCGGGTGCGGGCCTTCGCGCAGGGCGGTGTGGTGGACTCGCCCACCTATTTCGGGATGCGCGGCGGCACGGGGCTGATGGGCGAGGCGGGGCCGGAGGCGATCATGCCGCTGGCCCGCGGCCCGGACGGCAAGCTGGGCGTGCGCGGGGCGGGCGGCGGCGTGCAGGTCAGTGTGACGGTGAACACACCCGACGTGGAGGGTTTCCGCCGGTCCCAGGCGCAGATCGCCGCCAGTCTCGGCCGGGCCATGCGCCGCGGCCAGCGCAACCTCTGAGAACGGGAGTGAGGCATGAGCTTTCATGAAACGCGGTTTCCGGCCGGGCTCTCCTTCGGGTCGACCGGGGGGCCGGAGCGGCGGGTGGAGATCGTCACCCTCGCGAACGGCTTCGAGGAGCGCAACGCGCCCTGGGCCCAGTCGCGCCGGAGCTTCGACGCGGGGATCGGGCTGCGCTCGCTCGACGATCTGGAGGACATCGTGGCCTTCTTCGAGGCGCGCGGCGGGCAGCTGAACGGTTTCCGCTGGAAGGACTGGACGGACTACAAGTCCTGCAAGCCCTCCGGCACCCCGGCGCGCACCGACCAGGCCATCGGCACCGGGGACGGCAGCCGCACCGCGTTTCAGCTGGTGAAGCGCTATGCCTCCGGCGGCGCGGAATATCTGCGCGAGATCCGCAAGCCCGTGGCCGGCTCGGTGCTGGTGGGGGTGGACGGAGCGGCCGCGGCGGGGGTGAGCGTGGACGCGACCACCGGCATCGTCACCTTCGCAACCGCGCCTGCGGCCGACGTGGCGGTGACGGCCGGGTTCGAGTTCGACGTGCCGGTGCGGTTTTCCTCCGACAGGATCGACACCTCGCTCGCCGCCTTTCAGGCCGGCGAGGTTCCCTCCATTCCCGTGATCGAAGTGAGGGTGTGACATGCGCGCGATCGACCCTGCCCTGCAGGCGAAGCTCGACAGCGGCGCGACCACGCTGTGCCGCTGCTGGATCCTGGTGCGGGCCGACGGGGTGACCTTCGGCTTCACCGACCATGACCGCGACCTGGAGATCGAGGGCGTGACCTGCACCGCGGCCAGCGGGCTGTCGGCCACGGCCGTGAGCCGTTCCACCGGCCTGTCGGTGGACAACAGCCAGGTGGCGGGCGCGCTGCAGGCCGCGGGCATCACCGATGCGGATGTGCTTGCCGGGCGCTACGACGGAGCCATGATCTCGCACTGGCTGGTGGACTGGAGCGCGCCGGAGCTGCGGTTGCGGGTGTTCGCCGGCAGCATCGGCGAGATCACCCGTGAGGGCCATGCCTTCCGGGCGGAGATGCGCGGTGTGTCGGAGACGCTCAATCTCACCGCCGGGCGCTCCTATCTGCGTGACTGCGACGCGGTTCTGGGGGATGCGCGCTGCGGGGTGGATCTCGACAGTCCGGCCTATTCGGGGGAGGCGGTGGTGACTGACGCCTCCGACCCGCGGGAGTTCGTGATCGATGCGCTTGGCGGTTTCGCGGGTGGCTGGTTCGCGCGCGGGCATGTCGAATGGCTGAGCGGTGCGAATGCCGGAACGCGTGTGCGCGTGCGCCAGGACCTGGTGGAGGGCGCCGGGCGCCGCCTGCGGCTGTGGGAGCAGCCGGGGGCGCCGGTTCAGGCGGGGGACATGCTGCGCCTGCGGGCCGGCTGCGACCGCCGGGCGGAGACGTGTCGCATGAAATTCAGCAATTTCAGCAGATTCAGAGGGTTTCCTCATCTTCCGGGCGAAGACTGGATGACCTCCTATGTGCGGGAAGGAGAGCGCCATGACGGCGGATCGCTCTACCGCTGAGGCGGCGCTGGAGATCGCGCGGGGCTGGATCGGGACCCCCTATGTGCACCAGGCGAGCTGCCGGGGGGCCGGAACGGATTGTCTCGGCCTGCTGCGCGGGGTCTGGCGGGAGCTTTACGGCTGCGAGCCCGAGCCGGTGCCGGCCTATACGCCGGACTGGTCGGAGCCTTCGGGCGACGAGCGCATGCTGGCGGCCGCGGCACGGCACATGCTCCGGGTGGCGCACGATGCACGGCTGCCGGGCGACGTGCTGGTGTTCCGCATGCGCGCGCGGGCGGTGGCCAAGCATATCGGCATCCTCGGCGCCCGCGATGGCGCGCCGACGGTGATCCATGCCTATTCGGGCCATGCGGTGACGGAATCCCCGCTCGGACCCGCCTGGGACGCCCGGATCGCGGCGGTGTTCCGCTTTCCTGACTGACGGAGACGTTTCATGGCAACTCTGCTCCTCTCTGCGGCCGGTGCCGCTGTCGGCGGCTCCTTCGCGGGCACGGCGCTCGGTCTCGGCGGTGCGGTCATCGGCCGGGCCGTCGGCGCGACTGTGGGCGCCGTGCTCGACCAGAAACTGCTGGGCGAGGGATCCGACCCGGTGGACACCGGGCGGCTCGGCGCGCTGCGCCTTCAGGGCGCGCGCGAGGGCACGCCGATTGCCCGCATGGCCGGTCGGGCCCGGGTGGCCGGGCAGCTCATCTGGTCGACCCGCTTTCTGGAGACGGTGTCGCGGCGCGGCGGTGGCGGCAAGGGCGTGGCCCCGAGCCAGCCGGAAGTGCGGGAGTATTCCTACTCGGTGAGCATCGCCATCGGGCTGTGCGAGGGCGAGATCCTGCGCATCGGCCGCGTCTGGGCCGATGGGAAGCCCTTTGCGCTGGAGCGGACGCAGTATCGGCTGCACCGGGGCGCGGAGGACCAGGAACCGGACCCGCTCATCGAGGCGGTGGAGGGGGCGGAGGCCGCGCCGGCCTATCGCGGCACGGCCTATCTCGTGTTCGAGAACCTGGCCGTGGGCACGTTCGGCAACCGCATTCCGCAGTTCAACGTGGAAGTGTTCCGGCGGCCGGACGTGCCGGCGCAGTACCTTCCCGATGGGGCTGTCGACCCCGGGGGGGCGGTGCGCGGCGTGGCGATGACGCCCGGGACGGGGGAATATGCGCTGGCGCCGGACCCGGTGAGCTATTCCTACGGGAAGGCGAACCGCCGGGTGGCGAACGTGAACAACACCACCGGGGAGACCGACCTCGAGGCCTCCACGGCGCAGCTTTCGGCGGAACTGCCGGCCTGCGACGCGGTGTCCCTGATCGTGTCCTGGTTCGGCACCGACCTGCGCTGCGGGGAATGCGTGATCAAGCCGGGCGTGGAGCAGCGCGACTTCGACAGCCCGGAGATGCCCTGGCGGGTGTCGGGCGTCTCCCGCAGCGGCGCCCGGGTGGTGAGCGACACGGAAGGGCGGCCGAACTTCGGCGGCACGCCCACCGACCAGTCGGTGATCCGCGCCATCCAGCGGCTGCGGGCGCAGGGACGGCGGGTGACCTTCTATCCGTTCATCCTGATGGATGTGGCACAGGGAAACACGCTTCCCGACCCGTGGAGCGGCGCGGGCTCCCAGCCCGTGTTCCCCTGGCGCGGGCGCATCACGCTTTCCGCCGCGCCGGGACAGCCCGGGTCTCCGGACATGACCGCGGCTGCGGCGAGCGAGGTTTCGGCCTTCTTCGGGGCCGCCGCACCGGAGGACTTCACCGCCTCCGGCGAGACGGTGAGCTATTCCGGCCCGGCCGAGTGGGGTTTCCGGCGTTTCATCCTGCACTACGCGCGGCTGTGCAAGGCGGCTGGGGGCGTGGACGCCTTCCTGATCGGCTCGGAAATGCGCAGCCTCACCTGGATCCGGGACGGGGCCGGGAGCTATCCGGCCGTGGTGGCGCTGCGCGCGCTCGCGGCAGACGTGCGAGAGATCCTCGGGCCGGACACGAAGATCAGCTACGCGGCCGACTGGTCGGAGTATTCCGGGCACCGGCCGGACGACGGCTCGGGAGACGTGTTCTTCCACCTCGACCCGCTCTGGGCGCATCCGGCGGTCGATTTCGTCGGCATCGACAATTACATGCCCCTGTCGGACTGGCGCGACGGCGCCGGGCATCTGGACGCGCAGACGGCGCGCTCGATCTACGACCTGGACTACCTGCGCGCCAACGTGGCCGGCGGCGAGGGCTATGACTGGTATTACGCCGATGCGGCGGCACGCGCGGCCCAGACGCGCACGCCGATCGTCGACACCGCGCATGGCGAGCACTGGGTGTTCCGCTACAAGGACCTGGTGAACTGGTGGAGCCAGCCGCACCACAACCGCGCAGGCGGCGTGCGCGCCGCGAGCCAGACCGCCTGGGTGCCGCAGAGCAAGCCGATCTGGTTCACCGAATACGGCTGCCCGGCGGTGGACCGCGGCACCAACCAGCCGAACGTGTTCGTGGACCCGAAGTCCTCGGAGAGCGCCTTGCCGTATTTCTCGCAGGGCGCGCGCGATGATTTCATCCAGCTGCGTTACCTGCAGGCCGTGCTCGGATACTGGAGCGACCCGGGCAACAACCCGGTGTCGTCGGTCTATGGCGCTCCGATGCTGGACCTTGCGAACGCCTATGTCTGGGCCTGGGACGCGCGGCCCTGGCCGGATTTCCCGGCGCGGCAGGAGGTCTGGGCCGATGGGCCCAACTATGAGCTGGGGCACTGGATTTCCGGGCGCATGGGGTCGAGCGGGCTGGCGGAACTGGTGGCCGAGCTGTGCCTCTACGCCGGGCTGACGGAGGTCGATGTCTCCGGGCTGCACGGCGTGGTGGACGGCTTCGTGATGGAAGTGACGCAGAGCACGCGCCAGGCGTTGCAGCCGCTGATGCTGGCCTACGGGTTCGATGCGTTCGAGCGGGATGGCACGCTGGTGTTCCGGATGCGCGAGGGAGAGGTGGACCACGCGCTGGAGGCCGGGGACTTCGCCGTGAGCGAGCGGGGGGACGATTTCGGCCCCGAGCTGGTGCGCGGACCGGCGGCGGAAATTCCCGAGGCGGTGCAGGTGAGCTTTCCCGACATGGGCAATGCCTACCAGATCTCCACCGTCGAGGCGGCGCTGCCTGCCGGGCGCAGCGGCACGCGGGCGGATCGCAGCGACCTGCCGATCACGCTGTCTGCCGCGCAGGGCCAGGCGATCGCCGATCGCTGGCTGTCCGAGGCGCGGGTGGCGCGGGACACGGCGCGGTTCTCGCTGCCCGCGTCGCGCATCGGGGTGGAGCCGGGCGACGTGGTGAGCATCGCCTCCGGCGGCGGCGTGGCGCGCTACCGGGTGGACCGGGTGGAGGACGTCGGCCTGCGCCGGGTGGATGCCTTGCGGGTGGATGCGTCGGTCTATGGCGCGCATTCGGGCGCGGGGCGCAGCTACACGATCGAGAAGCTGCCGCAGGTGGGGCCGGTCTACGCGACCTTCCTTGACCTGCCGCTGCTGCGCGGCAACGAGGTGGCGCATGCGCCCTGGGTGGCGGCGGCGGCGGTGCCCTGGCCCGGGCCGGTTGCGGTCTACGACGCGGCGCAGGACGACGGCTATGAGCTCGACACCGTTCTGCGCAGCAGCGCGGTGGTGGGCGAGACGCTGGACGTGTTGCCCGCCGCCCGGCCCTGGTTGTGGACCCGGGGCGTGCCCGTGCGGGTGAAGGTTTCCGGCGGGCTGCTGGAGGCGCGCTCCGGGCTAGAAGTGCTCAACGGGGCGAACCTTGCCGCGTTGCGGGCGCCCGGGGCGCAGGACTGGGAGGTGGTGCAGTTCCGGCAGGCCGACCTGGTGGACACAGATACCTGGGCGCTTTCGGGGCTTCTGCGCGGCCAGGCGGGCACGGAGTTCCTGACGACGGAAGACCTGCCCGCGGGCGCGGACTTCGTGCTGATGGGCGCAGGGTGCGCGCAGATCGACCTGCCGTCCTCGATGCGCGGCATCGAACGGCATTACCGGATCGGGCCCACGGCGCGCGGCTATGACGATGCGACCTACACGCATGTCGTCGAGGCGTTCGAGGGGGTGGGCCTGCGGCCGTGGTCGCCGGTTCACGCGGCGGCGCGGCGGCAGGCCGACGGCGATATCGACCTGCGCTGGACCCGGCGCAGCCGGCGGGACGGCGATGCCTGGAGCCGGGGCGACGTGCCCCTGGCCGAGGAGAGCGAGGCCTACCTGGTGCGCGTGTTCGCCACCGGCGGCGCGCTGCTGCGCGAGGTGGAAACCGCGACGCCCTTTCTGCTCTACACCGCGGCCGAACAGGCCGCAGATGGCCTCTCGGCGCCCTTCGCGATCGAGGTGGCGCAAGTCTCGGCAAGCTACGGCCCCGGACCCAGCCTGAGGATTGAGATCGATGAGTGAGACCCGGAGAATGGCGCTGCCGCTGCTTGCGGCGGGACAGGCGCAGAAGCATGTCACGGTGAACGAGGCGCTAGCGCGGCTTGACGCGCTGGTCTGGCCGCAGGTGATTTCGGCGGGGCTGTCCACTCCGCCGGTGAGCCCGGCGGAGGGCGATGCCCATGTGGTGGCCGGGTCTCCGACCGGGGCCTGGGCGGGGCATGCGGCGCAGATCGCCTTCTGCATCAACGGCGGGTGGGACTTTGCCAGTCCACGTGCCGGCTGGCGGGCGTTCGACCTGGAGAGCGGCCGTGTCCTGCTGTTCGACGGCACGCAGTGGGTGAGCGACGCGCTGTCCTTCGCCACCGGCGGTGCGGCGACGCTGGGCCGGGTGATCGAGATCGACCACGTCGTGGAGGCGGGTACGGTCTCCACCGCGGCGGGGGCGATCCCGGCGGGCGCGGTGGTGCTGGGCGTATCGGCGCGGGTGACCTCGGCGATCACCGGGGGGGCGACCTCCTGGTCTCTCGGAGTGGCGGGGTCGGCGGATCGCTACGGGTCCTCGCTCGGGGTCGGGCTGAATTCCTACGCCGCCGGGGTGACCGGCAGTCCGCAGGCCTATTACGGCGCGACCGCGCTGACGCTGACGGCGGCAGGGGGCAGTTTCAGCGGCGGGAGCGTGCGGCTTGCGGTGCACCTGTGGGAGCTTCAGCCGCCGCGCAGCGTGTGATCCGGCGCGGCGGAGAGGACCGGTCTCGCCCGGGGCGGGCCCGGTTTGACGCATCGATGCAGGTGCGCCGGGTGGAGGGCCTTCGGGGTGCGGAGGCGGGTTTGCCAGCGACGGTGCGAACCCGGCGGGACCCGCCCACCGGGGAGCGCCTTCGCGTGGCATGACCCCGCCTGCGGGGCGGGGGCGGGGTGGCCGCGCGCCTCGTCGGGAACGTGGAGCGACGCCGGTGCCGCGCCTGTGTGCGGGGCTCCGGCACCGGGAGGGCGGTCAGCCGCGGTCGCGCCAGCGCATCACGATGGGGTAGCGCCGGTCCAGCCAGAAGGCCTTCGGGCTGACCTTGGGGCCGGGAGCGGCCTGGTAGCGCTTGTATTCGGAGAGGTAGAGCAGGCGTTCGACCTTCTCGACGGTCTCGCGCTCGAAGCCCTCGGCGACGAGGTCACCGATGGCGAGGTCGCGTTCGATGAGTCCGTCGAGAATCGCGTCCAGCATCTCGTAGGGCGGCAGCGAATCCTCGTCCTTCTGGTCGTCGCGCAACTCTGCCGACGGGGGCTTGGTGATGACCCGCGCGGGGATCACCTCGCCCTCGGGCCCGAGCATCCAGGGCCGGTGATTGGCATTGCGCCAGCGGCAGGTCTCGAACACCCGGGTCTTGTAGAGGTCCTTGATCGGATTGTAGCCGCCGGCCATGTCGCCGTAGATGGTGGCATAGCCGACCGCGACCTCGGACTTGTTCCCCGTGGTCAGCAGCATTTCCCCGAACTTGTTGGACAGCGCCATGAGCATCAGCCCGCGCAGGCGGGACTGGATGTTCTCCTCGGTGATGTCCGGCGCACGGCCCTCGAAGAGCGGGGCGAGCGTGGCCTCGACCGCGGCGCGGGCCGGGTCGATCGGCAGGGTGTCGAGACGGCAGCCGAGCGCCCGGGCCACGGCCTCCGCGTCCTCCAGCGACTCGGAGGAGGTGTGGCGCGACGGCAGCATCACGCAATGCACGTTTTCCGCGCCGATGGCATCGGCGGCGATGGCCGCGACGAGCGCCGAATCCACCCCCCCGGACAATCCCAGCACCACTTTCGAGAACCCCGACTTGCGCAGGTAATCCCGCGTGCCCTCGACGATGGCGCGATAGTCCTGCTCCCATGCGTCGGGCAGGGCCGCGCGCTCGGCAGGCAGGCAGGCCCAGCCGTCGGGCCCGCGCGCGAAATCGAGATGCGCGATGGCGGTGTCGAACACCGGCAGCAGGGCGGCGAGCTTGCCGCCGGGGTTGAGCACGAAGCTGCCCCCGTCGAAGACCTGGTCGTCCTGCCCCCCCACCATGTTGAGATAGACGAGCGGCAGCCCCGTCTCGACCACGCGGGAGACCATGTGCGACAGGCGCACATCCCACTTGCCGCGGAAATAGGGCGATCCGTTCGGCACGAGGAGGATCTCCGCGCCGGTCTCGACCAGGGTTTCCGCCACTTCCGGATGCCAGGCATCCTCGCAGATCGGCACGCCGATGCGGATCGGGCCGAGGCGGACGGGGCCGCTGATCTCGCCGCTGGAATAGAGGCGCTTTTCGTCGAAGACCTCGTCGTTGGGCAGGTCGTGCTTGAGGATCTGCGCGACGATGCGGCCGCCCTGCAGGATGTGGTAGGCGTTGTGCAGCTCCGCCCCCTCCATCACAGGCGCGCCGATGCCGAGCGCCGGGCCTTCGGCGGTCCGCCGTGCCAGGGCCGCGAGCGCGTTCATCACATCGGCGATGAAGGCGGGTTTGAGCACGAGGTCCTGGATCTGGTAGCCCGCGAGGAACATTTCCGGCAGCATCACCAGATCGGCCCCGGCGCTGCGGCCCTCATCATGTGCCGCGATGGCCTGTTCCATGTTGCCGGCGAGATCGCCCACCACAGGATTGAGCTGGGCCAAGGTCAGCCTGAAGCGCTCGGACATTCGCATTTCCCCCTCACTTTCGGACCGTTGCGCTATATCGCCTTGGCCCGGGCAAAACCAGAGGTGTCGCTTAACCTCGTTCAAAACCAGAGTTGTCACCGCAGGGGCGGGGCCCTAGACTTCGCGGCAGGCAACCCGGCCCTGGCTCCGGGAGACCGGGAGCGAACGTGTAGTGGGTGCCGGCGCGCCCGGAACTTCCCCGTGCCGGCGCCGGTGGAGGAATATCGTGAAACCGAGCAGACCGACCCTGATCCTGGCCTCCGGCCTGATTCTCGTGCTTGTGGGCACGGAGGTCATCGCTCAGTCGGAGTCCACCGTCCAGACCAAGCAGTACGATACCGGCGACATCTATGAAGGTGAATTCAAGGACGGCAAGCAGAACGGCCATGGCACCTACAAGCGCCCCGGCGGCTTCGAATACACCGGTGAGTGGATCGATGGCCGCATGGAGGGCGAGGGGGTCGCGAAATATCCCAACGGGTCGGCTTATGCCGGGCATTTCAAGAATGGCGGGCCGGACGGCAAGGGCAAGATCACCTATGCCGACGGCGGCTGGTACGAGGGTGACTGGGTCGACGGCGTGATCGAGGGCAAAGGCGTGGCCCAGTATGCCAACGGCGTGCGCTACGAGGGCGAGTTCAAGGCCGCGGTGCATGACGGGTTCGGAATCATGACCTCGCCGAACGGCTACCGTTACGAGGGCACCTGGGTGAAGGGCACCAAGGACGGCCACGGCAAGATCACCTATGCCGACGGCGCGGTCTACGAGGGCGACATCGCCAATGGCGTGCGCGAGGGGCAGGGCTCCATCACCATGCCTGACGGGCTCAGCTATACCGGCGCGTGGAAGGGTGGCCAGATCAACGGCACCGGCACGCTGGTGCAGGCGAACGGCGACCGCTACGAGGGTGCGTTCGTGAACGGCCGCCGCGAGGGCCAGGGCAAGACCATCTTCGCGAACGGCGACGTTTACGAGGGCGGTTTCCAAAACGACCAGAATTCCGGCAAGGGCGTGTTCACCGCCGCCGACGGCTATCGCTACGAGGGCGAATGGGTCGAGGGGCGGATGGAGGGCAAGGGCACCATCCATTACGCCGATGGCGCGGTTCACGAGGGCGTCTTCGCCAACGACCAGCCCAACGGAAAGGGCAAGATCACCTATTCCGACGGCTCCTCCTACGAGGGGGACTGGGTGAACGGGGTGATCGAGGGCCAGGGCGTGGCGCGTTACGAGAACGGCATGGTCTACGAGGGCGCGTTCCACAACGCCAAGTACGACGGCCAGGGCAAGATGACCTATGGCGACGGCTACACCTACGAGGGCGCCTGGAAGAACGGACTGCGCGATGGCGAGGGGGTGACCACCTATGCCGACGGCACCGTCTACAAGGGGAGTTTCGTCAACGGTCAGCGCGAGGGCCAGGGCGTGATCACCATGGACGACGGCTTCCGCTACGAAGGCGAGTGGAAGGCCGGCGAGATCGACGGGCAGGGCACCGCGACCTATCCCAATGGCGATGTCTACACCGGGACATTCCGCAAGGGGCAGCGCCAGGGCCGGGGGCAGATGACCTACGCCTCGGGCGAGGAATATGACGGCTTCTGGGTGGACGGCCAGATCGGCGGCAGCGGTGCGGCGGAAGCGGGAACCGCCCCTGCGCCGGAGGCCGGCGATTTGCCCGAGGTAGGCCCTGCCGAGGCACCGGCGGAGCCGTCGAACTGACGCCCGGGCCGCTGGGTGGCGGGCCGGAGAGGATGCGGGGGCGGGGCGGCGGCTATCGTGTCCAGTCGTCCACGCGCATGATGTCGGCATCGCTCCACCCGAGGTGATGGGCGATCTCGTGGACGAGGACATGGGAGACCAGCGCGGCCAGCCCGACATCGCCCCGCTCCACCCATTCATCCAGGATCGGCCGGCGGTAGAGCCAGACCGTGTCGGGGCCGGTCGGCATGTCCCAGGTGGATTTTTCGGTCAGCGGCACACCCTGGTAGAGACCGGTGAGATCCCAGGGGCTTTCAAGCTCCATCTCCTCGACGATCTCATCGGTCGGGAAATCCTCCACCCTCAGCGCGAGATCGGCACAGGCCTGGCGGACCGGCGCGGGAAGTGCGGCGAAGGCGGCCTGCACGAGGGCCTCGATCTGCGCGAGGCCGGGTGCGGTCAGATCGTCATCGGGAGAGTCGGAAGCTGTCATGCGCGCAGCTTAGGCCAGCGCCGGCCCGGGCTCCAGAGGGGCTTAAAGCCGGGGCCGCGACGGTGTAAGGAGGGGAAACCCTTTTCCCTGCGCCCGGAGGCTCCATGACAACCACGCGCTTCGCGCCCTCGCCGACCGGCTACCTGCATGTCGGAAATCTGCGCGCGGCCCTGTTTTCATGGGCCCTGGCGCGCAAGGCCGGCGGCTGTTTCATCCTGCGGCTGGACGATACCGACGCGGAGCGGTCGCGCCCGGAATATGCGGACCAGATCCGCCGCGACCTGGAGTGGCTCGGCCTCGACTGGGACCGCGAGGAGCGCCAGTCCGACAGGCTGGACCTCTACCGCGACGCGGCCGACCGGCTGCGCGCTGCCGACCGCCTCTACGAGTGCTTCGAGACGCCGGTCGAACTGGACCTGCGGCGCCGCAAGCTGCTCGGCATGGGCCTTCCCCCGATCTATGACCGCGCCGCACGCGCTCTCTCGGAGGCGGAGCGCGACAGCCTGCGCGCGCAGCGCGGCCCCGGCCACTGGCGCTTCCTGCTGGAGCGCGCCCGGGTGGGCTGGGAGGACGGCATCCTCGGGCCCCAGTCCGTCGATGCCGCGTCGCTCTCCGACCCGGTGCTGATCCGGGCGGACGGGATGATGCTCTATACCCTGGCCTCCGTCGTCGATGACGCGGAGATGGGGGTTACGGACATCGTGCGCGGCGCCGATCACATCACCAACACCGCGACGCAGGTGCAGATCTTCTCCGCGCTCGGCGCGTCCGTGCCGCGCTTCGCGCATCACTCGCTGCTCACCGGGCCGGGCGGCGCCGGGCTCTCCAAGCGCGAGGGATCGCTGGCGCTGAAGGACCTCGCGGCGGCCGGCGTGGAGCCCATGGCGCTGCTGTCGCTCATCGCGCGGCTCGGCTCTGCCGACCCGGTGGAGCCGCGGAGCAGGCCGGAGGATATCGTCGCGGGGTTCGACCTCACGCGCTTCGGTGCGGCCCCCACCAGTTTCGATGCGGCGGATCTCGGACCCCTCTCCGCCAAGGTGCTGCACGCGCAGCCCTGGGAGGCCGTGGCGGCCCGGGCGGCGGCGCTCGGCATTCCGGAGGCGCAGGGCCCCGCCTTGTGGCCGGCGGTGCAGGGCAACCTGGAGCGTTTCGATGACCTCGCCGCCTGGTGGCATCTGTGCCGCGACGGCGCCGCCCCGAAGATCGCGCCGGAGGATGAAGGCTTCGTGGCCGAAGCGCTGGCGCTGCTGCCGCCGCCGCCCTGGACCGCGGAGAGCTGGAAGACCTGGACCACGGCGGTGCGCGCCGCCACGGGACGCAAGGGGCGGGGGCTGTTCATGCCGCTGCGCCGCGCGCTCACCGGGCAGGACCACGGGCCGGAGATGGACCGCCTGATGCCGCTGATGCGCCGGGCGCCCGTGCAGCTGCCAGATGTGGCGGACGGGGAGGCGCAGCGATGACCGGGGAACTTCCGTTCTCGCATTTCGTCCGCCACCTGGGGCGCGGGCCCGGCCGCTCGCGCCATCTCACCCGTGAGGAGGCCCGCGAGGCCATGCGCCGGGTGCTGGAGGGCACGGTGGCGCCCGAGGCCGTCGGGGCCATGCTGATGCTGATGCGCTACCGCACGGAGAACGCCGAGGAAGTGGCGGGGTTCATCGAGGCGATGCGCGGGCGCTGCGCGGCCTGGAGCGCGCTGCCGGTCGACCTGGACTGGCCCTCCTATGCTTCCGGGCGCAGCCGCGGCATGGCCTGGTTCGTGCTTTCGGCGGCGTTGGTGGCGCGCGCGGGGCTGCGCGTGCTGCTGCACGGCTACAACAGCCATCACCTCGCCAATCCGGTTTCCCCGGGCCATGTGATCGACGCGCTCGGCCTGCCCGTGGTGCATGATCCGGTTGCGGCCGCCGCGGCGCTGGAGGCGCGGGGCATCGCCTATGTGCCACTGAAGAGCCTGGAGCGCCGCTTCCTCAACCTCGTGGACCTGCGCGACGTGTTCGGCCTGCGCTCGCCGGTCAACACCTGCCTGCGCGGGCTGAACCCGGCCGGCGCGCCGGCCTCGGTTCAGGGCGTTTTCCATCCGCCTTACCGGGAGTTGCAGCGCGATGCGGCGCAGCTTCTGGGGCAGGAGACGATGATCGTCATCAAGGGCGGCGGCGGCGAGGTGGAGCGCCATCCCGGCAAGCCGGTGGAGGTCTACGGCCTGCGCGGCGGCGAGACCGTGGATCTCACCGTGCCGCCCTTCGCCGACATTCCCGCCCGGCGCCTCGCGGCGGACGAGGACGCGCCGGACCTCTCCCGGGTGCTGGACCTCTGGGAGGGGCGCTCGGAGGATGCCTTCGCCGAGGCGGTGGTGCTGGGCACCGCCGCACTGGCGCTGTTCACCGCCGGCCGCGCGCCGGACGTGCCGGCCGCCGAGGCCTTGGCGCGCGACCTCTGGGCGGCCCGGCTGGGCTGAGGAGGCCCCTCCGGGGCCCCCGGCTGGACTGAAGCCTTTCGGGCAACCGGGCCGGCCCGAGGCCTTCCGGGGTGTTCGGCTGGGCTGAAGCGCTCCGGGCCGCCCTGCCGGACCGGGGGTTTTCGGACGACCCGGCCGGACTGCGGCTTTCCGGGTTGCCCGGCCTGCCTGAGAGCCGCCGGGCCGCCCTGCGGAACCGGGGCTCTTTCGTGCCGTCCGGCTCACCCGTGGTCCGTCAGCGGCCTTCGGTGAGCCAGGCGCGCGGCGAGGCGCCCAGCACCCTGCGGAACATCGTGGTGAAGGCGGCGGGATTGTCGTAGCCCATGTCGAGGGCGATGCTCGTCACCGGCTCTCCGGCGGTGAGCCGGGGCAGGGCGGCCATCACGCAGGCCTGCTGGCGCCAGGCCACGAAGCTCAGCCCGGTCTCGCGGCGGAACAGCCGGGTGAAACTGCGCCGGCTCATCCCCAACGCACCACTCCAGTCATCGATGGCCTCATGGGTGCCGGGCCGGCGCAGGAATGCGCGGCAGCGCCGGGCCAGCCCTGCATGCGCGGGCAGCGGCAGCGCCAGCGGCAAGGGCACCAGCCGGCGGATCTCATGGCAGATCAGCGTCATCAGCGCCCCGGCGCGCCCCTCCGTCTCATAGGCGCGCGGCAGCAGCACCGCCTCGGCCAGCAAGCTGCGCATCAGCGCCGGAATGCCGACCACCTGGCAGGCCGCCGGCATGTCCGCGATGGTCTCGGGCGCGAGGTAGAGGCTGCGCATCTGCACCGGGCCGATCATCTGTACGCTGTGCCGCACCCCCGGCGGGATCCACAGGCCGCGCAAGGGCGGCATCATCCAGGCCCCGGCCTGCGTGGTGACGGTGACAACGCCGGTCGAGCCGTAGAGCAACTGCCCGCGCCGGTGGCTGTGCGGCGCGATGACATGACCGTCGGGATAATCCGTCCCCAGCGCGATCACCGGGCGCGGCACTTCCGGGATGTCGGGGTGGGAGGCTGTGTCGTCGTGCATGGCCCGCTCTCGTAGGATGTTGACCCTAGACGGGTGGCGGGCCGGCGTCCAGCCGGGGCATAAGCCGGGTGCAGGCGCGCGGATGTGCCGCTGCGCGGAGCGGGGAGGCCAGGGGCCATGGATGAGGGACTGCGGGATATGCCGGCGCGGGCGCGGGCGCGGATCGGAGGGCCGGTTTACCCGGTGCTGGGGGCGGCGAGCGTCTGCCACCTGCTCAACGACATGCTGCAATCGCTCTTCATCGCCACCTATCCGGTGTTCCGCAGCGGGTTCGACCTGAGCTTCGGCCAGATCGGCCTGCTCACCCTCAGCTACCAGCTCACCGCCTCGCTGCTGCAGCCGCTGGTGGGGCTGGCCACCGACCGCCGGCCGCAGCCCTTCTCGCTGCCCGTGGGCATGGGAGCCTCGGCGGCGGGGCTGCTGCTGCTCTCCATGGCCACGAGCTATGCGATGTTGCTCGCGGGCGGGGCGCTGCTGGGGGTGGGGTCGTCGATCTTTCACCCCGAGGCTTCGCGGCTGGCGCGGCGGGCCTCGGGCGGCGCGCATGGGCTGGCCCAGTCGATCTTCCAGGTCGGCGGAAACGTGGGATCGTCGCTCGGTCCGTTGCTGGTGGCCTTCATCGTGCTGCCGCACGGGCAGGCCAGCCTCGGCTGGTTCGCGCTGGCCGGGGTGGGCGGCGTGGCACTGCTCACCTGGCTGGGGCTCTGGTCCCGGCGCAACGGCGCCGCCCGGCCGGGACGGCGCGGGCAGGCAGCGGCGGGTATGGTGCTGCCGCGGCGGCAGGTGCTCGGCGCGCTCGGCCTGCTGTTCTGGCTGATCCTGTCGAAATGGTTCTACCTCGCCAGCTTCACCAGTTACTACGTGTTCTATCTCATGGAGGAGTTCGCGGTGCCGGAGGAAGCGGCGCAGCTGTGGCTGTTCCTGTTCCTCGCTGCCGTGGCCGCCGGCACGCTGATCGGCGGGCCGCTGGGCGACAGGATCGGCCGCAAACCGGTGATCTGGGGCTCCATCCTCGGCACGTTGCCCTTCGCGCTGGTGCTGCCGCATGTCGGGCTGGCGGCCACGGTGGCGCTGAGCGTGCCGATCGGGCTGATCATCTCATCCGCTTTCTCCGCCATCGTGGTTTATGCGCAGGAGCTGGTGCCGGGGCGGGTGGGCATGGTCTCGGGCCTGTTCTTCGGCCTCGCCTTCGGGCTGGGCGGGCTGGGGGCGGCGGTGCTGGGCCTGCTGGCGGATGCGACGAGCATCGGCTTCGTCTACGACCTCTGTTCCGTGTTGCCGGCAATGGGGGCCCTCGCGCTGCTGCTGCCGGACCCGGACCCGCAGCGCGACCGCCGCAGCACCTGACCCGCCGGGGGCCCGGCGGCGCCAGGCACCAGCGCGCCCGTGCCGCGGTGGCTGACGCCAGCGGTGTCCGCACTGCGGAGCATGAGGCTGCAGTGTCAGGGACGCGGCGCCTCACTCCTGCAGCGCCCGTGCCGCAGTGGCTGACGCCAGCGGTGTCCGCACCGCGGAGTAAGAGGCCGAAGTGCCGGGGACGCGGCGTCTCACTCCGACAGCGACAGTCCCGCAGCGCCTGATCGTAGCGGCGCCTGCGACGCGCAGCCTGAGACCGGCAGTGCGGGTGACGTAGCAACCGCCCCGGGGAGCGTGCGTCAGCACCCGAGCCCCGTGCCGCACAGCCTGTCTCCCGGAACGGAAAACGCGCCCGGGGTGGCCCCGGGCGCGTGATGTCCTGGCGGCGCCGGTGCGGCGGCTCAGCTGTCGAGGAAGCTGCGCAGCTTGCGCGAGCGGCTCGGATGCTTGAGCTTGCGCAGCGCCTTCGCCTCGATCTGGCGGATGCGCTCACGCGTCACCGAGAACTGCTGGCCGACCTCCTCAAGCGTGTGGTCGGTGTTCATGCCGATGCCGAAGCGCATGCGCAGAACCCGCTCCTCGCGGGGCGTGAGGGAGGCGAGCACGCGGGTGGTCGTCTCCTTCAGGTTCTGCTGGATCGCGCTGTCGAGCGGCAGCACGGCGTTCTTGTCCTCGATGAAATCGCCGAGCTGGCTGTCTTCCTCGTCACCGATCGG
The DNA here is from genome assembly GCF_005887635.2 of Paroceanicella profunda. GTDB lineage: Bacteria > Pseudomonadota > Alphaproteobacteria > Rhodobacterales > Rhodobacteraceae > Paroceanicella > Paroceanicella profunda. The sequence goes on along the minus strand of NZ_CP040818.1, from coordinate 3,492,260 downwards.
GGTTTCGAGGGAGATGGGCTCCTTGGCGATCTTCATCACCTTGCGGACCTTCTCCAGCGGCATCTGCAGCTTGGCGGCCAGCTCTTCCGGGGTCGGCTCGCGGCCGATCTCGTGGAGCATCTGGCGCCCGGTGCGCACCAGCTTGTTGATCGTCTCGATCATGTGCACCGGGATGCGGATGGTGCGGGCCTGGTCGGCGATCGAGCGGGTGATCGCCTGGCGGATCCACCAGGTGGCATAGGTCGAGAACTTGTAGCCGCGGCGGTACTCGAACTTGTCCACCGCCTTCATCAGGCCGATGTTGCCTTCCTGGATGAGGTCGAGGAACTGCAGCCCGCGGTTGGTGTATTTCTTCGCGATCGAGATCACGAGCCGCAGGTTGGCCTCCACCATCTCCTTCTTGGCGATGCGGCTTTCCTTCTCCCCCTTCTGCACGGTCTGGACGATGCGTCGGAACTCGGGGATGTCCACGCCCACGTGCTGGCCGATGGAGCCCATCTCGTTGCGCACGCCGTCCACACGGTCGCGGAAGCGCCCGCCGATATCCGCCCAGCCGCGGCCCTTGAGGGCGGAGACACGGTCGATCCAGCCCGGGTCGAGCTCCGATCCGCGGTATTCCTCCACGAAATCGCGACGGTTCACCTTCGCCAGGTCGGCGATCTTCACCATCTGGCCGTCGAGGGTCATGATGCGGCGGTTGATGCCGTAAAGCTGGTCGACCAGCGCCTCGATGCGGTTGTTGTGCAGGTGCAGCGAGTTCACCAGTTCCACGATCTCCGAGCGCAGGCGCTGGTAGTCGCGCTCCTGGAAGGCGGAGAAGGTCTGGGCCTGGTTCAGGGCGGCGTTGATGCGGCTGTCCTGCATGTCCGACAGGCGGGAGTAGTTTTCCGCGATGCGCTCGAGGGTCTCGAGCACCTGCGGCTTCAGCGCCGCCTCCATCGCCGAGAGCGAGAGATTGGACTGCTCGTCCTCCTCGTCGCCGCCGTCACCGTCGCCGTCTACGTCCGCATCCGGCTCGGCGTCAGCCTCGCCCTCCGCCTTCGGGCCGACCGGGGCAGGGGCCACCTTCTCGGCGGCGGCGGGGGTCTCACCCTCCACGGCGCCTTCGCCGTCCACCGCCAGCTCTTCCTCCACGTCGCCTTCGACGGAGGCACCGAAAGTGGTCTCCAGGTCGATCACGTCGCGCAGCATGATCTTCTCTTCCAGGAGCTCGTCGCGCCAGATCGTGATGGCCTGGAAGGTGAGCGGGCTTTCGCACAGCCCGGAAATCATCGTGTTGCGGCCGGCCTCGATGCGCTTGGCGATGGCGATCTCGCCCTCGCGGCTGAGCAGTTCGACCGACCCCATCTCGCGCAGGTACATGCGGACCGGATCGTCGGTCCGGTCCAGCCCCTCGCTGTTGCTCGAAGTCGTCGCGACCTCGCGGCTCTCCGATTCCTTCTGGTCGCCCTCGCCCTCGGCGTCGCTCTCCTCGTTCTCGATCACATTGATGCCCATCTCCGAGAGGAGGGACATCACGTCTTCGATCTGCTCGGATGAAAACTGGTCGGACGGGAGCGCCTGGTTCAGTTCCTCATAGGTGATGTATCCACGGGCCTTGGCCTGCGAGATCATCTTCTTGACGTTCGCCTGGCTCATGTCGAGCATCGAGGCATTGCCGTCCTGCTGGTCCTGTTCCTTGTCTTGCTCCAAGTCCTTGGCGGCCATGCTGCACTCCGTTCTGGAAACACTCGGGGCCGGTAAGCGTGCGACTCACCGGGGCGGCTCTACCGAATCGCCGATTCGTACGACAGGGTCTAGCGCTTTTTCTTTACCCAAATCTGGTCATCGATGAAGCTTTGCAAGTGTGCAGAGAGAGATTCTTCATCGACTGTTGCTGATTCGGCAGCCCGGGAATGTCCTCGGGCCGCCTTGTTGCGCGCCTCTGCCGCCTGGCCGATGCGCCATGTGAGATCGGCGGCCTCGCCCGCGGCGGTGTCTCCCCGCCCGGCGAGGGCCTGGAGCGCCTCGCGCAGTTCCGCCCCCATGCCCACCGTGGCAGCCTGCCAGGCAAGCGTGTCGGCCAGCGCGGTGCGGGCATGCTGCGGCTCCGCGCCGGGGCCGAGATGGGGATTGAGCCGCACCTGCCCGATCGCCATCAGCCGCGGCATCGGGTCCTCACCGAGGGCCGTGCGCACGCAGGCCAACAGATGGGTGCGCGGCTCCGGTTTGTCCAGACACTCCGACAGCGCCGCCAGCAGCGCGGCGCGCAGGGCGGCGAGATCGGGGTTGAGGAAGGGCGTGCGGTCCAGCGGGTCGTCATACTCCGCCGCGAGGCCCGGGTGGTTGAGGCAGACGCACAGGATGGCGGCCTCGCGCACCCGCGCCTCGGCCTCCGGCCCGGCGTCCGACCGGGCGAGCAGCGAGGATTTCGCGCCCGCCGTGGGCATGGGCTGGCGCACGGGGCGGCCCATGCCCGGCTTCCATTCGCGCCGGAAGGCTCCGGGGGCGAAGGGCTCGCGTTCCGGGCGGGGCGGGCGCTCTCGGCGGAAGAACACCGCCCGGCGGTCCCGCAGCTCGGCCTCGTAATGCGCCCGGATCGAGGGGTCGGCGATGCGCTGCAGGGCGCTGCGCAGGGTCTTGTCCAGGGCAGCGCGGCGCTCGGGGCTGTCGAACACCTTGCCCTCGGTCTCGCGCTGCCACAGCAGGTCGACCATCGGGCGCGCCCCGTCGAGCAGCGCCTGCATGGCCGGGGCCCCCTGCGCGCGCAGAAGGTCGTCCGGGTCCAGCCCCTCGGGCAGCACGCAGAAGCGCAGCGACTTGCCCGCCGTCACCAGCGGCAGGGCGATGTCGATCACCCGCATCGCGGCGCGCAGGCCGGCGGTGTCTCCGTCCAGCGCGATGATCGGCTCGTCGGCCATGCGCCACATCAGCGCCAGCTGGTCGGGCGTGATCGCGGTGCCCAGCGGGGCGACGGCATGTTCGAACCCCGCCTCGCTCAGCGCGATCACGTCCATGTAGCCCTCCGCCACGATCAGCGAGCCGGCCTTGCCCGCCGCCTCCCGCGCGCGCTGGTGGTTGAACAGCGAGCGGCCCTTGTCGAAGAGCGGGGTCTCCGGGGAGTTGAGGTATTTCGCCCGGGCCTCGGCGCTCATCGCCCGGCCGCCGAAGGCGATGGCGCGGCCGCGCACGTCGCGGATCGGGAACATGATGCGGCCGCGGAACCGGTCGAAGGGGCGTCCGCCATCCTCCGGCACGATGACCAGCCCGGCCTCGGCGAGCAGGTCGACCGCGATGCCCTTGCCGGTGAGCGCGGAGGTGAGCGCGGTGCGGTCGTCGGGCGCGAAGCCCAGTTCATGCCGGGCCTGGGCGGCCTCCTGCAAGCCGCGGCGCGCCAGATAGTCCCGCGCGCCCTGGGCCCGGGCGGTGCGCAGCTGCAGCCGGTAGAACTGCACCGCCTGCTCCATCACCTCGACCAGTTTCATCCGGCTGTCGGCGCGGTCCTGCGCGCGGGGGTCGCGCTCGGGCATCGCCATGCCGGCCTCGCGGGCCAGGATCTCCACCGCCTCGATGAAGGAGACGTTCTCCGTGTCCTTCACGAAGGAGATGGCGTCGCCCTTCGCGTGGCAGCCGAAGCAATAGTAGAAGCCCTTTCGGTCATCGACGTGGAAGGAGGCCGACTTTTCCTGGTGGAACGGGCAGGGCGCCCAGTGGTCGCCCTTGCCGGCATTGGTCTTGCGCACGTCCCACGTGACCTTGCGCCCCACCACCTGGGCAAGGGAGACGCGCGTGCGCAGCTCATCGAGGAATCCGGGTGGGAGCGACATGGCGCCAATATCTGCCGTCGTGCAGGCGGTTGCAAGCGGCGCCGGCCCGGGCCTCCGCCATCCCCGCCACGCCCCGCCGGCCCGGGCCCAGGCAGCGTGACCCGGGCGGCGTGAGGAGGAAGCCCGGCCGGGTCCACCCCGTCCACCCCGTTGCCGCGCCGGGGGACAGGCAGGTGCTGGCCCCGGCGCAGAGGGCCCTCACGGGCGCATCACCCCCTGGATGGGGTCGGTCCCGCATGGAGTGCGCCACCACGGGGGCGCTTGAGGAGGACATATGGCGAGCGCATCCGGGGGCAAGCGGGGGCGAGGGCCTCGCCCCTGCGGCAGGGGCGCACCGGTGCATCACCCCCCGAGGCGCGGAGGGGGCCGCACGGGCGCGTTACCTCGGGGGCGTGGGGGTAACGAGCAGGCTCTGGCGTTCCTCGCCGCTGGCTGCGTCGTAGATGCGGATGTATTCCGTGCCGTCCGGCCGGGCGGTGACCAGCAACACCCAGTCGCTGCCCAGGGTCGCGGAGCGCAGTTCCTCGCCCTCGGGTGCCGCGATGGAGGCCGGCAGCGCGAAGGGCCGCGGCGTCGCGGGGATTTCCAGCACCTTGATGACAAGCAGGCCGATGATCGTTATCACGGCGACCACGAGCAGCGCCGTCAGCCCCGTCACCAGCCAGCGCAACAGGCGCAGGCGGGGGTGTTCCGGAAACTCCTCGTCCTCGTCAACCTCGCGCACCGGGCTCATGCAGGATCCTCTTCACATCACGCTTCCCGACGGCTGCGACAGCCGCCTCGACAAGGCCCTGGCCGCGGCGCTCTCCGCCACGGAAGGGGCCGGTGCCTCCCTGTCACGCTCGCGCCTGCGCGCGCTGATCGAGGGCGGTGCCGTGAGCCGGGCGGGCGGCGCGACCGTCACGGAGCCGAAGACCAAAGTCAAGCCCGGGGAGGCCTGGGTGATCCGCGCGCCGGTGCCCGTGGCCGCGGAGCCGGACCCCGAGGACATCCCGCTCGACATCGTGTTCGAGGACGCCGATCTGGTGGTGGTCAACAAGCCCGCCGGGATGGTGGTCCACCCGGCGCCGGGGGCGGAGCGCGGCACGCTGGTGAACGCGCTGCTGCACCATTGCGGCGCCTCGCTCTCGGGCATCGGCGGGGTGGTGCGGCCGGGCATCGTGCACCGCATCGACAAGGATACCTCCGGCCTGCTGGTGGTGGCGAAATCGGACGCCGCCCACCAGGGGCTGGCCGCCCTCTTCGCCACCCATGACATCGAGCGCAGCTACCAGGCGGTGAGCTGGGGCGCGCCGGACCGGGGCGACCCGCGCCTGCTGGGCCTGCCCGGCGTGGCGGCGGAGGAGGCCTGGCTGCGCATCGAGGGGGACATCGACCGCCATCGCAGCGACCGCAAGCGCATGGCCGTGGTGCCCGGCGGCCGGCACGCGGTCACCCGGGTGCGGGTGACGGAGCGCTTCGGGGCCGCGCGGGCGGTGGCGGCGCTGGTCGAATGCCGGCTGGAAACCGGGCGGACGCACCAGATCCGGGTGCACCTGTCCCATGTGGGCCATCCGCTGGTGGGAGACCAGGTCTATGGCCGGCCGCGCGCCGTCTCCGCGCGCGACCTCGCCCCGGCGGCCACGGCGGCGCTGCGCGGCTTTCCGCGACAGGCGCTGCACGCGGCCTCGCTGGGCTTCCGGCACCCGGTCTCGGGCGCGGAGATGGCGTTCCGGGCGCCCCTTCCGCCGGATATCGATCACCTTGTCGCGATTTTACGCCGGAACGGGGCGCCCGAAGCGTAATACATAAGGATACAATGTGTATCCCGTTCATATGGTTGATGACGGGCGCCCAAGTGCCTAGATGAAAACGCTCGGGTATGAAGAGCCCGACATGGAGGTGTGAGATGTCGACATATACTTCGCTCCCGGCCCCCTCGCCGGAGCAGGGGCTCAGCCGTTACCTCAGCGAAATCCGCAAGTTCCCCATGCTGGAACCGGATCAGGAATACATGCTGGCCAAGGCTTGGGTCGACCACGAGGACAAGGAGTCCGCCCACAAGCTGGTGACGTCGCACCTGCGGCTCGCGGCCAAGATCGCCATGGGCTATCGCGGCTACGGGCTGCCGACGGCCGAGGTGGTGTCGGAGGCCAACGTGGGGCTGATGCAGGCGGTCAAGCGCTTCGACCCTGAGAAGGGCTTCCGCCTCGCGACCTACGCGATGTGGTGGATCCGCGCCTCGATCCAGGAATACATCCTGCGGTCCTGGTCGCTGGTGAAGATGGGGACGACGGCGTCGCAGAAGAAACTCTTCTTCAACCTGCGCAAGGCGAAGAACCGCATCGGCGCGCTGGAGGAAGGCGATCTTCGCCCCGAGCATGTCGAGAAGATCGCCCATGACCTGGGTGTGACGGAAAATGACGTGGTGTCGATGAACCGGCGCCTGAGCGGTGGCGACGCCTCGCTGAACGCGCCGCTGAAGACCGACGGCGAAGGCTCCGCGGAGTGGCAGGACTGGCTGGCGGATGACGATGCGGACCAGGCCACCGCATATGCGGAGCAGGACGAGCTCGACAGCCGCCGCAGCCTGCTCATGGATGCGATGCAGGCGCTCAACGAGCGCGAGCGCCACATCCTGACCGAGCGCAAGCTGCGCGACGAGCCGGTGACGCTGGAGGAGCTTTCGGGCGTCTACAACGTCTCGCGCGAGCGCATTCGCCAGATCGAGGTGCGCGCCTTCGAGAAGCTTCAGAAGAAGATGCGCGAGCTGGCCGCCGACAAGGGCATGATCCCGCAGTTCGGCTGACCGCGGGGCCCCTCCCCGAGAGGCCCCCTCCCACCGGGAAGGGGCCTTTTTCGTTCGGGCCGGCACCGCAGCCGGGCACAGGCCGGACACGGCCCGTATGGCGCGGCCCCGTCTTTCGGCACCCCGCACATCCATCCCACGCCACCGGCATTCAGCGTCACCTGAAGAGCGCACCGTCTCCGGGCAGAGTTTTCCCCTATGCCTGTGCGATTGCCTTAATTCGGCCTCAATAATGACAAAATTCGAGTTCAAGAGGCCCTGAAATACGACAATTACTTTGTTGAACAGATTTTGTTCTCCGTTAAATTCTGTATCTCCATTGTGTTCAGGCCCCATGCCGTCCGGGCATGCCCGGAGCCCGCGTAAATCCCGCGTAAATGTCGTAAACAGGGAAGCTTTCAGATGGTTACATACACAGCAACGAACGAGCACCTGAGCCTTGGCGGCGTATCGCAGGTGACGGATGAAACGGGGACGTATCAGGTCTTCACAAGTGCCTCGGAAGTTTCCCTGGATGCGGATGTTGTCGATGTGAACGATGACGGAAACATCGATATCGGCGAGGATTACTTCTACAATACGAGTTACCATTACCAGGGGTATACGGTCACCGTTGACGGGAATGAGTATGCCGTCTTCCAGAATGGCGGCAACCTGGTCATCCCCTATGACCCGGCAACCGTTCCGGAGGATTTCCAGGCGAAAGTGCTCGCGGTGGGGCAGACCAACTACACTCAGGACAACGCGGTGGTCGCCAATTGCTTCGTCACGGGAACGCTGATCGCCACGCCGGACGGGGAGCGGCCGGTCGAGAGCCTTCAGGCGGGTGACATGGTGCTCTCGGCTTCGGGTGCGCCGGTTGCCGTGAAGTGGGTTCACCGCCAGAAGGTCGGCATGGCCAATTTCGTGCCCGAGGCCATGCGCCCGGTCGTGATCACCGCCGGTGCGCTTGGCGCCGGCCTGCCGGAGCGGGATCTCTGCCTGTCGGGCGACCATGCGCTGGTCATCGACGACCTGCTGGTGAACGCCGCCGCGCTGGTGAACGGCCGCTCCATCCGCTGGACCAGCCAGGCCGAGATGTCCGCGGGCTTCACCTACTGGCATGTCGAGACGGAATTGCACGACGAAATCCTGGCCAATGGTGTGCCCGTGGAGACCTTCATCGATTACGTGGGCCGCAGCGCGTTCGACAATTACCGGGATTATCTCGACCGTCACGGCTGTGAGCGCATCATCCCGGAGATGCCGCGCCTGCGCATCTCGGCCGGTCGGCAGGTGCCTGCGTCGATCCGGGCGCGGATCGCCGAGGCGGCCTCCGGCGGCGGGCAGGCACCGTCCATGGCTGCATCGGCCTGACGGGGCCTCCACCTCACGTGCAACACGGCTGTCCGGCCCGGGGAGACCGGCCGGGCAGCTGCGTCTTGCGGTCCGGGGAGGCAGCGCCGAGGCGGAACGAGATGGGAAGGCGGCTCCGGCTGTGTCACAGGCGCGGATGCCGGTTCCGACCGCTTCGAGTTTCCCCGAGCGCGGGCTGCACTCCGGCGCCACCGGCAGCGGGGCAGGCGCGCCACCCCGGTTCCTTGGCAGGCGGGACCTGCGTCCCGCCGGGGGGCGAACGTGTGCGGGTCGGCGGATGGCGCGCAGGGCAGGCTGGTCCTGTGCCGCGTTTCACGGTGATCCAGGCGGGAGCGTCGGCGGCGTGGAGCCGCGGTTCGGGCACTGGCCGCAGGCGGCGCCCGACAGGCAATTAAATTTCTTGAAGGGAAATAAGTTTTCCCGATAGTTATGCCTTCGAGCGCGGCTCTCCGCGCCCGAGTCCAACGGAGGCATCCATGTGTGGCATTGTCGGCCTGTTCCTGAAGAAGACCGAGCTGCGCCCCAGGCTGGGCGATATGCTCACGGACATGCTGGTCACCATGACAGACCGCGGCCCGGACAGCGCCGGCATCGCGATCTACGGCGATGAGGTGGACGGGCTGAAGATCACCGTGCAGTCCGACACTCCGGCAGAGGATTTCGCCACGCTGGAGGCGGAGTTCGGCGGTGCCGGGCGGACGGTGCGGGTGGTCGACACCCATGCGGTGCTCACGGTGCCCCGGGCCGAGGCCGCCGATGTGGCGGCACGGCTGGAGGCGCGGGGCCTGCGCATCATGGGCGCCGGCGCGAGCATGGAGATCTTCAAGGAAGTCGGCCGTCCGGAGGAGGTGGCCGCGCGCTTCGGCATCCGCGCCATGGGCGGCAGCCACGGCATCGGGCACACGCGCATGGCCACGGAATCGGCCGTCACCACGCTGGGCGCGCACCCGTTCTCCACCGGCGACGACCAGTGCCTGGTGCACAACGGCTCGCTCTCCAACCACAACCAGATGCGCCGGAAGCTGGCAGGCAAGGGCGTGTTCACCCGCACCGAGAACGACACGGAGGTGGGGGCGGCCTACATCTCCTCGCGCATCGCGGAGGGGGCCACGCTGGGCGAGGCGCTGGAGGGCACGCTGCGCGACCTTGACGGGTTCTTCACCTTCGTGACCGGCACGCGCACCGGCTTCGGCGTGGTGCGCGACCCGATCGCCTGCAAGCCGGCGGTGATGGCGGAGACGGAGGATTACGTGGCCTTCGCCAGCGAGTACCGCGCCTTCGCCGACCTGCCGGGCATCGGCGCCGCGCGGGTGTGGGAGCCGGAGCCGGCGACCGTCTATTTCTGGGAGCGCTGAGATGCTGACCATCGACATGGCCACCACCGCGCTGCGCGAGGTGAACGCCACCCTCCAGGCGCAGGCGCGCGAGGGCGGGCAGGGGCGTTTCGTGCTGGACAACCCGCGCGGCGCGCATGCGGTGGCGGTGGGGCTGGACGCGCCCATCGAGGTGATCGTGAAGGGCTCCACCGGGTATTACTGCGCGGGCATGAACAAGCACGCCACAGTGCGGGTCGAGGGCTCGGTGGGCCCGGGGGTGGCGGAGAACATGATGTCCGGCGAAGTGGAGGTGGCGGGCGACGCCAGCCAGTACGCCGGGGCCACGGGGCGGGGCGGGCTGCTCAACATCCGCGGCAACGCGAGCTCGCGCTGCGGCATCTCGATGAAGGGCATCGACATCGTGGTGCATGGCAACATCGGCCACATGAGCGCCTTCATGGCGCAGAAGGGCAACCTGGTGGTGCTGGGGGACGCGGGCGACGCGCTGGGAGACTCGCTCTACGAGGCGCGGCTCTTCGTGCGCGGCGCGGTGCGCAGCCTGGGCGCGGATTGCGAGGAGAAGGAGATGCGGGCGGAGCATCTGAGCTTCCTGAAGGAGATCCTGGCGCGGGCGGGGGCCGATGCGGCGCCGGAGGAGTTCCGCCGCTACGGCTCGGCCCGCAAGCTCTACCATTTCAACGTCGATAACGCCGACGCCTACTGAGGAGCGCGACATGGACAAGACCCCCCGCACCGAACCGCGCCAGTCCTGGACCTTCTCGCGCGAGGTGACCTCCGAGATCCGCCGCGCGGCGGCGACCGGCATCTACGACATCCGCGGCGGCGGCGCGAAGCGGCGGGTGCCGCATTTCGACGACCTGCTGTTCCTCGGCGCCTCGATGTCGCGCTACCCGCTGGAGGGGTATCGCGAGGCCTGCGGCACCTCGGTCACGCTGGGCACGCGGTTTGCGAAGAAGCCGGTGGAGCTGAAGATCCCGGTGACCATCGCCGGCATGTCCTTCGGCGCGCTGTCGGGCGATGCGAAGGAGGCGCTGGGGCGCGGGGCCACGGCCGCCGGCACCTCCACCACCACGGGTGATGGCGGCATGACCGAGGAGGAGCGCGGGCATTCGGCGACGCTCGTCTACCAGTACCTGCCTTCGCGCTACGGGATGAACCCGGACGATCTGCGCCGGGCGGATGCGATCGAGATCGTGGTGGGGCAAGGGGCCAAGCCCGGCGGCGGAGGCATGCTGCTGGGCCAGAAGATCACCGAGCGGGTGGCCGGCATGCGCGACCTGCCGGTGGGCATCGACCAGCGCTCGGCCTGCCGCCACCCGGACTGGACCGGGCCGGACGACCTCGAGATCAAGATCCTCGAGCTGCGCGAGATCACCGGCTGGGAGAAGCCGATCTACGTGAAGCTGGGCGGCGCGCGGCCCTATTACGACACCGCGCTGGCGGTGAAGGCGGGCGCCGACGTGGTGGTGCTCGACGGCATGCAGGGCGGCACCGCGGCCACGCAGGACGTGTTCATCGAGCACGTGGGCCAGCCGACGCTGGCCTGCATCCGCCCCGCGGTGCAGGCGCTGCAGGACCTCGGGCTGCACCGGGAGGTGCAGCTGGTGGTCTCGGGCGGCATCCGCTCGGGCGCCGACGTGGCGAAGGCGCTGGCACTGGGGGCGGATGCGGTGGCCATCGGCACCGCCGCGCTCATCGCGCTGGGGGACAATGACCCGAAATGGGAGGAGGAGTACCGCGCCCTCGGCACCACGGCGGGCGCCTATGACGACTGGCACGAGGGCCGCGACCCCGCCGGCATCACCACCCAGGACCCCGAGCTGATGCAGCGGCTCGACCCCGTGGCGGCCGGCCGGCGCCTGCGCAACTACCTCGCGGTGATGACGCTGGAATGCCAGACCATCGCGCGGGCCTGCGGCAAGAGCCACGTGCACAACCTGGAGCCGGAGGACCTCTGCGCGCTGACGATGGAGGCGGCGGCCATGGCGAGAGTGCCGCTGGCCGGAACGGACTGGTACCCCGGCAAGCCCGGGTTCTGACGCGAAGGACACCAATGAGGGCGGGGTGCCGGGCGGTGCCCCGCCCCTTTCACGACAGGGAACAGGACCCATGCAGACGCGCGACCTCACCGCTTTCGCTGCCGAGACCGGCGTGAAGTACTTCATGATCTCCTACACCGACCTGTTCGGCGGCCAGCGTGCCAAGCTGGTGCCGGCGCAGGCCATCGCGGGCATGCAGGCCGACGGCGCGGGCTTTGCCGGCTTCGCCACCTGGCTGGACCTCACGCCCGCCCACCCCGACATGCTGGCGGTGCCCGATGCGGCCGCCGTCATCCAGCTGCCCTGGAAGCCGGAGGTGGCCTGGGTGCCGGCCGATTGCGTGATGGCGGGCGAGGCGGTGGAGCAGGCGCCGCGCAACGTGCTGCGCCGGCTGGTGGCGGAGGCGGCGGCGGAGGGCTTGCGGGTGAAGACCGGCGTGGAGGCGGAGTTCTTCCTGCTCACGCCCGAGGGCGACGCGATATCGGACGCCTATGACACCGCCGAGAAGCCCTGCTACGACCAGCAGGCGGTGATGCGCCGCTACGACGTGATCGCCGAGATCTGCGACTACATGCTGGCGCTCGGCTGGGGCGCCTACCAGAACGACCACGAGGACGCGAACGGCCAGTTCGAGATGAACTGGGACTATGCCGATGCGCTGGTGACCGCGGACCGGCACAGTTTCTTCAAGTTCATGGTGAAGTCGGTGGCCGAGAAGCACGGGCTGCGCGCCACCTTCATGCCCAAGCCGATCGAGGGGCTCACCGGCAACGGCTGCCACACGCACATCTCGGTGTGGGATGCGGAAGCGAAGGTGAATGCCTTCGCCGACCCCGCGAAGGAGCTGGGCCTGTCGGACGCGGGGCGGCATTTCCTCGGCGGCATCATGAAGCACGCCGGGGCGCTGGCCGCCATCACCAATCCCACGGTGAATTCCTACAAGCGCATCAACGCGCCGCGCACGGTCTCGGGCGCCACATGGGCGCCGAATTCCGTCACCTGGACCGGCAACAACCGCACCCACATGGTGCGCGTGCCCGGGGCGGGGCGCTTCGAGCTGCGCCTGCCCGACGGCGCGGCGAACCCCTACCTGCTGCAGGCGGTGATCATCGCCGCCGGCCTCTCGGGCCTGCGCAGCGAGGCCGACCCCGGCCCGCGCCACGACATCGACATGTACGCCGAGGGCCACAGCGTGACCGACGCGCCGAAGCTGCCGCTGAACCTGCTCGACGCCATCCGGGCCTATGACGCGGACGGCGCGCTGAAGGCGCTGATGGGCAAGGGGTTCTCCGCCTCCTACATGAAGTTGAAGCTGCAGGAATGGGGCTCCTACACGGCGCATTTCTCCGACTGGGAGCGGGCGAACACGCTGGATGTGTGAGTGCACCCCGTGCGCATGCGTGCAGGGCCCGCCGATGAGGCGTGAGCGCCGTCCCGATGCCCGCGGGCGCTGCCGGCAGCATCGGCGATCGTGCAGGGAACATCTGCGGCCTGCGCGGCAGGGCGGGCCACGATCGGCCTTCGCGTCTCCGGCCCCGGCGGGACTACCCTCGGTGAGCGGCCCCGACGCCGCGGCGCGACGGGGCCATCCGCGCCTTCGGCACCGACGGGGCGGACCGGCAGGTGGCGGTGTCGGTCCGGCCGCCGGCCGGGATGCTGCGGGCGATGGGGCTTGTGCCGGAGGGGGGCGTCTTCCCCGGCGGGCCCGCGGGGACGGCGCGGGCGGCACCGCTCGTGAAGCCGGCGGCAGCGCAGGTGCAGGCGCATTTCAGCGCGCGCTTCGGCGTGGCGCAAGAAGGGAGGGGGCGGCGCCCGGGTGCCGTTCGGCCACCGCGCCGGGCTGCCCCGTGCCGCCGAGCCGCCGGCCCCCGCGGGCCGGGGCGCTGCGCCCCGGCAGCATTGTCATGCCGGCCGCGAAGCGCCTATGACTACGGCTTTCCGACTCCCGTGGATTTTCCTATCTGGCAGCGACAGAGCAGCGACGGAGGTGCCCGGTTGGTGACGGTGAACAGAGAGACGCGCAAGAGGAATACGGCCCTGGAGCAGAATCCGCATGCCGTGAACGACACGCGCGAGAAGAGCCTGGAGCTGGCCATCGGCCGGCAGATCCGCGAGCTGCGCAAGCGTCAGCGGATGACCGGTTCGGAGCTGGCCGCGAAGGCCGGGCTCTCGGTGGGCGCGCTCTCGAAGATCGAGAACGGGTTGGTCTCGCCCTCGCTGAGCACGCTCTCGGCGTTTTCCAACGCGCTGAGCGTGCCGATCGTGCATCTCTTCGCCGGCTTCGACCAGCCGCGCGGCGCGATGCACGTGAAGGCGGGCGAGGGCGTGGAGATCGAGCGCCAGGGCACCCGCGCGGGCCAGCAGTACAATCTGCTGGGCCATATCGGCGCCACGGATTCGGGCGTGGTGGTGGAGCCCTACCTGCTCACCCTCACCAGCGAGAGCGACACCTTCCCGGTGTTCCAGCACGAGGGCATCGAGTTCATCTACATGCTCGAGGGCACGGTGGAGTATCGCCACGGCGACAGCTGCTACCGGCTGGAGCCGGGAGATTCCCTGTTGTTCGACGCCGACGCGCCGCACGGGCCGGAAACGCTGCTGGCCTTCCCCATCCGCTACCTGTCGGTGATCTGCTACCCGCAGTAGCGCCGGAAGCCGACGGCGGGGGAGACCTGTGAGCCGCCGCGCCGGCAGCCAGCCCCCGAACGGCCGGGGCGCCGCCGGCGTCCGGCCGCGATGGGCACACGCTCCGGCAGGCGAGCCCCGCAATCCGGGGTCTCAGCCCTCGCGACCATGCGACAGATCCTCCGCCACCACCTGCAGGATCTCGTCGGAAAGCGCGGGGTCCGGCACGGCGCGCGACAGGACCAACGCTCCGATCATCCCCGCAAGCGTGGAGATGGCCTGGCGGCGCGGGTCGTCCGAGGCGTCGTCGGCGAGGCTGGTGAGCAGCGACAGGTAGCGCGCGACAAGGTCGCCCATCAGCGCGCGCAGGGCGGGGTCGTCGCTGCGGGCCGTGTCGGTGGCAAGGCTCGCCAGGCTGCATCCTCGCGCCGGAGCGTCGCGATGCTCCGGCGACACGTAGAACCGCACGAGCGCGGCCAGCGGGTCATCCGCCCCGGAGATCCGCGCGTCAATCTCCGCAGTCGCGCTGTCGATCGCGCGGGAGACGGCCTGCAGCACCAGGTCGTCCTTGGACCGGAACTGCTTGTAGAAACCGCCATGCGTCAGCCCGGCGGCTTTCATCAGGTCGGCGATACCGGTGCCGTCGATGCCGCGCTCGCGGATGCGGGCCGCGGCCACGTCGATGACCCTGTTCCGGTTTTCCTGAGCCTGCCTGTTGCTCACGCGCATGCTGTCCACCTGCCTCGGATTGGATGATGGACTCCATGTAAGGGCCCGGGCCGGGAGGTTCAAAGGGCAGCGTTCCGTGGGGCCTCCTTGACTCAAAAGATGCTAATCATCATCTAAAGGTGCGTAATGATGAGCGACATCTTACCAGAACCGAACGAGGCCGCCCCGATGCAATGCTATCTGTGCAAGTTCATTCCCCCGCGCGACGATTTCCTGGCCACGATGACGCCCCCGGAGCAGGACTGGATGAGCCAGCACGGCGCCTATCTCGACGACCTGACGGCACGCGGCATCGTTGTCGCCCATGGGCCCGTGATGGAGCCTTCCGGCGGATACGGCGTCTCCCTCTGGCGGATCGCGGAGGGGGAGGACATCGCCGCCCTCACCGCCGGGGACCCGATCATCAGGAACGGCGTCGGGCATTACGAGCATTTCCCCATGCTGTCGCTGAAGTCGCGCGACTGACGCGCTCCGCCCCCGGGCAAGTCTCCTCCCCCCCGATCAGCCCCGTTCGCAGGCTGGCCTTCGCCATTCCCCATTCGGGACGTTGCCGGGCGCACGCGGGGCGGACAGTCCCGGCCCGGGTTCCGCCGCGCGCTGCCGCGGCAAGGCGCAGCTTCGCGCCGGAGTGCCCTGCCTCCCGCGCTCCACGCGGGGGCTTCCGGCCGGGAGGCCGGAGGCGGACCAGCGGGGATGGGCCGCGCTACAGGGCCCCCCATGCGAGGCCGAACCGCGCGAGGTATTTCCTCAGCCGGTCCGCGTCATTCTGCGTCGACTTCCGGCTGCGGGAGGCGGCGAAGAGGCTGCGGCCGGCCGCGCTCAGGCTGGGGGACTGCCTGCAGATGCGCAGCACATGGGCGAGCTGGACCACGTCGAACGGGTCGACATCGCCGGCGGCCTCCCCGAGCAGGTCGCGGACCAGGCGCTGATCCGCGTCGGAGGTCGCGGTGCCCCAGTCGGTGACGAGGGTCGCGATTTCCTCCTCCACCATGCTGCGGGTGATACGCCCGCGCGGCGCGAGGGTGCACAGCCTGCGCACCGAGGCGCCGAAGTCGCGGAAATTGCCGGGCCAGGCGGTTGCCGGGTCGGAGGCGAACGTCAGGTAGCGCGCGCGGGCATCGGTGTTGAAGCCGACCCGTGTTCCCAGCTGCCGTTCCGCCCGGGCAAGCTCGAAGGCGAGGTTCGGCTCGATATCCTCCCGCCGCTCCCGCATCGGGGGCAGGCGGAAGCTCCACATGCCGAGGCGGGCGAGGAGATCGGGCCGGAACGCGCCGGCCGCGCCGAGGGCGCGCAGATCGCGGCTGGCCCCGGAGAGGATGCGGAACCGGCTGCTCACCTCATGGTCCGAGCCGAGCGGGTAGAACCGCCCGCTCTCGATCGCATGCAGCAGCACCGCCTGCTCGCCGAGCCCGAGTTCGTCCACCTCGTCGAGGAACAGCACGCCGCCGTCCGCCTCGCGCAGCAGCCCGTTGCGCTCGGAGCCGGCGACGCCAGTGTGGCCGCGCCGCTGGCCGAACAGGGCGGCCATGGCGTCCGGTCCGCGCAGCGTGGCGCAGTTCACATGCACCATCCGCCCCTTCACGCGGCGGCGGTCCAGCTTGAGGGCGTGGATGCGCTCGGCCAGTTCCGTCTTGCCCGTGCCGGTCTCACCCAGCAGCAGGATCGGCTCGTCGGACGCGCTAGCCACCAGCTCGATCCGGTCGATCAGGGCGTTGTAGGCGGCGTTGCGGGTCTCGATGCCGCCCTTCAACTGGTCGCTGTAGGCGCGCGACAGCTGGTCGAAGCGCTGCTGGAGCGCGTTGTAGCGGCTCAGGTCCAGGTCGATGATATCGAGCCTGGGCGCGCTCTCCCCCGGGCCCGGCGGCCCGGTCTGGATGAGCCGCGCGGGGATGTGCCGGCTCTCGGTGAGCAGGAACCAGCAGATCTGCGCCACATGCGTGCCGGTGGTGAGGTGGACATGGTAACGCTCCCGGTCCTCGTCGAACCCGTAGGCACGGGCGAAGTCGAACAGCTTTCCGTAGACCTCCTGGAAATCCCAGGGGTCCGCGAGGTCGAAATCGCGCAGCAGCACCTCGGTACCGGGAGACGCCGCCTCCACCTCGGACCGGACCCGGTGCGCGAGGCGGTCGTACTCCCTGTCGAACAGGATCTCGAGCCGGTCGATGTGGAACTGGCCGTTGGTGGCGAGGCCGGGGGTGGGGCGCCAGCGCCTCTTCCGGCCCATGTCCAGCTTGGTGCCGAGGAAGCCGATCACAACGTTTTTCACCAGATCTATCCCATACGATAAAGGCCTATATCGACATATAATATTCGGATGAACGCCTTTCCGTAAATCGACGAATAACGCAGTTATGTCAGAGTTTTGAGCGGAAATGCGATTTTCCTCGGGCCTCACGCCGCGCCGTGGCAAAACGCTCTCGTCAACAAGCAAGGACGAGACAGATGGCAAACAGAACCGTGTTTGCGTCGCTGAGAGGCCGGCTGCTGCCGAAGGCAGACGCAACCAACGCTCACGCGGCGCCGGCCTACGCCTATTCCGATGCGCATGCCCTGGCCCAGCTGGCGATGACCGGCACCTTCGGGGGCATGGTCTACCATGATGCCGGCACCGAACTGGCGCGGGTGCTGGCGGCGGCCGAGGCCGTGGCGCCGCGGTTCCTGGCGCAGACCGCAATCTACGCCCGGCAGAAGGGCCACATGAAGGACATGCCGGCCGTGCTGCTGGCTGTGCTGGCGCGGCGCGATCCGGCCCTGTTCCGGGCCGCTTTCGGCCGGGTGGTGGACAGTGGCAGGATGCTGCGCACCTTCGTGCAGGTGATCCGGTCCGGGCAGACCGGGCGCAGGTCGCTCGGCAGCGCGCCCAAGGCGATGGTGCAGGACTGGCTGACCGCGGCGTCCGACAGGGCGTTGCTACAGGCCTGCATCGGCGCCGAACCGCGGCTGGCGGACGTGATCCGGATGGTCCATCCTCGCCCCGGCACGCCCGGGCGCGAGGCCCTGTTCGCCTGGATCCTGGGCCGGCCCTGCGAGGCCGCGCTGCTGCCGCCCGCGCTGCGGGACTGGATGGCCTTCCGGGCCACGGGCCGCGGCCCGGTTCCGGACGTGCCGTTCCAGATGCTCACCCAGCTCGATCTGTCCCCGGAGCACTGGGCGCAGATCGCGCGCGGCGGCTCCTGGCAGATGGTGCGGCAGAACCTGAACACCTTCCTGCGGCACGGCGTGTTCGCCGACACGGCCAATGTCGCGCATGTCGCGGCACTGCTGCGCGACGAGACGGCGATCTCAAGGGCGCGGGCGTTTCCCTACCAGTTGATGGTGGCGGCGCAGACCGTGGCCGGGGCGATGCCGCGCGAGATCCTGGATGCGCTGCATGACGCGATGGAGATCGCGGTGAGCAACGTGCCGGAGATCGGCGGCAGGGTCGTGGTCTGCCCGGACGTTTCCGGGTCGATGACCGGTTCGGTGACCGGGGTGCGCAAGGGGGCGACCTCGCGGGTGCGTCACGTGGACGTGGCGGCGCTGGTGGCGGCGGCGATGAGCCGCGCGAACGCGGGCTGCGAGGTCCTGCCGTTCTGCACCCGGGTGCGGGACGTCCGGCTGGAGCCGCGCGACACGATCCTCACCAACGCGGGGCGGCTGGCCGCGCTGGCGGGGGGCGGAACCGATTGTTCCGCGCCGCTGCGCCTGCTGAACCAGCGCCGGGAGGCGCCGGACCTGGTGGTGTTCGTGTCGGACAACCAGTCCTGGGCCGATGCCCGGGCCGGCGGGCGCGGCACCGCGATGATGCAGGAGTGGGCGCAGATCAGCCTCCGCAACCCGGGGGCCCGGCTGGTCTGCATCGACATCGCGCCCTATGGCACCACGCAGGTGCAGGGCCGGGCGGACGTGCTGAATGTCGGCGGGTTCTCGGACGCGGTGTTCGATCAGGTCGCGGCGCATGCCTCCGGCCGGTCCGGCGCGGACCACTGGATCGGCGAGATCGAGAGGATCGCCCTGTGACCGGGCCTGGCGGAATGGCCGGGAGGCTCCATCCGAATGCCCCGTCTCCCGGCGCGCTTGTCCGCCTGGCCTGCCCCTGAAGCGAAGGAACTTCCCGGCGAATGCCGAAGAAACCACACTGCACCGGACTTCCGGAGGCGCCGATCGGGTTCGACTCCCTCCCTGCAGGCGCCCAGACGGCAAATGCGCGGCGCAAGCCACGCGGGGCGGGCCTCCGGGTTTGTTTCTTCCACCCTTGTCGCCGGGACCTGACACCGCGGTTCCGCCGCACGCTGCGCGAGACCACATGTCGGGGGAATGCCGGCAGGACTACATGGTATCCGTACCCGGAAACGGGTGGTCCGGGGCAGCCCGGACCGTGCCGGTTCGAACCCGGCCCGGGGAAACCCGGACGCGGAAATGTCCTGCACCCCTTGTCCCCCGACCCCCTTGCCGCCGCGGCGGCTGGCGGAGAGCCCGGCAGGGGCGGCCCCACGGCGCGCGGCCGCCCCGCCATCGCCGCCGGCGATGCAGCGCGGCCGATACGGCGGGAGCGGTGCCGCTTCCCGCCCGGCGCCCGGGGCGCGCCTGTCGGTGCACGGGTGCCGGTGACGGCATCGGGTGAAAACACCTCCTGGACAAGAGGCCGCCGCCGGACCACCCTGGGCCTGACAGGAAACCTCCCAGGCGCAGTTTTGTCCGCATCCTCCCGACCCTGCCCGATCTGCTCCGGCCCGGTGCCGGGGGTCATCCCCGCGCCCCGGCACGTGGGGGACTGGGCGGGGCTGACCGGTGCCGAGCAGATGCAGATGCTCGGGGCGCTTGGCGCGGCGCTCTCCGGCGGGGTCAACCGGCTCAGAACCTCGACGGCCTGCGGGCATTTCCACTTCCGGCTCGGCGCGGGCGACCGCCTGACGACCGGTGGCCAGGACCCGCTGTTGCCCTTGCTGGGCGAGCACATCGACACGGCCACCAGCGTGGACCTTGCCGTGGCCTTCGCGATGGACAGCGGCGTTGCCCTGCTGGAGCCATGGCTGCGCGAGTTGCTGGCGCGCGGCGGCCGGCTGCGCATCGTCGTCGGGGATTACCTGGACACGACGGACCCGGCCGCGCTGCGGCGCCTGCGGGACCTGGAGGGGGCGGAGCTTTTCATCTTCGAAACCCGCGGCCTCAGCTTCCACCCGAAGGCCTGGCTGTTTCGCGCGTCCGATGACGCGGGCATGGCAATCGTGGGAAGTTCGAACCTCTCGCACTCGGCCCTGGTCGACGGGGTGGAATGGAACCTGCACTCGGCGGCCGCGACGGACGAGGTGGCACGGGCCTTCGAGGCGCTGCTCGCCACCCCCCAGGTGAGCCCGCTGACGGAGGCCTGGATCGAGGGCTATGCAGGGCGGCGCCGCAGCCGGGCGCTGCCGGATTTCTCCCGCAGGGTGGTGGCGGAGGAGGGCCCGCCGCCGGACCCCCACGCCATCCAGGCCGAGGCGCTGGAGAGCTGCGCGAGACGCGCGCCGCCGGCCACCGGGCGGGGCTCGTCGTGCTGGCAACCGGCCTGGGCAAGACCTGGCTCGCCGCCTTCGACACCCTGCGCGCCGCGGCGGGGCGCGTGCTCTTCGTGGCGCACAGGGACGAGATCCTGACCCAGGCCATGTCCGCCTTCCGCAAGGTGCGGCCCGAGGCCCGCATGGGCCGCTACACCGGTGCGCAGAAGGAGGCCGGCGCCGAGATCCTGTTCGCCTCAATCCAGACCCTGGGGCGGACCGGCCATCTGCGCCGCTTCTCCCCCGATCATTTCGACTACATCGTGGTGGACGAGTTCCACCACGCGGCCGCGCGCACCTACCAGACCCTGATCGGGCATTTCACCCCGCGCTTCCTGCTGGGGCTCACGGCCACACCGGACAGGACCGACGGGGCGGACCTGCTCGGGCTCTGCGGCGAGAACCTGGTCTACCAGTGCGACCTGTTCCGCGGCATCGCGGCGGAGCGCCTGTCTCCCTTCCAGTATTTCGGCGTGCCGGACGACATCGACTATGCGCAGATCCCGTGGCGATCGGGCCAGTTCGACCCCGAAGCCCTCGAAGCGGTGCTCGCCACCCGGGCCCGGGCCGGCAACGCGCTCGGGCAATTCCGGGCCCGGGCCCGGGGGCCGGCCATCGGTTTCTGCTGTTCGAAGCGCCATGCGGACTACATGGCCCAGGCGTTCCGGGAGGCCGGGCTGCGCGCCGTGGCGGTGCACTCGGGGGAAGGCTCCGCACCGCGCGCCAGTGCGCTGACGCAGCTCGGGGCGGGGGAGCTGGATATCCTCTTCGCCGTGGACATGTTCAACGAGGGTGTGGACGTGCCGGAAATCGGCACGGTGCTGATGCTGCGCCCGACCGAAAGCGCGGTCATCTGGCTGCAGCAGCTCGGCCGGGGGCTGCGCAAGCTCGACGGCAAGGTGCTGCAGGTGATCGACTACATCGGCAACCACCGCTCGTTCCTCACCAAGGTGGCGGCCCTGCTGCAGGCCGGCAGCGGGGACCGGTCCGTCTCCGGCAGGCTGGACGCCTGGGAGCGCGGGGAGCTGGCGCTGCCGCCGGGCTGCGAGATCACCTATGAGCTGGAGGTCATCGACATCCTGCGCGCCCTGCTCACCCCCAGGGAAGGGGCGGCCGAGCTGGAGGCCTTCTACCGCGAGTTCCGCGCGCGGCAGGGCATGCGCCCCACCGCCATCGAGATGTTCCGCAACGGCTTCGACCCCAGGGCGACGGGCCATGGTGGCTGGTTCAGCTTCGTGCGCGACATGGGCGACCCGCTTCCAGAGCAGGTGTTCGCCACGCATGCGCGCCTGCTCGCGGACATCGAGAGGCCCCGCCGCTACGGGCCCGCCGCCCTGCGGGCCCTGCAGCAGATCGTCGAGGGGCGGCAACCGGAGGCGGGCACCGGGACGCTTGGCTTCGATCCGCATGTCTCCGAGGGGCGGGAGGGCTGGCGCCTCACGCGCCCGACGCCTGACGCGGCCTTGCAGGGCCTGACGCGGGAGCTGATCGACTGGCGCCTGTCCGAGGCCCCCGACACGCGGGCGCTGGAGGAAGAGGGCACACCCTTCGTGCGGAGCGCGCGGGGGCTCACGCCCTGGCAACGCTATCTCGCGCCCGAGATCGCCGAGGCCATGGGGGTGGCCTACACGCAGAATGTCTGGCGCACCGGCATCCTGCCGATCCGGGAAAGGAACGCGCTCATCCTGCTGGCAGGCGTGTCCACGCAGGACCTCGTCTACGAGAACAGCTTCCTGGCGCCGGACCGGCTGCGCTGGTTCAGCCAGAACCGCACGACACGGGAGGGGCGGCACGGCCGGATCATCTCCGGGGCGGAGGATGTCGAGGTGCACCTCTTCGTGCGGCGCGGGAACCGGGCGAACGGGAAGGTCAATCCGTTCATCTATTGCGGAAAGCCGCGGTTCCTGTCGTGGGAGGGGGAGCAGCCGATCACCGTGACCTGGGAGCTGCCGGAGCCGGTGCCTCAGGCGCTGAGGGCCGAACTGGGCGTGCCGGATGCGGGCTCATGATGCGCGGCACGGGCGGTGGGCCCCGGCAGGCCGGGGGGTCCTCCGGCCGCTGCAGGGGCAAGGGCGATCCGGCGGGGTGAGCGGGATGGGCGATCAGGTTGCCGCACGGGCATGGGTGATCCGGTGGGCGCATCGGGGAGGGCGATCCGGCCGCCGCAGGAGCAGGGACTATGTGGCAGGGCGGAGGGAAAGGTGATCCGGCTGCCGCAGAGTGAAGGACGATCGGGCAGGTGCAGCGGGAAGGATGATCGGGCAGGTGCGGCGGGAAGGATGATCGGGCAGGCGCGATGGGACCATCGATCCGGCCACCGCGGCGGGGAACGGGCGCCAGCGGGTGCGATGCGCCGGTGGTCCGGTGGACATTCAGGGCAGGACCGTCCGACGGACAATGCGGGCCGTGTGGCCGGGCAGCGACGCCGGAGCCGGAGGATCCGGCGCACGGAGCAGGGCGGATGAAGCGGAGCCCGGCGGATGGTGGGAACCGGCGCATGTTGCGGGCCGGGCAAGCCCGCAGTCCCCGGGCGGGGGATCCGGCGGACGGCGCAAGCGCCGGTTGCACCTGAGCCCGCCCCCTCCTGGCGGAGGGAACGGGCGGTGGGCCGGGTGGCCGGCGTCAGGCGAGCACGCCAAGGGCCTCGGCGGAGAAGTCGGTGAGGGCCTCCACGTCGCCGGTGCGGATCTTGCGCGCCCAGAGCGGGTCTGCGAGCAGGGCGCGGCCGACGGCGATGAGGTCGAACTCGTCGCGCTCCAGGCGCTCGAGCAGGCTGCCGAGGCCGGTCGCCCCGGCGCCCTCGCCGGCGAAGGCGCCCATGAAGTCACCCGACAGCCCCACGGAGCCCACGCTGATCGTGGCGGCCCCGGTGAGCTTCTTCGCCCAGCCGGCGAAGTTCAGCCCGTCGGTGCCGTCAAGCTCCGGGAATTCCGGCTCCCAGAAGCGGCGCTGCGAGCAGTGCAGCACGTCCGCGCCGGCGTCGACCAGCGGCAGCAGCCAGCGCGCCATCTCGTCCGGCGTGGTGGCGAGGCGGGCGGTGAAGTCCTGCTGCTTCCACTGGCTCAGGCGCAGGATGATGGGGAAGTCCGGGCCCACGGCGGCGCGCATGGCCGCCACGACCTCGGCCGCGAACCGGGCGCGGCGGGCGATGCTGTCACCGTTGTAGCCGTCGGTGCGCTGGTTGGTGCCGGACCAGAAGAACTGGTCGAGGAGGTAGCCGTGGGCGCCGTGGATCTCCAGCGTGTCGAAGCCCAGGCGCTTCGCGTCGGCGGCGGCGCGGCCGAAGGCGTCCAGCGTGTCGGCGATGTCGGAATCGGTCATCGCCCGGCCCAGGGGCGTGCCCGGCGCGGCCAGCCCGGAGGGGCCCTCGAACGGGTCATCGGGCACCCAGTCGGTGAGGAAGCTCGCCACCGCGCCCACGTGCCAGATCTGCGGGCCCATGCGGCCGCCGGCGGCATGCACCCCGTCGATCACTTCTTTCCAGCCGTCCAGCGCCGCCTGGCCGTGGAACAGCGGGATGCCGGGGTCGTTGCGCGCCGAGGGCCGGTCGATCACCGTGCCTTCGGAGAGGATGAGCCCGACATCGGCCTCGGCCCGGCGTCGGTAGTAGGCGGCGTTCTCTGGGCCGGGGATGCCGTCCTTCGCGAAGGAGCGGGTCATCGGCGCCATCACGATCCGGTTCGGCAGGTCGAGGGATTTCAGTCGGAAGGGCTGGAACAGCGGCGAGTCTGTCAGGGAGGTCATTCGGAAGCATCTCCGTGGGTCGGATGGAAAAGGACCGCTTCTAGGTATACAAATTAAATCTGGTTTCAATCAGGCACAGCCGTGCCATCAGGTATACGGAAGGAAACCGTCATGCTCGACGACAACCGGGGCAGCGCCGGCGCGCGGCCCATGCCTCCCGGGGAGACAGACCTTGTGAGCCCGGCGAACTGTCCGTGCCGGCTGCTGCTCGACCAGATTTCCGACAAGTGGTCGGTGCTGATCCTCGCGGCGCTCTGTGCGCAGCCGCTGCGCTTCAACCAGGTGCGCCGGCAGCTGGAGGGGATCACCCAGAAGGCGCTCACCCGGAGCCTGCGCAAGCTGGAGCGCAATGGCATCCTCTCGCGCCGGGTGATCGCCAGCTCCCCGGTGGCGGTGGAATATGCCATCACCCCGCTGGGCCGCACGCTGGAGGAGCCGATCTCCGCCCTCTACCGCTGGACCCACACCCATCTTCCGGAGGTGGAGCAGGCCCGGGCCGCCTATGACCAGCGGATGACGGAGGAGGAGTGACCCCGGGGGCCTGCACCCGGCGCGGCCACCCCGCCCGGCGACGCCCGCTGCCGTCGCGGGACAGGCGGGATGTGAGCGGGACGCGGAGGTGTTGAGCCCGGTGCGGGCACGCACACCGCCCCGCCGGGCCGAGGGGCGCGGTGGCCGGTTCGGCACCCCAGCCGGGCGACGCGGCGCCCGCTGCCGTCGCGGGACAGGCGGGATGTGAGCGGGGCGCGGACGTGTTGAGCTCGGTGCGGGCAGGCACCTTGCGCCGCCGGGTCGAGGGGCGCGGGGGTCGGCCCGATATCCCCGCCCGGTGATGCGGCACCCGCCGCCGTTGCGTGGCGGGCGGGATGTGAGTGGGGTGCGGAGGCGCTGACCCCGGTGCCGGCAAGTGGAGCACACCGCCGGATCGAGGGGGCCGGGCTCGCCGGCGTGACCGGGACGCCTCGTCAGGCCCTATGGAGGGCCCTGCGATGTCGGGGCCCGCGGGGGGCCGCCGCAATCCTGCAGGTCACGGTGAGGAGGAGGCCTCCTCCGAGTACGCTGGTTGCGCTGGCGGAGGGGCCGGAGACGGGCCGGGGCGACAGGGGCGATGCGCCCGCCGGGTCTCAGCCCTGCCTGTGCCGCCCGGGCGCGGCGCCGGTGGGAGGCCGGGCCCCCGGGGAGCGGCGGAGATCAGAGGCCGTAGAGGCCGGCGAACTTCGTTTCCAGGTAGTCCAGCAGCGCGCCCGAGCGCGGGGCGTGGCCGGTGGCGTCCGCGACCAGTGTCATCGGCGGTTTCAGGCTGCCGTGCACATGGACGTTGCGGCGCAGCCAGCCGAGGGCGGCGGAGGCGTCGCCCCGGGCGAGATCGGCGTCCAGCGTCGGCACCGCGGCGCGCAACGCGGCGAAGAGCTCGCCGGCCAGGATGTTGCCCAGCGAATAGGTGGGGAAATAGCCGAACAGGCCGACGGACCAGTGCACGTCCTGCAGCACGCCATCGGCTGGGTCGGTGACGGGGCGGTGGAAATCACGCAGGAAGGCGGCGTTCCAGGCCTCCTCCACGTCCTCCACCGCCAGCGCGCCGGAGATCAGCGCCTGCTCCAGCTCGAAGCGCAGCAGGATGTGGAGGTTGTAATGCACCTCGTCGGATTCGGTGCGGATGAAGCCGGTCTCCACCCGGTTCACCGCGGCGTGCAGCGCATCGGGGCCGGTGAGGCCGATGTCGCCGAACACGGCGCGCATCTGCGGGAAGAGCCATTCGCAGAAGGCGCGGGAGCGGCCGATCTGGTTCTCGAACAGGCGCGACTGGCTCTCATGCACGCCCATGGAGGCCCAGCGGCCGGCGGGCGAGAGGGCGAGCGCCGGGTCGATTCCCTGCTCGTAGCAGGCATGCCCCACCTCGTGGATGGTGGAGTAGAGGCAGTTGAGCGGGTCGCTCTCCACCACGCGGGTGGTGATGCGCGCATCCCCTCCGGTGCCGGAGGAGAACGGGTGCACGCTCAGGTCCAGCCGCCCGGCGGACCAGTCATACCCCAGCGTGCCCGCCACGCGGCGCGCCAGCTCCATCTGGGCCTCCTTCGGGAAACGTCCCTCCAGCCGCGGCGCCACGTGGCCGGACTGCGCCACGCGCTCGGCCAGCGCGGTGAGGCGCGGGCGCATGCCGGTGAGCAGGGGCGAGAGCACGGCGGTGGTCATGCCCGGCTCGTAATCCTCCAGCAGGGCGTCGTAGCGGCTCTGGCCCGGCTCGGCGATGCAATCGGCCTCCTCGCGCCTGAGCGCCACGATACGGCCCAGCGAGGGGGCGAAATCCGCGAAGCGCCGGGCCGCGCGCGCCCGCGCCCAGATGCCTTGCGAGAGGGCGGTCACCCGGGCGATCTCCTCGGCCAGGGCGGCGGGGATGCGGGTGGCGCGGCGATGGGCGCGCACCGCCTCGCGCAGGGTGACGCACCCGGCGGGATCGAGGGTCTTCGGGTCGATCGCGGCGGCCCAGTCCGGGATGCGCGGATCGCTGCGCAGCCGGTGGATGGCGGATTCCACTGCCGCGCATTGCTCCGAGCGCAGCTCCGCGCCGCGCTCGGGCATCATCGTCTCCTGATCCCAGGAGAGCAGGCCCGACACCTGGGAGAGCGCGGTCACCTGCCGGAAATGGCCGCAGAGCTCGGAGAAGGCGTCGGATGCCCGCATGTCAGTCCTCCATCGCTTCGAGTTCGTCGATCATGCTCTCGATGAGCCCGAGGCCCTTGTCCCAGAAGGACGGGTCCGAGAGATCGAGGCCGAAGGGGGCAAGCAGCTCCTTGTGGTGCTTGGAGCCGCCCGCCTTCAGCATGTCGAAATACTTCTCCTGGAAGCCCGGCTCGCCGCTCTCGTAGACCGCGTAGAGCGCGTTCACCAGCCCGTCGCCGAAGGCATAGGCGTAGACGTAGAAGGGCGAGTGGATGAAATGCGGCACGTAGGACCAGAAGGTCTCGTAGCCCGGCGCGAAGGTGAACACCGGTCCGAGGCTCTCGCCCTGCACCGACATCCAGATCTCGTTGATCTGGTCGGGGGTGAGCTCGCCCTTGGCGCGGGCGGCATGCAGCTTGCACTCGAAGTCGTAGAAGGCGATCTGGCGCACGACCGTGTTGATCATGTCCTCCACCTTGCCGGCGAGCAGGGTCTTGCGTGCGGCCTTGTCGGGGGCCGCGTCCAGCAGCTTGCGGAAGGTGAGCATCTCGCCAAAGACGCTCGCGGTCTCCGCCAGGGTGAGGGGCGTGGAGGAGAGCAGTTCGCCCTGCTCGGCCGCCAGCACCTGGTGCACGCCGTGGCCCAGCTCATGCGCCAGCGTCATCACGTCCCGCTGCTTGCCGAGGTAGTTGAGCAGCACGTAGGGATGCGCGTCCGTCACCGTGGGGTGGGCGAAGGCGCCGGGCGCCTTGCCGGGCTTCGCCGGCGCGTCGATCCAGCCCTTGTCGAAGAAGGGCTCGGCGATGGCGGCCATTTCGGGGGAGAAATCCGCATAGGCGTCCAGCACGGTCTGGCGCGCCTCGGCCCAGGGCACATCGCGGTCCTCGCGCTCGGGCAGCGGCGCGTTGCGGTCCCAGAATTCGAGCGTCTCCAGCCCCAGCCACTTCGCCTTCAGCGCGTAATAGCGGTGCGAGAGGCGCGGATAGGC
Source organism: Paroceanicella profunda (assembly GCF_005887635.2). GTDB lineage: Bacteria > Pseudomonadota > Alphaproteobacteria > Rhodobacterales > Rhodobacteraceae > Paroceanicella > Paroceanicella profunda. The sequence goes on along the minus strand of NZ_CP040818.1, from coordinate 3,464,671 downwards.
CGCGACCACCGCGTCGCGCAGCGCCTGCACCACTTCCGGCTCCACGTGGTTGGAGAGGTGGCGGCCGGTCTGCGGCGTGGGCATGCCGCGCCAGCGGTCCTCGATCTCCTTCTCCTTGGCAAGCGTGTTGGTGACGCGCGCGAACAGCGGCAGCCGCTCGGTGAACACCGCCACCAGCGCCTCGGCGCCGGCCTTCCGCTGGGCGCGGTCGCTGTCCGAGAGCAGGTTCAGCGTGGCCTCCAGGCCAAGGCTCTCGCCATCCACCTCGAATTCCAGCCCGGCCATGGTCTCGTCGAACAGCCGGTTCCAGGCGGAGGCCCCGACGACGGACTGGTCATGCAGGAACTTCTCCAGCTCGTCGGAGAGCTGGTAGGGCTTGAAGGCGCGCATCCGGTCCAGCACGGGGCGGTAACGGGCGAGCTCGGCGCTCTCCGAGTAGCGCGCTTCCAGCACCGCGTCATCGATCCGGTTGAACTCCAGCGAGAAGAACACCAGCGGGGTGGAGATGTCCGTGAGCTTGCCCTGGCAGTCCGAGAAGAACTTCGCGCGGGAGGGGTCGATCGTGTTCTGGTAGTAGCGCAGCCCGGCGTAGGACATCACCCGGCCGGCCACCTGCTGGATGCGCTCGTAGCGCTTCACGCAGGCGGCGAGGCTGGGGGCGTCGAGGCTGGCGAGCCTGCCCTCGAAATCGGCGGCGAAGGCGGTGGCCTCCTCGGCCAGCCAGGCCATGTCCTCGGCCAGCGCGGGGGCGTCCTCGGCCGGGTAGAGATCGTCGAGGATCCATTCGGGCATGGCGCCGAAATCGCCCTTGCCCGCCTTCCCCGGGGCAGCCGTTTCGGCAGTGTCGGTCAGCGGGGCGAGCGGCAGAAGGAACTTGGCCATCAGGGTCTCCGGGTCGGCTTGAAAGGGTCAGTCGGTCTTGGCGGCGCCCGGGGGCGGGGCCGCGGCGCGGGCGTTTTCGGGCGCGGGCGCACGCAGGGGCGCGGGGGCTGCTTCGCGCAAGGGCGTGGGCGCTGCGTCCCGCAAGTGTGCGGGATCGGTGTCCGGCAGCGCCGTGGGGTCTGCCGCCGGCGTGTGCTGCGCGTCGAGCCTGTCCAGCTCCGTGCCCAGCGTCGCGTCCTCGTCCCGGCTGCGCGTCTCGAGACGGTCGAGCATCCGGTCCGGCGTGTCCGGGGGCGTACCGGAGGGACCGGCCATCAGCGGGCCGGGCAGCGACAGGGCAGTGAGAAACGCGCAGGCTCTGAACATCCCGGGAATATAACCGGAGGCCGGAGCGATTGCATCCCCGTCCGACCACATTCCCACCATGCGTGCCCCGATGGCTGCGGCCCTCCCGCTGTTCACACCCCGGAAAGCTCTGGCTGACATCATCGCCCGGCGGCGGGCGGTCCGCGGCGCACGCCCGAGCGGGCCTGTCCGCGCTTCAGGGGCATGTGGCGGATGCGGCGCGTGTGGCCCGCGCGCCCGCCGAAGGTGCGGCGTCCGGCGGATAGGGGGGAGGGAAGGTGCCTTGAGCGGGGTCGGCCTTGCGCAGGGAGGTCCGGGGCGGGCCGCGGGGAGGTGCAGCCGGCCGTGCTCCGGCGGCGTCGAGGTGCGCCACGGATCGGAAAAGGGGCGGGCACGCCCGTTTTCTGAGATGCGGGTCATGGCCCGGCGGGGGGCGGCGTGGCCACCCGTTCGCCAGGCGTCGGGGCGGTTCCGGCCCGGCAGCCCGTTCAACGAAAAACGGCCCCGCATTTCTGCAGGGCCGTCGAAGGCTGGTATCGCCGGTCGCTTACTGCGAGATGGCGATGGTCGCGCGGCGGTTGCGTGCTTCGCGCACGTTCGGGCCGGTGTCGACCGCAGGCTCGGTCCAGGAACGGCCGGCCGTGGTGATGGTGCCGGTGGTCACGCCCTCGGCTGCGCCGCGCGACAGGATCGCGTTGCGCACGGTGTTGGCGCGACGCTCGGACAGCGTCTGGTTGTAGGAGAGCGACCCGACGGTGTCGGTGTGACCCACGACGGACACGAGCGGAGCGGTGTAGCTCTTCAGTGCGCCGACGACCTGGTCGATCACTTCGCTGCCGGCATCGGTCAGGTCGTAGCGGTCGAAGCCGAAGTAGACGACATAGTCGCCCGGTGCCGCACCCTTACAGGCGGCGAGGGCTTCGTCGAGCATCGCCTTCGCATCG